>JAKFUT010000108.1 GCA_021732565.1 Candidatus Obscuribacterales bacterium
CCGGCGGCGGAACGTTAACCATGACGCTGAGCACCGGTGCGGACGCTATCGTCACTCACACCGGTACCGTTACCCTTGGTCCGTCAACTGCCGGAGCAGCCAACACATTGAAGGTTGCCTCAAGCGGAACACTGAGGTTAGGGGGAAATATTAATGGTGGTACGGTTAACTTGTCATCCGCGGCCGCCGGTAACGCCCTTAGGCTCGGTAACTTCAATATAGGGAATGCGGGCAATACCACAGTGGTGGTCCTCAATTCTAACGGAGCGATTACAGATGGCACTGGAGTCATTACGGTCACTGGTGCAGGAATCAAGACCGTGGACCTCAGTGCAGTTACCAATGCGGGCACTGTAGCGAATCCCGTGCGAGTTAACAATAGTGGCGCCGGTCAGCTCACGTTGACTATGACTGCGGGCAATGATGCGGTCGTTGACAATACAGGAACTGTGACGTTGGGTACTTCAACTGCAGGTAATGCGAACACCTTGCAGGTCAGTTCGACCGGTGGAATTTCACTTGGTGGCAATGTGAACGCGGGCACAGTGAATCTAACCACAAGCGGTGGCGGGGCCGACATTTCACTGAGTACCTTTAACCTTGGCAATCTTGGAAATACCACTGCGGTGACGTTGAATTCAGCCAGTGCGATTAGTGATTCCACTGGAGTCATTACCGTTACCGGTGCTGGCGTTAAGACGATAGCCTTGACGGCGGCAACCAGCATCGGTTCGCTTACGGGACCGGCGCCGGTGCTCACCGCCAATGGTGGCGCTGGAACATTAACGATGACAATCAACGCCGGCACGGATGCCGTAGTATCGAACACCGGTGTGGTTAGTCTTGGAGCGTCAACTGCAGGTAACGCCAATACTCTGTCTGTTATCTCCACTGGCACCATTTCGTTAGCCGGCAATCTTAACGGAGGCACTGTCGCTCTGCAGACCACTGGTGCCGCAGCGGACATCGCGCTGGGCAACTTCAATACAGGCAATGCCGGGAACACATCGACCGTTAGCTTGAATGCGTTTCGGTCGATTACAGACGGTAGCGGAGTGATTACGGTTACCGGGGCGGGCAGCAAGAGCCTGTCGATGACGGCCGGCTCGGCCATCGGTAGCGCTGGAAATAGGATTCTTACAACCAACTCGGGTGCCGGCGCGCTTACTGCAACCCTGACTGCGGGCACTGATGCATTCGTTTCGAACACCGGTACCATCAGTCTGGCCGGTTCCACTGCCGGCAACGGTAATACGTTGTTATTGGCGTCAACGGGCACGATTACTTTATCTGGAAGCTCCGACGCGGGCATCATTGATCTATCCACTAGTGGTGGTGGTGCCAATATCGACCTGGGCAACAACAATTTAGGCAATGCGGGCAACACTACGCAAGTAACGTTGAATGCCACCGGCTCGATTACTGACGGAACTGGAATTGTTACCACAACCGGAGCCGGGCCGAAGAGCATTGCACTTACTGCCGGGGCAGCAGTTGGATCCGTGGTCAATCCGGTCCTGACGGCTAACAGTGGAGCCGGAACGATGGTTCTCACGGTAAGCGCAGGCACCGATTCATATGTCTCCAACACTGGCGCTGTGAAGCTTGGTGGGGGCACCGCCGGAAATGTCAACACATTTAGCCTCTCCTCCACTGGAACGTTAACACTGAGTGGCAGTGTCAATGCCGGGACGGTTAATTTGACCACAACCGGGGCTGGTGCGAACATCGCGCTGGGTAACTTCAACGTGGGCAATGCAGGCAACACCAATTCAGTTACATTGAGCGCCTTCGGGTCGATAACCGATGGAACAGGAGTCATTACTCTAACCGGAGCCGGGGCGAAGACCATTTCATTGGTTGCCGGTGGTGCTATCGGAGCGGCAGGCAACGATATTCTTGTCACCAACAGCGGTGGCGGTACAATGACCCTGACCGAGACCGCCGGCACTGACGCATTTGTCTCCGTCACGGGCACCGTGAGCCTTGGCACTGCAACTGCCGGCTCTGCAAATACACTGCGTGTGGCATCCACGGGAACGCTCACCCTCAGTGGCAATGTGGATGCAGGCACTATCAATTTATCTACATCTGGTGCCGGTGCCAATATTGTACTCGGCAACAATAACATTGGTGCTGGCGGTAATACCACTAGTGTGACTCTGAATGCCAATACGGCCATTTCTGATGGAACTGGTGTAGTAACTGTAACCAGTGTTGGTGCTACGACCATTTCGTTGACAGCAGGCACGAGCATCGGCGGTTTGGCGAATCCGTTGCTAACCGCCAACGGTGGAGCGGGCACACTGACTATGAATGTGACTGCCGGAACCGATGCGTTTGTATCCAACAGTGGAGTGCTTAGTCTGGGAGCGTCGAGCGCAGGCAACGCGAATACACTGCAAGTTGCATCGACTGGAACGCTAACTGTGGCGGGAAATCAGAATGCCGGGACGGTCAACTTATCGACATCCGGTGCCGCTGCCGATATCAGTCTGGGCACAAGCAACATTGGTAACAACGGCAACACCGTAAACGTTTCGCTGAATGCCGGGGCTGCAATTACCGACACAACGGGAATTATCACCACCACTGGTGCCGGTGCCAAGACTATCTCGTTGACTGCAGTCGGTTCTGCCGGTTCGATGGCTAATCCGATTCTTACGACCAATGCGGGCGGCGGAACGTTAACCATGACGCTGAGCACCGGCGGAGACGCTATCGTCACTCACACCGGTATCGTTACCCTTGGTGCCTCGACTGCCGGGGCAGCCAATATCTTGCAACTATCTTCTGGCGGGGGAATAACCATCGCCGGAGACGTAAGTTCCGGGACCATAGATCTGGCCGTCACGGGTGCCGGAAATATAGTTCGTACCGGGGCCGCCACTTTGATAGCCAATGCAGGCGTCGGAGCAATCATTCTTTCTACCGCTAATGGCAGTGTCGGCACTGGTACGGGTGTCAATGCAATAAGAACGACCACCGGATCTATCACGCTGAATGTAGCTGGTGCAAATCAAGACGCTTTCATTCTGGAAACCGGAGACATTTCTATCAATTCATCGAGCGTCAGCCGCAACCTAAACATTGAGGCGTCGACCGGTATCGCGGTTGCTGGTAACTTAACGAGCACCGGCAACGGAACTATCACTCTAGCAGTCACTGGTACAGGTGACATCATAAGAACAGGTGCCGGTTTTCAATTGATCAGTGCTACTGGCAGCGTTGTGCTTAGCACCGCTGACGGTAGCATAGGGTCTGGCGCTTTGGCGCTAGGAACGAAGGCGGCGAATTTGCAGGCAACTGCTGCAGGAGCTAATCGAGATGTTTTCATTTTGGAAGCAGACGGGATAACAATCAACGGTGTCTCCGCCGCGGATCGCGACTTCAGTCTTCAAGCTGGCGGCGGCATCACCCTGGCTCAAAGTATCAGCAGCACCTCCGGCAGTGGAACTATCACCATTGATGCCGGCTCTGGCGACATCATTCGCAGCGGAGCAGGGACCACCCTCTCCTCAACTGGCGGTATTGTCGTTCTCAACGCCAGCAATGGTAACATCGGAATTGGTGGCACCGGTCCTGTTCAAACGAGCGCGGCGCACCTGACCATCACCGCTGCCGGCGCCAATATGGATGCCTCCGTTACGGACACTGATGCTGCGGGAGTTGGTATCAATACCTCGTCGGCCACCAGAAACCTTAGTGTCGCTGCCGGTGGTGTTATTTCGGTAGATGGAGATTTGTCCAGTACGAACAACTCTGGCACTATCACTCTGCAAACAGCTGCTGGAGATATCAACCGCTCCGGAGCGTTCACCCTGATATCAACGAGTGGCACCGCCGTTCTTTCAACCACCAACGGCAACATAGGAACAGGTGGAGTTGGTGCTTTGCAGACAAGCGTTGCCAATATCACAATCTCAGCCGCGGGAGCCGGTAGCAATGCCATCGTAGCCGACACCGACGCTGGCGGTGTCTCAGTGAATGCTTCTTCCGCTAATAACAATCTGACGTTATCGGCTGGCGGAGCGATTGTCTTGAACGGAAATGTCAGCAGTACCAGCAACAACGGTGCTCTCACGCTGAACGCTAACGGAGTTGGAGGGATCACCCGATCCGGGGCCTTTACGCTGACGTCAATAAACGGATTAGTTAGCGCCAACACCACCGACGGTAATATCGGTGTCGGCGGAACCGGCAATAACCTTCTCACCAATACCGCAACTCTGGTTTTCAGTGCGGCCGGCGCCAACAGAGATGCAGCCTTTTCCGAAGCCAATGGTGTTTCCATAAATGCCTCCTCGGCAGATCGCAACGCTTCTGTTACAGCTGCCGGTGCGATTAGTCTCAACGGAGATATTACCAGCACATCAGGTGCAGGCACGTTGCAGCTCACTGCCACTGTCGGAGATATCACAAATCCTGCCAACGCTAGCCTAAGCGCACCATCGGGATCTGTTCTCCTGAGCACCACGAATGGATCAATCGGCACATCAGTACAGCGAATGCGCACCGATGCTTCAACTCTATCTATTACCGCTGCCGGTGCCCTCAGAGATGTCTTCTTGACCGAAGCAAATGGCGTCGCCTTCAACACATCGTCTGCTTCACGAGACTTTGATATTGCAATCGGGGCGGCGGGGAACCTGGTGATTAATGGCGGACAAACTGTATCCGCCGGACGGAATATGACCGTTGACGCCACGGCTGCGGGCACCGCCATTGTTATCAACGGCACCTTGCGAGCCAATGGTGGCAATCTAATAGCCAGCGTATCAGGCGTTGGTGGCGACATTCAGGTTAGCGGCGCGATTAGGGCCACTGGAAATGTTACCCTTAACCTCAGCGATGGAACTTTGAATAATTCGGGGCTCATCCGTAGTACATCGGCAACGGGCACAGTGACTGTAAGCTCAACCGGCAATCTGAATGTCACCGGCGGTGGGACCATCGATGTGAGCGCTGCCGGCGCCGGTGCCAAGTTGGTCAATCTCACTGTTGCAAATACTCTGACGTTCACGGGCAATCAGAACATCAATCCTGAGACTGGTGCCGGGACCAACGGTTCGGTATCTATTAGTGCCGGCGCGGTGCGCTTCAATGACGGCGCAGTGCAAACGATTGTGGAAGGAACGGGAGTTACGATTACAACACCGAATCTGAGCCTTGGAAACGGGGCCGGACTAAGCACTTCCGTGGCGGGGACAACTCTGAGGCTGACCAATGCAGGTAACATGCTCGTGCAGGTTGATGATGGTGAAACAGCGTCATTCACCACCGCAGGAGGACAAATAAATGTCGATCCAACAGGCAATCTTACTTTCGGAGCTGTCGGTCTAACGCTTCCGACGACTCTTAATTTGAATGGCGGTCTTGCTAATTTTGCTCCTGGCGGATCCGTCACGGTCAATGCAAATCAGATTGTTGCGACCAGCAACAACCAAACGTGGACTCTTCAATCCGGACAAACGATGATGGTTGATGGCAGCGTGTCGAAAACCACGGCCGGGGGCAGCATCCAAATCAGCACTGCTGCCGGCGACCTTAATTTGACCGGTTCGGGGGGCACCATATCCGGTGCCGGCGGGGCGACTGCTTTGACAATTCAGGCCGCCAGTAACCTTAATATTACCGGTAACCTGAACCTGAACCCGGGTGCTGCGGCCGGTGTTGTTAATCTGAACTCCGGCGCTGGTGCCGCCAACTTCATCAATATGAGCGGTGGCGGGTTTGTTTTCGTCAACAGTGGCGCCTCCATAAACATCAATACCCCAACGCTTACCTTCGATACGAACGGCTATACGGTAAACGCTGTTGGCAATTCAGCCATTCATTTGAGAGCATCGGCGGCTAATAACCTGGTAGTACAGGGGCATAGCGGCGTTGCCAATCAAGGTCGCCTCCAGACTCAGGCGGGAGGCTCCATTCTTGTGGATACCGCTGCGGCTAACCGAAACATTAACTTCCATAATATCGATGGAGCTGCTCCCGATTTCATCGTCAACCTCGACGGAGCCCCTGCAACGATAACAACCACTGGTGCCGGGGCTACCACGATCGAAGCAAACGTGCTTGTTACATCGAACAATTCAATCACCATCAACGGCAACAGCACGATAACGGGCAATATTGTTCAAGGCGGGGCCTTCTTGTTTGTAGGGGGACTATTGGTCCTAACCCCGAACGGAGTGATTACCGGGTCTTCAGTTACCATTCAGGACGCCGGTAGCGGCCTGGTTGTCCGTAGCCCTGAAAATAGCACCGGCGGGATTCAGGCTACAAACGGGAACATCACCATTCAGTCCGCTTCCACTTTGCGATTCGAATCTGGAAACCTGGGTTCTGCCACCGCAAACCCCACGACGCTGGACCTTCTTGTGCCGCAGGCTGGCAACATTGTCACCATAGCGGCCGGTACCGGTCTAAGCGTTCTCTCCACCGTTACGATGAATGTTTGGGATAACACGGCTGGAACCCCAAGGGCAGTCGACCTTCAAATCAGCGCCAATAATCAGCCGTTCAATCAGGCTGGTACCGTTAATGTTTCAGGCAACATCGCCATGAGTTTGAACGGCAATGCCAGTGTAAATAACACCGGTATCATCAGGGCAAACATTGATGTGGCTCAGCTGCCGACACTGGCGGCATTCGGCAACGGACCCGTTAACCTGACAGGTACCAACGTTACAGCCGGTGGTAGCATCGGACTAACAGGCGGAGGTCAATTTCAAATCCTTGGGACCGGAGCAAACAACCTTGCCTTTGCAGCCTCCAACAACGGAACCTTGAACCTCAATGCTAGCAGAACATTCGATGCAGGCACCAATGGTAGTGTCAATCTTACGGGCACCGCGGGTATAGTGGTCGCAGGCAACGTTGTCACTACAACCGCGACGGGTTCCTCGCTTGTGTTGACTACCGGTGCGCTCACCATGGCCAGCGGCTCTGAATTCTACGCCATGAAAAATGCCGGCACCGGCATTCTGATTCAGCGCCAAGCCGGTGCGGGCACTCTTCAGCTGAATGTTCCTGCGGGTGGCGCTACATTGCGCACCGATGGTGGAACAATTGATCTAACTACTGCAGCAGCTGCCGGGCGATCGATTACGTTGACTGGACCTGCAGGAGCAGCTTTGAGCACCATCGGCGGAGCCGTGAATGTCTCGACAAATGCTGCTAACATAACGCTGAGTAATAACGTGACCTTGACCAGCGATTCCAATGTGACCTGGTCAATTGCTGGAAACGGGGACCTTAGCAACAATGGCGTTGCCAATATCACCGGTGCTTTCAGTGGCAACATTGCGGGAACCGGCAATTTCAATAACAACAAGTTAACTGCCGCCGCAATAACCGTCGACTTTGGAGTTGCAGGAACGGTAAACAACAGTGCCTCTCTCAAAGCCACAAGTGGCGCTGTGATCTTGCGAAACAGCGGCGGCGGTGCTTTGAACATAAACAATGTTGGTTCGATAAATGGCGGCACGGCCGTTACGGTGGATGCAGGAGCGGGCGGCGCAATCACGATAGGCAGTAACGGTTCCTGGGACGCGAATGGCAATCTTGTTACTTGGCGTGGTGGCAGTGTGACAGTAGCCTCTGCGGTAACCGAAACAGTGACCAACAACTCGAAGTTGAATGTGAGTGCACCTGTGGTTAACCTCTTCGATCAGTCGGTAATCAACGTGGTCAACAATGCCGGCGATGCGATCACCTTTGATGCCAACGGTGCCGCCGGTGGGCTTTCCATAAACTCGATCGGAGGGTCCACTCGAACAATTCAGACAAACGGCGGTGGTTTGAAGGTCGTTCCTGGTGGAAACGGTGCTGTGACGATTGCTGCTCCTGCGGCGGCCCGACTGGACCTGACCGGTACTGTTCTTGATGTGACCGTCAATAACGCTGCCGTTGGCACAGGGGTTACCGTTTCACAGAATATGACCGTCGCCTCCGACCAAAACATCACTTTGAATGTCAACGACAGCACATTCAACAATAGTGGTATCGTGCGCACCAGTAACCCTTCCGGCACCATTCTGGTCCAGAGCACTAATAATCTGTCGATTAGCAGCGGCGTTGTTGCCGGAACCGTCTCGAACTCGGGCGGTAACAATATGAACATCACCGTCGTCGCAGCAGGGACGCTCAGTTTTGACGGTTCGCAGAACTTTGCCACCAATAACGGTGGTGGCAGCCAGGTTGCAATTACAGCGCCGAACCTCACGTTCAATAATGGTGCCACCGTGAATGTGACGGCGGATGCGTCGGTAGCTCTACCGATCACCACGCAGAATGTTTCGGTGCAGGCAGGAACGACTGCGACGCTCCAAACCAACAACAATCAAGCGATCGCAATTTCCCCTTCTGCGGCGGGCGTCGACCTGACATTTTCAGCAACAGGCGCGGGGGCCCGCCTGAACATACTTGGCGGCGATGTGACCACCACGTCAGACAATGGAGGGACCAACATTACTGGCGGGCTAACACTCTTCGGTGATCGCAATCTCACTATTAATGCTCGTGGTATCGACTATAACAACGGGGCAATTAATTTCGCCTCGGGCAATACGGTTATTCGTCCTGATTCAGCCGCCGCCGGGATACCGATCACGATTGGCAGTGCAGGCGCAGGTTTGGCCGGGTTTGATTTGAGCGCCACGGAAATTGGAAATTTGCGCACATTGCAACTAACAGTTGGCAATATCGCCACGGTTGGCGGAATCGCCGTTACGGGAGCAATTGACGTATCAGGAGTGCCCGGTTCCGCCAATGGAAAGTACACACTTTTGGTACTCAACAACGACTCAATCACCAATAGCGCAGCTGCCAATGTAATTACTGGTGGCGACCTTTCTTTGCAAAGTGCGACAGGCAGTATTGGAAACGCCGCAAATGCCATTCAGACAGCAGTTTCGATTCTGCGGTTTGATGCACCCTCCAGCAATTCCGGTGTGTTCGTCAACAACGCCAACACCGTTATGACGATAAACGGGGTTGTTGGTAGCACGGCGAGGGTTGGTACCACTCTTGACGTTCGTTCACAAGGGACGATTCTCATGGCTGGCGGTGCGGATATTCTGTTCACCAACAATACACCAGGGGCTGCCAATGCAACGCTTTGGGCCGGTAGCCACATCGGCAGTGCAGTATCGCCTGTCAGGCTGAATATAGTCGGGGGAGCAGAACCGTTGAGCTTGAATGTTTCTTCAGGAAGTGGCGATGTATTCTTAACTGTCCTTAGCGGCATCGTCACTAACAATAATTTCAACAGCGGCATAAATGCGGGGAACGGCCGGACTCTGGCACTGGTAACGCCCGGAATCGTAGACAATTTTGGCATAGCGGCCGTCAATGGAGCGGTGGATATACGTGCCGGCGCCGGGCAGGATCTTTCAATAACAGGCACCGGCAATATTGATGGTGATACCATGCAATTCAGAAGTGCCACCGGCGCCGTCGTTGTGACACACAATGCGCTTTCCGCTGGACGAGTAAGTGGAAGTTCAGGTGCCGGTAGAGATTGGGCACTCACGCTAAATGGTGCCCAACCCGTACTAAGTCTTGGTGACACCGTCAATGGTGGCATCACAAGCGGCAAGGATCTGAACATAACGTTGAATGTCGGTAACACTACTATAAATAACACACAGTTAGTGTCTGCCACGGGTAACCTGGCTGTGACCCAGGCGGGCAGCCTTACGCTTAACAACAATGGTGCCAACGGCGCGCTAAATGCCGGCGGAACTCTAACTTTGACGAGTACGGGCGGGTCTCTGACGGTTAACCAGAATAATGGTGCCAGCATCATTCATTCTGCAGGAGCTATGACATTCGCCGCTAACGTAGACTTAATAATTCCGTTTTTTGCTCCAGGGGCGACTCTTATGGCCGGTGGTGTTGGCACCGAGCAATCCCTGTTGCTGACCTCGACTACAGGAAGGGTGACCGTTGACCAGTCCAATGTAATCGGAACCGTGACGGGCACCGCTCAGGGCGATTTCTCCGTCACTGCCAGAGTCTCGGATTTGCAGGTAGGTGGCGGTGGTACCAATCTCAACGCAGCCGCGATCGAATCGCGTGCTGGCAATGTCATTCTTAGTGCTGTCGATCCTGCTTCGCCCACTGACCCTGCCAATGACACCAGCCTGGGTGGAGGAGGTAGTCTAATTGTTCTGGATAACACGGCTATCAGAGCCAATAACGACATACGGATCGCAGCAAGACGGGAAATTCAAATAGGCCTCATAGCCGCCTACGACCTGGCGGCCGATCCGATGGATCCAATTGCAGCCAACAGGCAGAATCCAGTTACTTCCGGTGGGATTGGTGTGAACATGCAAGCGGGCAAGTTTGCACCAGGGTTTGTTCCAAAGGCCGATCCGCATCTACAGGGTGTGCTTCCGGATACCGCCGTAGATCCCAACGCTATAGGCGCCATTGTTATCGACAACCTCAATCCTGACAATGCCGGTGGTGTACTGTCGGCTAATGCTGTGGCTGGAAAGGCTGCCAACCAGGGTGCTTTTGAAAACCAGACTTCGACGGTCCGAAACGTCGTGTTTGGAGACAACGTACATCTGCTTGCTATCGGCGGACGGAACGACACTAACAACCGTAACAACGATCCGCTGGCGGGTCCGGACAATCTAGGCACTATTGCCGGTGGCGTGAAAGTGCACACGGCCAACACTTTTGTAGCCGGTACGAGCCTTCAGCTCATCTCTTACGGCGGTGATGTGATAGTCAATTCGACCAACGGTATCCTGTTGAGTAACTCTCAGCTCGGATTACCGGCGCCGCCCCCGGGAACACCACCGGTACCAAAGAGCAACCAGATTTACTCATTTGCGCTGGTCAATCGCGAGGTGCCGGCGCCGGGAGTTACGTTGCCCATCATTGTGAAAGGAGCCAGTTTCGCTATCGACTTCCACTCAGGCGGACGTGTTGGTTTGTACGCCGGCCTGCCAAAGGCAAACGTTCCTCAGGAACTCTATTCAGCAATGCACGAACGTCAACATACGCCAACTCTCAATATCAATTTCGGCTCTGCTTTCGTTCCCGGATTGAACACACTCTTTGGTGTAAACGGAGCGCTCGGAAAGGTATTATTGGTGCCCACGGGTACCGGTGGCAAGACAAACAATTTCAACAACTATTATGCTGATGGCGGTGTGTTTGTTCTTGATCCTCCGGTCGGGGCCGCTGGCGGTCTTGCCGCAAGCAAGGCGTTCATCAATCTGGGTGGAGACACTGAAGTGTTGGCGCTCGGCCCCGCCATCCCTCCGTTGCCGGGCACCGGAGGCGGTGGTACCGGCACATTCGGTGGCTTCCAGGTGACTTTCTCCTTGCCTTCCTTCTCGTCGAACTTTATTACGTCTGGTGTTGCCACTGACGCCACGAGATCGCAATCCTTCGGGCTTGCGAATCAGGCACAGACCCTTCTAGATGGTACGGCTCTCAAGCGGCTACAAAAGGAGGACGGGCAGGGAGCATACTACATCGCCGGTGGCGCCTGCCAACCATTCTTCCTCGATGATGATGACGAGACTGTTATGGTTGGCGAGGCGGGTACGGCTATTGCCCCTGGCGATAAGCGATCGGTCACACTGAAAGAAGGAAAGGTCGTAGCCATGGTCGGCAAGCAAGCCATCAGGGTTGATACCAGTTTCGGTAACGTGCAAATTGCCGGGAACAGTGCTGCAGTAGTACAGCAGACGTCCACCGGTGTTTTGCGCGTGGCCAACCTTGCCGGAAAAGAAGCGTCCATTACCATCAATCGCAATGGACGGGAGCAAACAGTAATTGTGGCAGCCGGTGAGGAAATCTGCCTGTGCGATGAGGCGCTCTCTGAGGAAGAGCTGATTCCAATCGATGGTGTGCAACGCCATCCAATTACCGGTGCTATCACGGTCCCCGGCACACGGATGGCCAGGAGCAAGTTTAACCAGAAGGAGATGCTCGATAAAGAACGTTTGCTAGTTTGCAACGCCGGGAGCTTCTATCAACTGAAGAAGAAAGTCGATCAGCTGAAGAAAAAGGTTGACCCGACAGTGGCTCCGTTGAGGAACATCGAGTCCCTGCACAAGTCGAGCCTCGACAGCCCGCTCAATGCCAGTCTGATAGCACTCGACGAGTTACTACCGCTCCTTCATGCATCACCAGAAGATTCGGTGATGAAGCCAATTTCCTTCATGAGTCCAGCCGCAGGCGGCGGGCCGGTCGCAGGAATACATGCATTTGCACTGCATAACGCAGTTGTGAAACATAGCGCCGAAGCGCAGATAGCCTTTGATCATCCCGAAATCATTGGTTTGCGTTCTGGTGAAACAATTATTTCCGCGACTAAGACAACGACTATAAGAACACCTGATTCGATAGTCACACTTAAGGCTGGCACAATCGCGTTTGTCAGCGTTCTTGAGGGAGTGACTAAGGTTCGAAACCTCTGGGAGATGAGCCACAACAGTATCCGGCAATGTGTCGCTGATAAGTTTGTGGACATTGCTGCCGGTCATGAAACGGTCCTTGCACGCAGTGAGCATGCCATTAATCACTCGCTGGAAACAGACAGGGTCGGTCGCAGAATGGCTCGCCGAATTGAGGTACCAAACGGCTTGAAGATGGAACGCTCTGAAATATCTCTGGTTTCCTTGATACAGGAGACCGATTTCCTCGCGCATCTGGTAAATAGCGAAGAACACCTGGATAAAGCCATGACAGAGAAAATCATCAAGATGGCCGCGTTGCTAACGCAGATCACAGGCAAACGCGGGCAGTATGTACCCCTTCAGCCCAGGCAGTAGAAGGCCTCGGTAATCATTTGCGGTAAGCATCAATATCACTGAATGTGATTGCGAACGTCCATCTACTAGCCCGCGGCAAACATGAGACCGCAGTTCAAATAACGACTCCCCCTCTCAATTAAGATCGTACAGTGAAACTAGTAGATGAATAGCTTCTCCTCGAGTCAGCCTTTTTCGCGGCTCAAAGAGGTTTTCGTCATTTGTCGTACCGGCGGGATCTAATCCGAAGCAAAGATTCAAAATGCCGGCCTTATTTGCATACGATACCCATTTCCGTGCTTCCTCATCCAACAAGTTTGCATCTCTGTAGGCAATGGTATTGCCCTTGGTGCCACGACTGAAGCAAAGCCCTCGCTCGACCTCCTCAACAGGCTGGTTTTCGGCGGCATCGTGCATTCCACTGAATATGCAATATAATTGTGCCAGTTCTTGCCTGGTGATTGTATCGGCCGAGTGGAACCGATCCTCTTCGGGAAGCAGGCCCGCTTTAGCGGCCGCCTCGATAAAAGGGAAATATGGATCATCGGCAGGCACGTCTTCATAAGAGGGTGATTCACTTATGCTTGCAGGCGCGAGTCCCTTTAGTTTCACCAGCCACTTAACAAAATCACGTTTAGATACCGGCTTAGAAGGATCGAATTTTCCTTCAGCAGAAATTTCAATGAAGCCTTTATTGAATGCTTTCTCGATGCTACCTCTAAGTCGAACTTCCGTCGTTGGAAGGTCTAACAATGGAGAGGTTGAAATTCCCGGGGTAGCGGCAGCTGGAAATTGCTTCAGTGGTACATCTAGTTTCCTGACACTTACGTTGTCTATGTTAGCCCCCCTATAACCCTCAGTATTGCTACCGAACTCAAGTGTGGTATTTGCAGAGTTGGCTACGAATTGAAACGACATGGTGTTCCATTGCATTGAGTTCGAATTTTTATTGCAGGTACACACCGGTTGATAAATCTGCTTGGTGTTTGCGGCGCGCACATACATTGGTCTCACAGCACCTGCATTTTCCCAGCCTCCACTGAGAGCAAATGTCACCAAATATGATGCCCCCGGCTCCGTTTTCATTTGTTGCGATAAGGCGCCGGTGTACCAGCCATTGAGTTCAACAGCCTGGTTTCCATATGGAATGTTAAAGCTGGGGCTTGTTACTACGTCTACATCCCCCTTTGACACTCGCCAACCGACTATTCCCGTGGACGGAGCGGCAAGTGTCGTCCACGGCTCGGCGGAGCGGGGGAAGGTCTGTTCGAAGCTACCGTTGGTGATCAACTCAGGTCCTATGGTCTTCGCATTCTTTGTTTCCGTTCCACAACGGCCAGGCGCCGTCGGAAGCAAGAACAGCCACCACAACAAAATTAGCAGTGGAGCGATCTTCCTGAGAACCAACATGATCTGGATCAACCTCCATTCTGAGACCGTTAGTTTACCGCCAGACACACGGAGTGTACAGTGTGGGTTGCCGGGCGCGCAATTTTTCCTGGATTGGCATGACCAGATATGGTCGGCGATCGTCAGTAATACCATATTGATAGATCGATATAGGATGAGGAAAGCCGCAGATCCATTCCCTACTTGGACCATTGACTAGTCAGACAAGGGCTTACGAGCATTCCAATTGCGGCTCTCAATTATGTTTGAATCCTCGATACAGATCCATGATCGTCCGCGTTATGAACCATTCGGAGTCTTTGAGCAAGAAACTTTCGGCTAAGCCACACTGCTTCGAACTGATTTTGCTTATGGTGAAAGAAACTCAAAAGGAGATTTTCATATTCCCGCAAAAAGCCACTACAAATGGTGCTTCGATTCCGATCAACAAATCCGCGCAGAGAATACTATTGGAAGGTCTCACTCTAGAAATATTTTCTAGTCATCCATTCCGATAGACGGTGGCATTTCCCGAACTCTTGACCGGCGATACGAATAACCTCGGTTGCTTGAAGTGCGCCATACAAGTCGTTTCGAGTTTTGAGTCATGGATAGAAGGTCCGAGTTGCAACTAATTTTATGATGACTTCGCCACCAGCTTGTCTAAGATAGTAGGATGCACACGGTCCGTTAACGCTTCTGTTTTTCGGCATTATTGTTGCTTTCTGATTGTTCTGGTTGCCCTGCATGCGGATACAAACGTGGCTCAACTGCACTGAGACCGATGCTGAATTATCGAGTATACGGTAATTCAATTTTTCGGACCTAATATCCTGACATGAAGCACAAATGCTTCAGCTGACGACACTTCAAGCATCGACTTACACAACCGAATCGCCTTAGGTGACGTCAACTAGCACTTAGGAGGAATTACTATGAGTACATTGCCCAGAGAAAATGATGACCTTAGCGTAAACGTAGAGGCGCAAGTAGATGTTCAGGCTGGCGCCCTATTTGAAGAGTTTCGTAATGCAATTTCCGAAAATATCAGAGCCGTAAGTGTAGCAGTGTCCGCTGAAGCGCTCAATAGCGCAGGGTGTGGGTACGCCGAGATGGATGAAACTGGTATCACATTTGGTGGACAAATAGATACACCTGTCGGCAGCGTAGAGTTATACGGCGAAAGCGGATTGCCCCTTGACACTGGCAGCCGTAACAACAACTCTTACCAAACGGACACGCAGGAGCTTCAAGGGGAACTGAAACCAGTGAAGACAGAGGAACCCAAGCCAATAAAAGAAGCACAAGAATTGACACCGATCAAGACAGAGCTATCTGCGCAAGAACGCGCTAAATACATCGCGCTGAAGGCAGAATTGAATGCCAACCCCGCAGCGGGCACTGGTGAAGCAATGATTCGTATCGAAAACCAGGGGGAACTCAAGCCAGTGAAGACTGAGGAACCCAAGCCGGTTAAAGAAGCAGAAGGCGTCAGGCTGGAAGCCGAGTTAACTGTCAACCAGGCTGAGCAGATCAGATTAGCAGCTGAAGCATCTGTGAATATCGGGGAACACCAAGGAACCCAACCAAACATACTGCGACGTACTGAAGAAGCACAGCCCAAGCCGCAGAACCGCGTCGAAGCGACTGTCGATCTTTCTACAACGCAAGGTTCGCTGTCGGTCGATATCCCCAGCCTCGGTTCCCTTAACGTACATGCGGACAGAAACGGAGTAAAAGGAATTCTTTCCGGTTTGGGCGTCAACGGCTACGGAAAACTTCGCAGCCGCTAAGTTGAGCTGGTTCCCTAATAGTCTAAAGAGCGCGGCTACCTCTGGGTGCCGCGCTCTTAGTTTTCTCAGCATGGTGCCGGTATTGAGTTCCCGGGTTGGCGTTTGATCGCCCTGTGACATGCTCATTCAATTTTTGCCGGTTATGTTGCCACCATAACGATTGAGGGAAATGTCGATGAACCAGAGAGAGAAGGGCGCGGAAGAGCAACGTTGCATCTCTGTTACAGAACGGTCGTCTACGTTATGCGACGAGGCGCTAGATCTGTTTGAACGCTTATCGACAGTCGCAATTAATAGCCAGGAACCGTTAGTATCGGGTTTGGTACCAAAACTTGATCTTGATTTAGGGGGCTGCGTTGACGAGACTGATGACTTAGATGATGATGATGACAGCACAAGCGTTCAACACCTATCAGAGGGGGGACCACCGGCAATCCGAGCACTGAGTGATGCACCACCGACTCACTTTCAAATTAGTGATAAGCCGGCAGATAAGGCAGCCGACGAACTGGTGGCATCGGCGGTGCCCATTGCCAGAGGGTCAGAGCAGAACAGATCCGACAAACCAGTAGACAAGCCGCGAAGTAGACCGGCAGATGAGATGGTAGACACCGCACGCTATCCCGATAGCACGGTCGTCCCCGTGACAGACAAACCTGCTGGCAATCCCGATAGCATTGTCGTGCCGGCGACAGACAAACCGGCTCGCAATTCCGATAGCACTGCGGTGCCCGTCGCAGACAAACCCTCTCGTTATCCCGATAACAGAATTCTGCCGCCAGCAAAACCGGATCGTTACCCGGACAACAGAATTTTGCCGCCCGAGAAACCTGAACGTTACGCCGACAACAGAATAATAGTGGAAGACAAACCATTCGTCCCACCCGAGCCCTATCGCGAACCGGTCAGAGAGAGAGTCAGCCCGCCGATTAGTCGCCGGGTTGAGCGTAACGACCAGGGGCAAGTGACCAGAATAACTGAGTCAACTGGTGCTGCGTGGGCGTTGACCGAAGATGGTCAGCACTATGAAATGGTCGGAACTGGAGACAAGGTTCCAGCCGAAGGCATGACTATTTCAGATGATGGTTCGACATTCACTTTCAGGCTGGAGAATGGAGAACAACTAAGGGCGAATTCTGACGGCAGTGTCAGCCGATTGTCGAACAATGGAAGAGAGATGACCAGGGCAAATCGAGACGGTTCTGAAATTTCCTTCGATCCCCAAGGACGTATCATAAGCACCACCGATACGAAAGGTAAAACCAGGCAATTTCAATATGATGGACAAGGCAGTGTGGCGACGGTGCGCGAGCCTAGCGGAGAAATTTGGCGCAGCAGCGATGGCAGAAATTGGACTCTCGAGGGAAGCTCCCAGACCCGCACGGGGCAAGTGACCATTGGCAGAGATGGTTCCTATAGCGTAAAGAATAACCGGGACGAAACCACCACCAGTGGTATCGATGGTTCCGTCGTGACCAGCGATCATTGGGGTCGTATTATGTCGAGCACCGACGTGAACGGTCACCAGCGCAGCTTCGAGTACGAAACTGACGGTTCTCTATGTTATGTAAAAGATGGAGACGCGGTTTGGAGGCGCGTAGATGCTAATACATGGGCGCGAGAAGGCTCTACCGAGCGTTGGACCGGAACCCGCTCCGTAGACCGGCAAACGAGCACCTATCGCGAGCAAATTAATGGTCGCGAGGTCGCTCGCCGAACTGACGGGTGGGATGAAGTCACGGTAAACGGTCGCGTGACGCTTGAGCGTAAAGATGCAGATGGATCGACCATTGTCAAAAATGATAGAGGAATCGTTTCGGAAGTGCGATATCCGGACGGCCAAGTCAGACGGTTTGAATACAACGCTGAAGGGCGTGTCACCCGCATGATCGACAGAGGCGTAACCTGGTCAAGTCAAGATGGTCAAAACTGGCGAAATGAAAGCAATAGTGAAACATGGCAGGGGCAACTCCAGATTGGCGAAGACGGTATCTACAGGCAGGTTTCAGCTAGCGGACGGCAAAAAGTACACAAAACTGACGGTGCAGTAATTGAGACTGACACCGAAGGCAGAGCCACTCGGATCACAGCCGCGAATGGCAAAATCCGTGAGTTCGAATACGGCGCAGAGGGAAATCTCACACGCATGAGAGATGGTGAGGGCAACTACTGGGGCACTACCGATGGTACTACTTGGGTCTCAGAACGAACCCGGCAGTCATGGTCGGGCTCTGTCACGGTGGCACCGGATGGAACCTATGAAGAACGGCGGCAAAACGGAGCGCGTGTTGTGGGCACCACAGACGGGCGCATCGTTCAGTATAACGAAAGGGGCGCACTCACTCGAGTAGACGCAGCAGATGGAAGGCACACGACGTATTCCTACGAGGCAAACGATCGCACACCTTCTTCGATTGTAACCACTAATCGAGATGGCTCGGAGCTAACTTACAATGCCAGGGGGCAAATCACCAAGGTCAAAGATAGTAATGGTGCAATTCGAGAATTCGGATATGCGGAAAATGGAACTCTTAACCGAGTAAAAGGCCCCGATGGTGCTACCTGGACGACTGCCGACGGTAACAACTGGAGCAGCGACCGTGGCCAATCGTTCACAGGCCGCGCTTATCTCACACCCGAAGGGGTCTATAGTCGAATGCAAGGACAAACCTTGATTTCGCATGAACTCAACGGAACATTGCGAACAAGAGAACCTTCCGGAGCGGTGCGAGTGCAAAACCCGGCCGGTCAAATCATCGAGACAACCGATGCACGGGGAACCAGGCGAACATATGGTTTTGACGCCAGTGGAAATCCGAACCGCTACACCGAAGGAGACGCTACTTGGCTAAGAAGAGGTGACAAAGATTGGGTCCGTCAGGATAATGGCGTTCTTATGCACGGCTCAGTAGAACTCTTGCCAGACGGAACACATGTGGTGTTCAATCACATCTCGGGAGACAAGGTCTGGCACAAGCCAGACGGATCAACTGAATCGGCTGATTGGGCATCGATTTCCGCTGCCTGCCAGGCAATAAATGAATCGACCAGCAATTACTCTTCATGGCTTACAGAAAAAGATAAATTCAACAACGCTTTGGATGGAAAGACCCTGAGGCAGCGTCAGCGAATGAACGAAGCGTATCAATGGCTCTACGGCAGAACAATTGAAGAAGAGATAGCGCGATCACTCCCGGACGGGCACCACCAGGAAGCTGCCTTAGCCTTACTGCGCAAACCGGATGGCGCCGATAATGCCGGCGCCGTGCGTCTGGCTCTGGTTGAGAATGAATCAGGTGGTTTTGGGGCGTGGTAGCGCAGAGTGCCAGCGGGCAATAAGAAACGTTCTTGAAACAATGAGCGCGGCAGAGATTGCTGAGGCAGATGCGCAATATCGCGAGCGATACGGTCAAAGTTTGCGTGATGCCATCATGAACGATAGCAATATGTCTCCAAGAACAAAGGAACCTTGTGAAATTTATCTCGCGGGTCATGACCGTCGCACCCGGGAACAATCTACTTTCCTGGCTCAACGTGCCTGTGAGAATGCGGATGCCACCATGTTTCAGGAGGTTATGAGACGCGCTCCGGAGGACACGAGGCAGTACTTCCGATCGCTGGAAGGTCAGCAACGAATGCGTGATGCTTTCGAAGGCCACTGGTACAACGCTTTTACTCTCGGACTAACCGGCAATATAACTGATACCGAGTATCGCCACGTGACCGACTATGCCGAAAATGGACGGTTATCGGTTGCTACGCAAATTACAGAGAACTGTTCTTTGCTGCGAAACAACAGGAGAGGTATAGAACTCGCCCTTAATCATATGTCGGAGCAAGAGCGCGAAAGATACCGTATCGGGCGGCAGCTTGCCCGTGGAGAACAAGTGCCCGCTACCGTTACTGATCAGCAGAAAGACGAAGCGCGCAGATACTACACGGAAACTCATTCAGCCCTGCAAACTGCTGCAGGCAAGTGGTGGTCTGGTGACTCGCAACGAAATGAACTGGCAAAGTGGGAAGATCTCATTCTTTGTCCGGGCGGATCGCTGGTAGGCCGCCTGGCTGTGCATCGCGGTGATATCTATAATTCCAGTATGAATGATGTAATTTCGTCTGTTGAAGAAATGAGCGAAGCTGACTGGAAGCGATTGCGAGATGAGCCGGATTACCGAGGAAGAATTGTAGCTATTCTAGACACATACTTGAGTCTGGAAGAAAGAAACAGAGCTATGGAAATCATCGATCGCAAGCGCGCGGCAAATACGTTTGCAGAAAGCCTGCAGAGCCGCAGACCGATACTTGAGGCACTCGATGACAACATTCGCAGGTTTCGGACCAAGACGTCCAATATATATGGCACCATCGAATGCATGACTGACGCAGAGCAAGCACTCTACAGAAGAGGGTCTGCTAGTGATTGTACCGATCCGGCTGCTAGGCAGTTCGCTCGCGATCTCGATGAGAAACTGCGCGGCGCCCTCAATGCAGCAGAGCTGCGAGTTGCATCCGGTCTCCTGTCGAAGGTGAAGCGCGGTGAAAAACCAGAGATGGAAATCCTCGATAAACTCAATCTTCATGGAACGTACACATTACCAGACTCGGCAGATGTTATTCGAGATATACAAGCTGCTTTCCGCAGTGACGCCCGTTTGAGAGAGAGAGTCAACAATCCGCAAACAAATGAAGACCGAGCGTATTCACGCCAGTTTTTGACTGCGGCTCGAAATGCCATGGGACAAAGTGATTTCGATCGTTACGCCAAGCCCCTCATAGAAACTGGTCATATTCCGATGGATGTTCAAATGGAGCTCAATCGAGGATACTTCCGTAATGACCGCCAGGGTGCGTGCCAGGATATTCAAAATGCAAGCGATGCTGACAGACAGAGAATTCTGAACGATGCGGCCTACCAGGAAAGAGTACTGGGATTCATGAGCCCCGCAGAGAGGCAGGTTGCTTTGAACTCCATGCGTCAAGGCGAAATGAAACCCGAGGACAAGATTCGCTCCTGCATGCTCGGCATGGGCACCAGTAGAGACGAGGTGAAGCAAATCTTCGCGGGAATTAAGAACCGCGAAAATTACAGAGGAGTTCCTGAAAATGAAATTGAGAGCAGAATCAGGGCAAGACTAGACGAAATACGACGGGACTATGCCAGAAAATACGGCACCGACCTCACAGTAGATCTCATGGACGAGTTTAGCGGGAGAGATCGCGCCGAACTGGGCAGAAATATACACGAGCGTGACGCGCGCAGTGAATATCTTTACGCCCGTCAGCAAGCCGAACGCAATCGGCACGGTTTCGGCTCGGCATTTGTCGATGCAGTGTGGGATGGTTCGGGACATCAAGTGGATAATGAAGTACACCAGCTGTCGCGAATGATTGTCGAAGATCCGAACAAGATGCATGAGTACGTCGGAAATCTATACAATGCGATAGATGCACATTCAGACTCAAAAGCAGCACTCGCCGATGCTGTAATCAACAGAGCGATGGAAGCCGTTGCTGTGGGCGGTATGTTCGTCACGGGCGGGGTCAGTCTGACCTTGTTAGCATATACCGGTGCAGCAGCGGCGGTATTCAAAGTAGGCGCCAAGGCTGCCATCATGGGTAGTGACTATGATCCGAGCAAAGTTGGTCTGCTCTTCGATGCTACGACAGGTTTTGCCGAAGGATTCACTTCTCTTTGGGGGGCAGGTGTAGGTCGCGCGAGTGCCACCAGGGTACTAGACAACGGCGGGCGAGCAATGCTGCGACAGGGAAGTGAGCGGGCTTTTCGCGATGGAGCCGAAGCGCTCGTCCGACAAGGGCTACGCCAGGGTGGACGAGTCAGTGATGAAGCGATGCGCGCTCTTGTTCGTCGCGTTGCAATTCCGGGGCAGGAAGAAGCTATGTTCAACTTGATGCGCCGAAGCCTCGCCGAGACCATCCAGGAGCAATCGCGCTTAATGCTAACGAACATGGTAAAAGAGATGCCGGGCAACATACTGAAAGGCATGGCCAAAGGAGCAGCTACCGGTGCAGCAGAATCGGCAGTTAATGGCGGTACGAGAGACGAAATTATTGACCATGGACGTGAAGGAATGGTTGACGGCGCTACTGGCGCAGTCACAGAACCATTCAAAGTTGCCCCGACAAGAGTAGCCGGCGGTACGGCCTGGCGCCGAATGTATGGCAGAAGCGTGGCAGCCGCCTAGTGTTTGATTTCCGATGGCATGACATTGTCTACAGCCGAATTCGAAAAACCGAAGCACAAAGAATGCATTAATTGACGCGCCATCGCGTTCTAATCTGCATCCTTTTCTTGAGTGCATTGCAATAAACAGACCCGAGGAATAGTACCAGGGTCATGACGCAGATCAAGGTATGGTGAACACCAGACCCGGTGACTCACTCTCAACGGTGCCGGCCAGTGGCAACAGCGGCAGCCGGCACGATCGGGCAGGGAACCATCGGCAAACATCGGCGGCGACCGGCACTGGGTGCAGCTTTTTACCGGGCAAGACTAGAACCACCGCTGTCAGCGACTCCAAACTTAGAATCGTGCGGGACTCGCGCGTTTGCTTCTTAGGACCGTTCAGTATCAGTACCGGATGCGATACCGAACGCAAGGAAACGGTCAAGAGCTGGTCAAATGAAACAGCTCTCGCGTTTCAGGCGGGCGCTATTATATATCCGGAACGATGCGATGTTAGCGAGATCGACCGCCTCGCACATGGCTACCCGGGTTCACGATTACGACGGTTATCAGGATCCTGCAATAACCCGTAGCAGCGACGACTAATGGTCCTGTCTTCTTCACGATTTTGCCGCCTGGAATACTTCCAATAACCTCATTGATTGACTGGCCGTAGGTGCATTATTGCTCCCTCCGCTCGAACACCTTTACTAACTCCCGCTAGAGTTTGCTTCCTCCCGCTCGGGAAACTCTCCGAAAACTCTTGCAAACCAGCTCGGTTCTGCAATCTCTTCTGCTCCCGAATCGATTAGCTGTGCGGCCTCTTGCGGAGTAAGCACTGAAATGTGTTGCGCACCCTCCACTAAGCAAAGATACTCAGAGATGAAGTCTGAATCAGTTGTATGACTCGGTGGAAAAGTAAGAACCACATATTCTTTGTCATGCAAAGATACAACAGACTTTATCTTCAAATCCCGGCTGACTGCTGGATGCACACTCTCCACTACCGTAATATAGTGGCACGAGTATTCGCGCCAGCGTTTAACTATTCGAAGAGTGATTGCTGGAGTTGCTCCTCCAATAAAAAGCGGTGCTCGAAATTTTTCACGTTTCATCATCAGCATAACCTTTGGAATTAGAAGTTAGATCGCCAAGTATTCTAGTTGCGGTTGAACAAAGGTACAAGGTGCAGAGTATGGTCCAATCCTCCCAGAGTGACAACATCCGATTGTCTAATTTGCACGAATTCATCGGGACGAATTCGACGACCGTTGACAAAAGTGCCATTGCGGGAGGACAAGTCCTTAATAGATACATTTCCGTTAGTATCAACACTGATCTCCAGATGTTCGCGACTTACGCGTCTTATTTCAACTTCTCCAGATTGTCGTCCGACGACAACCCTGTTTCCCGGGCTAGACATTATCGTTCTGTCACCAAGGCGAACGCTGAGGCGGTCTGGAATTCTGGTCAAACATTCTGCAGGATCTAAACCACAGCTTCTGTAAAGGGCATACAACGCAGGCCGCTCAATTAAGGCAGCGTTTACCGGCATGTTCGCCTCCACTGCATATAGACCGCCATTATAGACATATGGATCGGGACTCGCTAACATGAGTCTTCCTCTATTGTCATAAACCAAGCTGTTTTCAGCCAGACGCAATCTTCGCTCAATCTGCCTGAGTTGTTGGTCGGTGATTCGTTCATGCTCGTTCAGCCCTAACTGACGAGCCAATTCGTGCGAAACTTGTCCGTCGAGAAGGTATCCAACCCGGCTGGTCGGACCTTCACCGACCGAGGTGTGAGGCCAGCAGTCTCGTGCGATTCCCACACGGTTGGTTTGCACATCTACTCTGTCACTGTTTCCAGTGGGAATGCGGCTGTTCATGCCGAGTCCGTGCTGCTGCAAGGCCTCCGAAATAATTCGTTGGACTAGGCGAACGTGAGCCGGATCTCCGCAATAGATAGTGAACCCTTTAGCTCCTTGCCGGCGCCCGCTGGGGGCTGTTTGTCCAATGTCCGGGGTGCTGCCGTGAGCCGGATCTATTGTTTTCCACCCCGAAACAAGTTCTTTCAGGACCGGATGATTCTCAAGAAGCGGCAGTAGAACCGACTGAACTCTGTTCAAATCTTGCAGATTGGCAATCTCGACATGTAACTTCACCGGGGCAATAGACCCGGCATGTTCGCCGGCACTATAAAAGAAACCGTCACCGAACGTTAGGTGTAGCGGCCTATCGCCAACACTTACCGTGCGCGAATAGTCCGAATCGGCTGTGACTCGCATTTGCGGAAGACGTTCGACGGTCATGTATCTACCGCTCACTATTCTTTCAATAGTGGCATCAATAGACTCACGAATACGAGGTCTTTGCGCCATATTTTTCAAGGCCGCGTCGTTAAGATACTCAAACAATGTGTTAAGGCGTGCGGCGCGAGCATTTTGATCCGCAGCAGCAGCCGGTCTTGAAAATTCACGTTCGATTGCTGTTTGA
Organism: Candidatus Obscuribacterales bacterium; assembly: GCA_021732565.1. GTDB lineage: Bacteria > Cyanobacteriota > Vampirovibrionia > Obscuribacterales > Obscuribacteraceae > JAKFUT01. Next base: position 24,647 of record JAKFUT010000108.1, read on the forward strand.
AGCGATTGTCTTTGAGTAGCAGACAAATGATCAAATTGTCCGTTATTTGCACGAAGCTGATCGAAATGATTTCGTAATGCCGCGTGTTCTTGCCTCACCGGCTGTCCCGACAAGTGCTGGAAGACCTGTGCGCGAATGTCTACGTGGTTGTGTCCGAAGAAATGCCGAAGCATCTCGGGGCTCCACCCGGCATCTCTAAATACGCATATCAATTCTTGTTCAATGGATAGTACTGAGCGCCTCCTTCCGCCTTCACGAGAGAATGCGTCAGTGTGTTCGCGACTGCCCGCTTGTGTTTCATTAACAAATCGAGAAAATGCAGGCGATATTGCCTGATTACCTAAAGCGTTCATTCTTAAATGAGTAGTTTCTTCCATAATGGTAACCAGGGTTTCATAAACCACATTTCTACCGGCGGCAGAGTTTCGAAATTCGGAAAACTCTCTTTGCGCTGTTTGAAGATGCGGTGAATTTGCAGCATGACCTCCAGAGTCCACAACCGTGCCACGCACAAGATCAAACTTGACGCCGTTAACTTCTATAATTGCATGAGGTATCCGAGCCGCTTGATTCGGAGATGACCCGATTGGTGATTCTGCAACCCGTCCGACTTGCTGCATATACTGCTGAATTGCTCGAGTTCGCTCAGGGCCGGCAGCTGGCAGATCATTCAATTTTAGAATGACTTGTTGTGTTGTTATCGTCGAGTTTGGTGGCATCGCACTGCGGTCCATAGCGGCATTGAGAGCTTGCTCATAACGACCGGCAAACATGTGCTCTGAAAATGTGCGCACTCGCTCGACAACATGGCGACCTTCCCGGGGCAAGGTTCGCGCCTCCCCGGCGACAGTTACCGCTAGACCCAAAACACAAGGACCAAGTTCGGTGCGCAGATTCGCTGGTAGTTCGGCGGCGGGCAAGCCGTCTCCGCGAGCTGCATTGCGAGCAATGAAAGGTGGTAAATCCGGGCTCGCTCCAATCGGTCGAACAATCCACATGCCGTCTCGCCCAAAGGCGGGCTGCACGTGATACCCTTGCTCACGCATAAATTGCACGTAGTTAGCCTCCGTGGCCCCGGGGGCCAGCCTGAACTCCAATACGTTGCCGGGTCCAAAACGAGCATTCTCCAGTAATCGCTGATGGTTGCGACCAGTCCGCCAACCCTGCCCCATAGCCAGGAGGGTAGAATTACCGACTGAGAATAGCCATTGTCCCGATTCGCCGAATCTGGCCATCTGTTCCGGAGTCCAGTTGCGCCCGGTTATGCCTTCTGCGCCAATTTGGACACCGGCTTCCAATCCCATCTGGGCCGCAGTAAGCCTGAGATTTGTGCGAATTTCGTTCCATCCGTGATGCAAAAGCTGGCGAACGAAGGCCGAATTTTGGGAACTGCCATTTTGCATTAACGCCAGCCGTTCTGCCTGCATTGATACTTGTGCAAGGCTCTCTGGAGTGCTTTGCCATGTAGATCGGAACGCACTACCTATGGTGGCTTCGCGACCGCCGAATACATAATTAGACAACCCGGCTGTCACGACAAATGCGGCCCAATCGCGCAGAAATTCTACGGAGTACGGTACAGCCACATGATTCTTGAAAAGGTGCCAACGCTCGTCTGTGTTCAACACGTCATTCTGATTCTCGGCGGCACGTATGAAATGGCCTATGCGCGAACCGGTATTTGTTGTTGGTCCCCATCCGGTGTGCCGCTCATGGTTGGCATGATAGAAGACCTCGTTCACGACTTCTCTGGTGGCCAGTCCTGCCACTGCAATCCAGGCTCCTACGGCAAATCCCGAGGTTACGCCAAATGTGGCACAGGCCGCTACAGTCAAAGCGCACGCGAGTACGGTGGCACCGATGGTGGCGGAGTTCTCCCGCGCCCAATTCGATGCGGTGGACTCGGTGACACGCCCTTGAAGTACGTCGTCGATTGCACGCCGTAGATTCTGATAGGGTTGGCGAGTGGTCTGTCGCCCTGCTTCGTCTAGAACCGGCTTGTCGGTGTCATCATGGCGTACAATACGGCGACCGCCTGCGTAAGTCACAACCTCGCGAGTTTCCATCAACGGTCGCTGATCGAAATTTCGGTCTCTGTTGGGATTAAGCATGTCATGCATTTGTTCGTACGTGCTTAATGAGTCACGCAGCCTACTTATTGCCTCTTGATTGGCAGAAGAACCCGAGCCAACCGCCTGATTGTATGCCTCTCGTATTAAACCAATTCGTTCGCGAAGATTTTCAAGCAGGCGTTCGCGCCTCCGGCGCTCTTCGGGGGTTGAAGGAGATACCATGCCGTCGAGGGCACGCGCATGTTCTCTTAGAACCTCCAGCCCGCCGCCGTATATGTGTCCATCGCGGGCAGCGGCCAGAAATGATTGAAATTCTTGCACTTGCTGTCTCATTCGAGAGGCGACGCTCTTAGCTTCGCTAAGCACAGGATCATCATTTAACGCTCTCATCATGTGATTGAGAAGTGCAGGGCGATCCTGCAGTTTTTCGTCTGAACGTAGTTGCAGCAACCCTCTGGGTTCACCATGATTAGCGCAATTGTCCAGTCCCAAAATTTGCCGAAACGCTTGCCTGTTCCCTCGTGCGCGTTCCTCGTCGCTTGCTTGAGCCGAGGGGCGGCCATAGGCGGGAATTTCATTCCAATGTGTTTGCTCTCTCTGATGCATCTGCCCGTACAGGCTGGCACCAACTACTGTATTATCTCGAGAGTGCGTTAAGTCTCGCCAGATTCTACTGTTCAGCTGTGACAGTAACACACCATGGGTTTGAAACAGATTTATCGCCTGTGCGCGAGCCCCTGCCATGTCTCCCTGGTTGCGCCGGTCGAGATACGTAGCTAACTCACCGGACATCTGCAATCCGTCTACCCTTGCCCCGGCTGCATTAGCTTGTGGGGCTACCTCCGCAATTTGCGACCTGATTTGCTGGAATGAACGAGCAAGTGTACCTTGTCGTTCTTCAAATTCTGGATCGACTCCGTCGTTGAAGGTGTTCAACAGTCGAGTTCCAAGAGGAGCGCCCGCACGCGTCATAGTCACCAGCTGATTCAAATTTCCATCTCGTTGATTCTGCAATCTGATAATGCGGGAATTCAAATCGTCGCGTTCGCTTGCTGCTGCGCTCCGTAGAGCCTCTATGCGAGCCGGAATGTCTTCCAGCAATATCGCTGCCGGCGATGATTGCAGCACTCCGTTGTACATCTGACCGATTATTGTTCGAGGATCAAGCCTCACGTTTTGCCAGCGCATGCGCGCACGCTCAGCCTCGCTCATTCGCTCCCAACCCACTGCCGACCTCACGTCTGCTGGTGGCTCGCTGAACCATCCAAGTCTTGCTTTATTCTCATTAGAGAGATTGTTCCAACCCATTATCTGAGCGCGGATCTCTGCCGGGAGTGCATTGATCATTTCTGCATTGCGCAGTACGTCGCGAAGTACTTGCTCGCCGTTTCGTCCGTCTGTGGAGTAATTTCGAATGATACCAGATGTAATATCAAAGACATTCGGTGGATCGCCAAGCCTTCTAGCCTCCCCGACTGTTCCACGAGGCAGGCCGTACTCCATCAAGATAGCTGCTGCAGGTCGGGGAATCCTGGCATGGTCGACTATAATATTGACGCGCTCGGCTACTTCCGGGCGAGTGTCCTGAACTCCGCGGCAGTATGCTACCAGGGCGTCTCTGAGTGATGTGCTATTGTTAGCTCCTCGGGCAGAAATGATGTCGCCCGAAACACCGTTAGCAAAAATTGGCCACGGGTTTGTTTGAAATGAGCGAAACGCGACTTCTCGTGGACCGTCGGGTGCATCGGGAAGCACACTGCGCCCTCTTGCCAGAACTTGTAACAAAGCGGCGGAGCACTCTGCTCTAAATTGCTCGCGCGCTCCAGTTGCGGTGATACCGAGGTCGGTCAGCCGCTGATCTCCGCTTCTCGGATTAGGAGCCGGTGGACCTACGAACGGGCGCGCACGACCAGTCGATTCGTGCAGTGTTGTCGACTCGTACACTGCTGTCGACGGAGCCCCCACCGGTAATACCGCTTGACCCTTATCTGCGGGACGGTTGAGATTATGTGTGGAAGTTGTGCCGAATGCCGCTATGGCGCGAACGTCTGCTTCTGTCAAATGATTTGCAAGTGCAGATAGCACTCGAACGGCATTCAGACGCCTCTGCAAGACAGTTGCAGCAGCTTCGCCTTCGGCGGCCGGAGCGTTGAGAACCTCTCGGAATCGATCTGCAATTGTTCTTGCGGCCTCATTTGAAATTCGCCTGCTGTGTTCTCGCAATAGCGCAATTAATTCAGAATTTACTTTCTCCGGACTCAAGATGCGAGCATCGGCGGCATTCCACCTGGAAGCAACGGCAAAGAATCCCTCAGTTGCACTGCGGGTAGCCTCCCTTGCCCTGATGCTGTTCGGCGACGCACTGAGAGCGTCGGTTGCTCTTTCGTAGCCATTTCGCAATGCAGTGCGAATTTGATCGGTGTATTGATTGTCCGGCAAAGCGGCGGCTATTGTTCCCAGCGTTGCTAAGAGTTGCCGTGAATCTACATAGCGGCTGTCCGTCAAGCGCAGTTGGCGCACATGCAACAATGAATCAATTACAGCTTGCCTGCGATCGGGATTTTGCGCTACAGCCTCAAGAATTACACGAGCGCGGCGTGTAATAGGATTACTTTCCTGATCGTTCGAGCCGCTAATGCGCGGATTGAGGCGGCTGTTGTTGTCAGCGGCTCCGGTGGTCAGGGCGGCCACTATCCGTAAGCTTGCTCGATCACCGTTGCGCGCCGCTTGCTCGATTCTTTCGAAATGATTTGCAAGGTTCTCACTGTCAATTCCCCTAAGGTAGAAATCTGCCAGCTCGGCTGTATTGCCTCTGCCTACCGCAATGGCTTCCATAATGCCGTTCATCATCGAATCACGAGAGTTTCTAGAGGCCAGGTCTACAAATTCGCGCAGGCTTGTTCTTAACGTACCCTGATTTTGCGATTCCATTGCCAGCGCCGTTGCCACCGCTGACGATACTGCATTCGGAACGTCGCCCCAGGCATACATGTCACGTAGAGCCTCAATGGAGCTTGTCGCCAACTCAGCGCGAACCTGTTGAGAAAGACCGTCGAAGTTAGGAACGTAAACGGGTCGATTGTTCACCCGTTGATTGTTTGCCAACCAGTGGCCGATGGCTGCTCGTTCGCCAGTATTAGCTACAAGAATTGATGCCAGTGCTGTTCTAGCGTGCGGGTTATTGGCGCGGGCCTCAGTTATTAGCGTCTCAACGGCGTTACGGGCTCCGGCGGAATCGCCAGCGGCACTGACCCGAGAAAGCCGCATAACAGCCTCATTGGCGACTAGCCATGTGCGCCATTCAACTGCAGATTGGTTTACGGATCCTTCTCGACGGCTGTTCTCGATCTCATCGTTTAGTCGAGCAAGCGCAGTTGCTACCTGTTGCTCGGTACTTTCAGGACGAAGATCACGAACAATTCTCAGTGCACGATACTCATTTGCCGGTTGACTACCGTCTGGCAAAAGCCTGAGTCGAGCAAGCACAGGCGACGCACTTTCAAATGCGTTGTCGCGCATCGCTGTACGCAGAGTTGCTAAGGCGCCGTCGAATGACTGGTTGTTATTTCCGGGGCGTTGAGCAAACTGCCGCAAGAAATTGATCGAATCAGGATGGTGACTGCCGTTAGTAGATTGCCGCTGCAGCGTCTCTAAGCTGCTTATGAGCGCGTTCAGCGCTGCGCGCTTTTGCCGGGGATCACTCTCCGCTGAGCTTATCACTTCCTGCGCGCGTGTAATGTTTGAGTGAATGGCACGCACTGCTTCCAGAGATTGCATTGTGTGAAGCGGTGATTCGTATTGCGCAGTTAGATGAAGGTTCTCACCGCTTACCCGGCTCATTTCAGCCATCGCGTCTCGTCGACGGGTTTCGCCTGAGCGTTCGAGCAACCGCCTCAATTCAGTTACTTCAGCGGTGGAGAGCTTGCCTTGCGGTTCTAATAACAAGCGCAAGATTTGGGACGATCGAGAATCAAAATGCTGAAGCCTAAGGCCTACTCTGATTGCTTCAATATGCGTGTTTTGTATGGTCGCACTGCTCAACTCACTGGCACCGGCAGGCAACAATCCCGGGAGCATTTGACGAGTTTGAATGCCTGCCGTGTCTCGCTGCAAATAAGTGTCGACTGCGCTGTCGAATCTAGCGTTGGTTTCAGTTCTCTGGCGGCGTGCCTCCTCGAAGAGCTGCTCGAGATTGCCATGGCCGCCGGCCACTTTTTCAACATCGATTGCTCTCAAGCTCGCCAACATGCTAAACCTGCGGCACTCGGTAGCCATGCATGTGTCAAATACCTGACGGGTTGCAGGTGTGTTTAGCGCAGTCTCAATCTGCTCTGCGTTTCTTGCGCGTAGCGCGCGAACCAGAGTTCTGCCGGCTGCGCCACCATTTTCAAGGGATTGCAGGAAGTTTCTTGCGGGCGAGGATTCGAAGTTTGTTGCAGAAAGTGTTCGTGCCATGTCCGCCGTATTTGTAGTATCACTGGCAACACTGCGCATCGAAGTAGCATAGGAAGCCATCTGCAAAAGTGAGTGTGAGCGCTCAGAAGCGCCGGATGCCACAATCTCACTTTGCTGCAAGACCCTCAATCGCTGCACGGCGGCATCTCTTTCAGCTGGTGTAGCCGTTGCAGAAGCTGAAATCCTTAGTGTCTCAACTACCCGATGTTGCCGTTGTTCGGCATCTCTGGTTGCGGAAAGACGAGCTTGCGTAACTTGCAGAGGGTTTATTCCCTCAATCGGACGCTGTGTGATGTGATCCAAAATTTCGCCCGCTTGCGAGGGCTGATTCGATCGCCGTTCGGCCTCTGCAATTCGTGCCAGATCCAGCAACGCTTGACGTTGAAGATCTCTGGCGCGAGATTCTGCAACAGCATTTCCATTGGCTTCCGATAAGAGACGACTACCGTCCACCAGTCGCGCTGATGCATCTACTGTTGCAAGGGCGCGAAGCGGAACAATTGCAGATAGATTACCTCTTTGAACCTCGCTGCGAAGCACATTAAAGACGCCCTGCTGTTCCTGATTATTAGATGCACTGTCAAATTTTTGCAGCAATATCTCTAACACCCGATGATTGCCGGCTTGCCGATCGACAGGCTCCAACTGCAAAAGCTGATCAAGTTCACCAGCAGATTCCACCGCGCCAGTTCTCCACGGCTGGAGCCGAGCAGTCGCGGCATTATTCATCTCAAATACGTCGAGGCGGCTTACGGCCCCTCTTGCTGCCGCCGCGGCTCCAGCTCCATCGTTGCCCTGCAAAGCAGGCGTGGATTCTATGCTCGCGAGTTCTGTTCTGGCCTGCCTGATTTGAGCAGCTCTAGCAGGACCATCCGGCAAAGCTGCGGCCTGCAAGTAATGATCCGTCATCAATCCGACTCGCTGCAAGCCCGAAGTTGCCGGAGCATTGAATTCATTCATTCGGTCGGTGGCTGAAAGCTGCCTTGAATTTGCAGTGTTTGTAAAGTAGGCGGCATTCATCACTGCGGTGGCGCGATCTGGCGGATTACTTCCAGGGGCTTGTTGTAAGCGAGTTATTTCAGCCAGGTCGCCGCCGGCTCGCTGAAAGGCCCTGAGGACGACGGCGTTCTCTAACATGCTTGTGCGCGCCAGAAGTGCCATCAACCGACGATCTGATATTATGTCTCGATTTTGTTCGATCGCTTCAATTATTAGTTGTCTGGCGCGCACCGTATTA
>JAKFUT010000015.1 GCA_021732565.1 Candidatus Obscuribacterales bacterium
GGAGTGCTGGCAGTGGGACTTGAACCCACAACCCTCGGTTTAAGAGACCGGAGCTCTACCATTGAGCTACACCAGCGAAGTTAGTTTGAGGAGATGCGTGGAGTGCTGGCAGTGGGACTTGAACCCACAACCTACGGTTTAAAAGACCGCTGCTCTGCCAATTGAGCTACACCAGCGATGTTTAGGCTTGCGAATGTTCTGTGGTTCGTTATGTGCAGACATTCAAAAGGCAGGCTTACAAAGCCTGTCTTGCGTTTTATCTGTGTACTGTTCTGTTAGTCGACTGTTCTTAACCCACTGAACTCTCGGCGCTATTGCGCTGTCTGAGATGCTTCAAGAGTTTCTTTTGGCTGAATTGTTTTTTGCTTTTCTCCTGGGCTGATTTCAGCGGGTTAGTTGCAAGTCGGAACGATGAATTCACCCTAAAGAATTCGACTCGCCATGGCAATCTTGGCTTCAAACTGCCTCTTTGCAAGTGTTTTCGGGTCTGGTTTGGTTTCTAAGAGAAAACACAGAATTAAGTGCCTGCCATGTTTGGCGGTTTTAATGTTGAGATCGGAGGGGTATATAATGGGGTACAGGCGGCTGCCAGGAGGGCAATGAATTTGCCAGTCAAGGGGTTATTGAGGGAGTTAGCGTGGCCTTGCGTACTTGGCAACTTTTCGATTTCCCTTTAGATCTCTATGAGATCAAAAAGAGATCTAATATGTACGTGGGGGTGGGGAGCATCAGAGAAGTTTGAGCCAGTCGGATATGCAACAGGCTCAACATGTTGACCTCAAGCATTTCTCTCTTGGACAAATGGTGAACTGGTTTCTGATGATTCCCTAATAGGAATCCGCTTTAAACCGAACACCAACGGTCTGCAATTCTCTTCTATTTGATCATCCCGCTTGGTCTTGGGATGAGTTGCCTTTATTCGCAACGTGCCACTTTTGGCGCGGAGGCGGAACCACTACGCGAATCGGTTCCCAAAAAGAAGAACCAGGTTGTTCATCACATGGTGGACGCTGAACAGTTCCAGCAAATTCTCCGGCTTTGTTTTGATGGTGAACTACAACACCACCGCTCCAACCAAGGAGGCGGTCGAGTCCGGCTCACAACGAGTGGCTGTATCGCCTCTCATCTGTTGCTTTCATTGGGGAACCGGAAGATCTAGTCGCCTTCCCCTTCCTTCACCTGTCATTCTGGCAGTTGAGGATTGGCGGCGAGAACAGGGATGTGCAGAGAGACCTCCTTTGTTTGCACGTGCGACCCAATCACAATCGAAGTCATCCTGGACTAGGCTTGGATGCCAAGACTATGTAGCTGTGCAAGATTATTAACACTTCCTTCGGATGGGTGGTAATTTGGGGAAAACCGATTTGAATTCACTGGTTAATGAGTACCCCTTATTAGATTTAAGGAAAGCGTTAAATTAAGCTGAAGTATGCAGTTATTTCGTATTTACGGGGTGGTTTTACAGTTAATTGAAATCGGGTCTTGAGTGCATCTTAATGGGGTATTTTGTGCACCACTGTTACAACTGAGGGAAAGCACCGCCCGTGATGCCGGTTGTCAGGCGCCAGGGCTCGATATAAACCCTAATGCCGAACTCGATGCGGTGGGTTTTGCGGCTTGGTGGTTGGTGAGTCTTGGCGTTAGCACTGGCACTCGGTATTAGAACTTGGAAGTGCTAAGCGCTTACTGGTACTCGAGGTTGGGCTCAGCCTGCCGCAATAAATGTGTTCCTTAATGGCCAAGCCTTGCTGGCTTCATGTATATGCAATACATTTCGGCGCGAAGAAGATGTTTCGGTCGAAAACGAACCGGGCGCAGCCTTCATTTAGGAGAAATGATGAAGAAGAAGTCTGGGAGAGCTAAACGGTTAAAGCTGTTAAATGAGGTGGTTCGGCTCAAGCAAACCAATGATCGACTAGAGGAGCACTTGAAAATCCAAACTGCCAAGTTGAAAGAGCTGACAAGCCAAGTTGAAGAACAAAAAGCCACGTTCGATGCCACAAACGAAGCTCTGGATTCATTGTGACCATCCAGCCAATCGGGCTACTCTTGGCTGTTCATTGGGAAGATCTGCGGCAATCGCTTGTCCATCGCCTCCTCCGCGCTAGCCGCTCGTTTCGGCCAAACGCGCTCAACGAGCTTCAATTAATTGGGTCCTTCGGACTCTCCAGCTGCACGGGAGCGCTTAGGTTGTTCACTCGCGCAAATTAACAGAACCTCATTTTGGAACTGTTTCGTATCTGCCCCCGCGTCTGTCCCCGTTAGCCCTGGATACCTCGCCCCTTGACATGACACGATAGACTATCTGTTTGCGCATTTCACGAAATCAAAAGAAGACCTCAAGTCTAGAGAACTACTGCCTACCCCAATTTCCGCCTGTTTGAAGCGAGCAACCGCCTCAAACAGACTCTCACTTGAGGGAGGAAGAGAATTTGGAGGAAAGGTACCGCTGCCATAACGGATCAGTCCCCTGTCTCAAGACTACGCCCTGTAGACGAATTTTGTAGGAGAAGGCGGCCTTCTCCATTTACTGACGGAAAGTTTGAAAGGACAGTGCAGTGAACATCTTCATCCCGCCCTTCGTGCTGGTGTCGCTGGTCGGCGTGCTCGTTTCCCTGGGCAGCCTGCTGGTTGCCGCCCTCGTTGTCTTCGTTGGCTACAGGCTGACCCATCGCGGCAACCAGCCCATCATGGCTGCGGGCTTGTTCGGTGCGTCGCCATTCATCAGCTGGCGCGGTCCAGTGGTGATGTGTGTCATCCTGCTGATCGCCGCTTTGACCGGGTCGTTCCTGTTCACGGCTCTGGTGGGCTCGGCGGTCACCGTCATCCTGGCGGCTACGATTCTGCGCACCATGTAGGATGGTCAAGGTCCTTGGCAGGAAGTCGACAATACCGGGGAGGCACGCCCGCCTCTTCCGGTCAGACTTTACAGGTAGATCGGGGCAGTTGCAATTTCTGTGATTAGCGTAGCTAACTGCGGGAATTCTTCGCTACGAGCGAGTGAACCGCGCATACATCAGAGAGCGGTTGATGCCGCTCTCCTGATTGGTAGACTCATCAATCTTACAGGGACTTTCCCAATGGCTGAGAAGCACGAGAAGACAGTCATGACCGCGGTGTGCGCCAGTCGCAGCGGAGTTCTGCAGATGCTCATTCGGCAGCGACTGCTCAGCGCGACCAATGGCATGAGCGCACCGTACGACAAGCCCATCGACCTGGCGGCAATCCTGACCGAGGCGGCAGAGTGCGCAGTGAAACTGGGCTTCCGCCGCCAGGAGCTGGAGGATGTCCTCAGTCAGCCGCTGCAGGGCGCATTGGCATCCATCACGTTGACCGATGCCGACACCGTCAATTCCATCGTCGAGGCCTTCACAACCTTCCTCGCGCCCAAACCGGGTGCCCCCCGTTTTCTGAGCTAACACATCTACCGCGGCACTGAACTTGACCGATTCTAGTACCCAAAGGATTCCAAGCATATGTGCAGCCATACGACCGAGACTCGTCCCGACCCCGTGGCCCTCACGCGTGAGTGGTTCCGCGACACCGTCAGTCGCCTGGGCAAGCGGCCGGAGCTGGCCTTGTCCATCGCCAATCAGCTCATCCGGGAGCCTCGCACGGAGCTGATGAGCGGTAAGGACGTGCGGTACCATTACGCCGAGCTGACGAACCAGGCCTTGCTGCCCGCCCAACTGGCGGTCGACATCCTCAACACTGCCTGCATCGGCGGGTTCAAGGTCGATGCCACGCAGCACCAGGCCATCGTTACGGAAATCCACGAGCTGGCCAAGCAGCTCCAGCTGCTCGTGATGGACGCGGTTGACCGGCAACCCGAACACGACGCCGTGTACCACTGGGGGCAGCTGCTCCCGCCGCTCAAGGCCTTGCTGGAAGTCGTGGAAAGCGCCAGCGGCGTCTTCCGGCGACTTCCGGAAGCCAAGCTGTCCGTGCCCTTTAACCCGGCACTGCCACAGGTCTTCGCGACGAGCGTCGCCAGCATCTACACCCGGATGGCGGCGATCGTCGAGGCGCAAGCCCGAGTGGCCCGAAAGTCCGCTGGTGTGCCGGAGCCGACCGCTGCCACCACTGGCAATGGCTGAGCCGTCGGCTTCGCCAAGTCGGGCGAACTAGTCCGATAACCGACATGCGACAGCACTCGAGCGAGTGCTGTCAGCATGTCGGTTTTGCGTTTTGTGCCTTTACTACTGTATGTTACAGTGGGATAACAGATAGTATTTATGGGCCAGACCAGACCACAAACAATAGCCAACATCCAATGCATCATACATACATTTGCGCATCCTACGAACAGCTTGCTTGCTTGACAGAGTCGCATGGCGACGGGCGGGTTAGTGCTTGTGGTGGGTGTGTTTAGTGACGGGAGTTTTTGTGGGCGTTTCTAGTTCAGGCGATTCTCCCTGACCTTTCTCTTCAATCCAAAAATATTCCGGCTGTCCGCTGGCCGCCTGGGTGTTTAACATTCGCATATCGCCACTGAGGACTTTTTCACCGTAAAGTTCCAGTGCCGGTTTCTGCGGCATTTGCAATGAGAGGTACGCTGCGCTGTCTTTCTGTTCGAGGCTCCAGCTGCCCTCAGACAATATCTTTCCATTCTTCTCAATGCGAGCTTTGTTTCCCGCGCCAATTGTCAGCTTCAGTGCTGGATCTCTGCCGCTTCTGAATTCCGTGTCTTTGCACCATTCAATGTCAAGATTAATCGGGCTCAACACGTCTTGAGGGCGAATCTCCTGTCCCACCGCAATGTCTCTTGCAGCATAAGACGCAAGTAGCACCAGGCTATCGTTTTTGCCGACAGTGTTTCCCTGCCAGTTTTCGAAAAACTTCTCTCCAATCTTGATGTTCTTTGTCGCTTTCACTGCTCCAGTGCCGGAGCAGGCCACCATCAGAGTAGCCAGGGCGGCGACTGTAATAACTCTGATTTGCAATCTGGACTTCAAAACTAGTTACCTCGGGAACAGATTATCAAGTACTGGTCAAAATGGAAAACGACAATTGTATGGTTTTCGTTGCACGTGGCTTTGCTTATTCGCCGGATTTAATCCCGGGGAGAACCACTGAGAGCACCCAATCAACAACCGTTTCGGCAACGAACGATTCGTGATCAGTGTAGCAGTGGTCGCCAATTTTTCGTAAAACCTCTGCTCTAACGTGTGTGTTGTGTGTAGTGAATTGAGCAATAGTGAGAGGCACTTCGTGAAACCACTCCCATTCTTCCTCTGATGCAAAGGAAAAAATGGGACATTCTAGCTCTTTCAACAGCTCCACGGTTAGTCCTTGATAGCCCTCCAGGCGGTTCTTGAGGATTGCCGCTCCCTGGTAGAGATGAAGGTAGTCACCCTCTTTTTGACTAAATATGAGTTCGCTTTCATTGAGTGCTTGCATTGCCAGAGCCTTTTTCACAAGTTCTTCGGAAATCTGAAGATGTGGAATTGATGACATCAAAACCAAACCAATCAGGGAACTTAGATTGCTCGCCGCATAGAATGCAGCTTTCAGACCGCCATAACTGTGGCCGAGGAGGACGACGTTCGTGCAACCAGTGGCTTGCTTAAGACAGTTTATCGCTCCGGTTATATCAAGAAGGGAGTCGTCGAAAAATTCGCGTGCGTTACCGCCTTCCTCCGCACCACGGTTGTTGAAAGTCAGCGAAGGGATTCCCGCGAGAGCCAGAGCTTCGGCTATGGTTGTCAGATGCTTTTGAGTAAGGTTTCCGGCTTTTCCGTGCACGAAAATCGCCCCAGTGCGGGAAGAGCAATTTGAATTGAATAGCAAGGCGGGCAATTCAATATGGTCGGATGTTTTGAAGTAAGCGAGGTTCAATAAGTGATCTCATTCATTTGAGCGAAAGGCAAGCAATGATACTCGGTCAGTCTTTCGAGGAACTTTCCCTGTTAAGTTAAGAACTGAATATGAACTCGCCGCGGCGAGCTTGTCAGGATCGCATAATTCACTTTCACGGTTATTCGTAACTCAATTTTACGGTGTACCGCGATCGGCGAATAAATGGTGCTTACTCCTCTTGACCGTTTCAGGCGAAACGGCGGGCGATTCACATGATCGTTTCTGGGGGTGGAGGCAAGCTGTGCCGCAGCGGTTGCAATGTGCTACGAGTTAATGAGTTCGACGATTTCTCTGAAGTCCATTCCAATCAGACCAACATCGGATAGTCCCCGTCCCTCTCGGCGAAGGTCTTGCCCCAAGGTAACGCTTGCTAATTCGATGATGGAATCAATGGTTGGTACCTGAAGATAAGCTAGTTTGGCTAAATCGGTAATGAGCACGAGATCCTGGCGAATGACAGTAGATAGCTCTTCACGTTCTCGGTCCAGGGAATCGCTCAACGGCTCAAAAAGTTGTTCTCTGGGAACTGAAATATTGAACATCTTTCCAAGCATTTGTAGTTCGTTTTCCATCGCGGTGATGATGGAATGTTCGGCTCCAGTGAATGAGCTTGAGTCTTTACGAGCACATTCTTGCCCATTTTGTGCGCCCATGATGGCGAATAATCGCTGAGCTGCTCCGAGCAGCCTGGCACTTTGCGCCAGCCGGCGTTCGAATACATTGGATGCTGGAACGAGGTCTTTCCATAGCTGACTACCAATAGATAGTCCGGCTCGTGTTTCGTTGACGGTTCGACCACAAATTGACGTTTGAGCCGCCAGCCCGGCCACGTTCACGATGCCATTTTCCATCCAGCTTGAACGAAAGAGCGGGCTCGTCTCGATAACGTTGACAGCCATACGTTTTTTTAGTTTGGCCATGCGGCGCGAGACTTCAAATGCGGTAAAAAGGGGAGCGTCGATAATGAAAATGGTCTGCCCCGGATGCACTCCTGCTGCCACCGCATCTAGTGCCTCGGCGTAGTCGCGGGCACGAGCGTGTACAATGACCACATCGGCACCACGGACATACCCGTCGGACTCGCGCGGAACGGGCGAAAATTGCAAAACCCGGGATTGTGGAAGAGCCACTCCATCGGGGCGCTCATAGCGCAGTGATGCGGACTGTTGCCTGTCGCGACCGCGCAACTGAACACGCTGGCCGCTGGCTGCAAGCAAGGCAGCACAAGCGAGACTATCTACACCGGAACTTACGAGAGCAATATCGAGCGCACTAGTATAGCTCTCGATCGCAACAGCCAAATTATGCATGACGCCACCTCTGTAATATCGGACTCCGTAAATCCACAGAGCCGCACATTAGGTCCGACTAAGAGAATAGTCAGGAACTTGGCAAAGCACAACATTTACTAACAAACCTTTAATCGATTGAGGTGTAGAGTAGTAAAATTCAAGACTCGCAAAGAGATATGCGAAACTGGCTCTGGGACTTATACTGCGAATAAACAATGGCTACCATTTACTACGACAATAACGCAAGCTTGACAACGCTGCAAGAATTAATCTTGGGGGTAGTCGGTTACGGAAACCAAGGCCGGGCGCACGCTCTAAACCTTCGTGACAGCGGACTGAATGTGATAGTTGGCACCAGAAATGGTAGCACGGCTAAAGATGTTGCCAAGGGGGACGGCTTCGAGCCCCTTGGTATTGAAGACCTTTCGAGTCGTGCAGATCTAATTGCACTACTGCTGCCGGACGAACATGCCCCGCGTGTATATGAGAAATTGATCGCGCCAAATGTCCGCAAAGGCACAGGGTTTGTATTTGCGCACGGGTTTGTAGTTCATCATCGCACCATCGTGCTACCGCCTGAATCAGACGTGTTGCTCTGTGCTCCGACCGGGCCGGGCCGGCAACTGCGCTCGCTTTACGTTGAAGGAGCCGGGCTTCCGGCGCTGGTGGCGGTCGGGCAAGATGCCAGTGGCCAGGCCTGGAATCGTTGTCTTGCCTATGCCCGGGCCATCGGCTGCACCAGGGCCGGTGCTATCAAAACGACCTTTGCCGAGGAGACCATTACTGATTTGTTTTGCGAGCAAACCGTTCTCTGTGGCGGGGTTCCGGAGCTGATTAAGGCAAGTTTCGAGACTTTGATCGCACGGGGGTATCAAAGTGAACTTGCGTACATTTCGTGTCTGAAGGAAGTTAAACTTATTGCCGACCTCTTGTTCACCCGTGGAATAGACGGTATGCGTTCGGCAATTTCAAATACGGCGAAGTATGGTAGTGCGCTGGCCGGACCCGAGATTGTCAATAGTTCTACGCGAAATACACTGACCCAAATACTCAACAGAATTGAAACCGGCGAGTTTGCAAAGCAGTTTATTGATGATACCGCTCATGGTTCCACTGCGGTGAAGGAACTCATGTCTTCCGAACGCCATTCGCGTATGGCACGCACCGGTCGTGAACTGCAGGAGACGCTGCACTTCTAGCGCACCGGTTATTGAGCGGGTGCCTCGTGTTTGCGGAGTTCTTCTTGAACGAATTGTCGCTAGCGCGACGATCAGGTAACCAGCAAGTTGTCGATGAGCCGCACGCTGCCAAGCTTGGCAGCCACCAAAATAACCATGGGTGTCTGTGTTGTCTCAAGTGGTTTCAGCGAATTTGGATCGCACGCCTCAAGATACTGCAATGAAAACTCAGGCATTTTGTTGAGCCGGTCGCCTGCTACTTTCAGTACGTCTTCCAGAGTTCTCCTGCCTGAAAGCGATTCTTCTCTAACGAAGCAAAGGGTCTTATATAGCTCTGAAGCGCGCTTGCGTTCAGTAGACGTCAAGTAGGCATTGCGAGAACTCATCGCTAACCCGTCTATCTCACGCACGGTTGGAACCCCAACGACGTCTACCGGCAGGTCGAGGTCCCTGGCCATCCGCTTGATAATGGTGAGCTGCTGATAGTCTTTCTCTCCGAAATAGGCTGCATCGGGTTGGGCAATCGAAAAAAGCTTGAGCACTACTGTGGTGACACCGGTAAAGTGTCCGGGCCGAAATTGTCCGCACAATCTCTCTGTAAGCTCCGGCGGGGCAATCACTTTCGTAGAGCTTGCGTGTCCATCGGAATAGAGCTGAGAGACAGGTGGATGAAAGAGTATCTTTGCCCCTGCTTCACGAATCAGTTGAAGGTCTTTTTCGAAGCTTCGAGGATATCGCTCAAAATCTTCATTGGGACCGAATTGCATGGGGTTTACAAATACAGAAACCACTACGTGCCGGCATTCTCGCACGGCCTTTCTTACCAGAGTCATGTGCCCTTCGTGAAGCGCTCCCATTGTTGGCACGAAGCCCACCGAGGGTTTATCTGCGCCGCCGGCCGATCGCACGGATTCTCGCCAGACTCTTATGTCGGCGATGTTTTCAATCACCCTTGTCTCGGTGCTCGATATCATAGGGCTCCTCCAACGATTCGGTAATTCGGGCAGCAAGTGATAATTATCGTTCTCCCGCGGCACAAATCCTTCAGACCGCAAAAAAGATAAAGCATTTTTCTGGGATAATGCATTATCGGCTCAGCCCATAGTGAACAGTTGCCAGATTAGGTTCACTCCGTAATTGGTCAGTGTGTTCGGGATCTGGAACCGGTAGCCAAACCTTATGATGCCAAGACCGTGCTCTAACAGTTCCGGATGGAGCGCAACAGTGTTAAGAAAGAAGACCCTTCCCCGGGAGCACCGACCTCACGCTGGTCTTGAATTTCTCCTGGCGCTGGTGATCTGCGCAGGTGGCATTAATCCCGCCAGCTCAGCCGCGCTTACCGCTGGTGATCTCGCACAGCTGGTATTGAAGGCATACGGTGGCAGCGAGCAAATCAAGCAGACCACTGAGCGTGGTACTCGCAGCTTTGGCCGGATGACTTCAAAATCAAGTTTGTCTGACGCTTCAAACGAGTTCGATTGTGAGATGTTCAGTAAAGGCGACAAAATGCGGGTGGAAACCAGTGTTTTGGGCAGTCGCAATGTTATTGCTTACGACGGTAAAATTGGCTGGACTAAGAATGGTGATTGGGTTGCCTTGAGCACTCCCACTAGCATTCGTAGATTAGCCGAGGAACTCAAGCATGGCCTCAATGCTTTGTCTGATCTGGAAGACCCCGGTAGTAAACTGGTCTTGCTGCCGGATGCCACCATCGCCGGCAAGGTCTGTCGAGTACTCAAACTAACTTCGCCAGACGGTTTGTGGACCACGTTTTGCATTGACAGTGCGACCAATCTGGTGGTGCGATCAGAGTTTCAAGGACACGATAGCGAACAAGGTGTCGAAGTGCTTAAGGCTATCGACTACTCCGATTACAGAACTATTGATGGTATGGCGACTCCGTTTCGGTACGTTGAATATACCAACGGTAAGGAGTCGGCTATAACCGTATTGAAGTCGGTCACTGCAGATGATGCCATTGTCGACGCGTTGTTCGCCATGCCGCCTGAGAGTAAAGTTGCCGGAATATCTGAGAATCCGGTTGTCATTCCCTTTGAATATCTCGGCAATGAAATTGTTATCGCTGCTCGCATAAATGATTTACCCGAAGGCAAATTTGTTGTTGACACCGGTGCCAGTCAGACTGTTATCGACACGAAGATGGCCCAATCAATCGGACCCCTCACGTCTTCCACGTTCAACGTAACTGCGGGCTCAAAATCGGTTTCTCTCAATTACACGAAGATTGACAAGTTGAAACTGGCAGATGTAAACGTGGAGAATGTGGCGGCACTGGTTAAGGACCTTTCTTCTTTCTCTGGTGCCATCGGTCAGAGACCGGCGGGCCTGATCGGTGCAAATGTGCTTCGTCGATTCTTTGTCACTATTGATTACCAGAACAAAAAGCTTGTGCTTGCCGATCCGTCAACTGCATCTGTACCTTCTGGAGCCAGAACCATTCCTACCTCTCCGGTCTTTGGAGCTTCTGCTTTAGTGGTTGCCGGAAAGATCGACAACAAACAGGAAGTCAATTTTCTCGTTGATACCGGGGCCGCATTTAACAATTTGCCGCGCAGTCTGGCTGGAAAACTTGATACCGGGCCTGTCTTGCCAGTTGGTCAGATATTCGGCCTTGATGGAAAGTCAATTGATATTGGCGCAGTGAAATTTAACTCGCTGGAAATTTCCTCGCTCAAAGTTCAGGAGCCGGTATTTGTTATTCAGCCCGACAAAAGTGTGGCAACGGGCGGGCTGTTCTCGGCCAGGGCAATGGGCACGTTGGGAAACCCTTTCTGGTCCAGAGCCAAGCTGTGCGTCGATTACAGAAACGAAAGGCTCATAATTGAGCAGGCCTCAGATACCGAAAAGTTTGAAACATTTGCCGCAAGACTTCGCGATATAGAGCGATCGTATTTGAAAAATTCAAATATCGATAACGCTCTCATCGAATATGAGAAGATGACGGAAGCGGCACGCCAGGCGAAATTGCCCGCTACTGAGGCTCTTTGTATGGCGCATGTAGCAGGTTGTTATGCTGACCGATATCTGCGAACAAAGGATACTCGATGGCTCGAAACAGCAGTGCGAGAATACGAGAAGGCAAGCCAGCTGGCAGCAGAATCTAAGAATCGGTTAGTTGAAGGACAAATTCTTGCGCAGTGGTCCATGTTTCACCTCAATGCACCGCGTAGCAATACGGATCTTGTTTCTCACCTCAATCTACTGAAGCGGGCTTTTACTCGAGCTCCCAATGATGCGACCATTTATTCGGCACTAGGCACGGCACTGGTAAAGAGTGGCAAGGCATCTGAGGGAATCAAATTTGTGAATCAGGCGCTTATGTTTGATCCATCTAACTGGCAGGCGCTCTGGACAAAATATCGTATTGCCGAATCCGATGGAAAGCCTGCAGATATGCGTTTGGTGCTGGCACAATTGAAACGGTACTATAGCGATTTTCCACAAGTGAAAGAAGCCGAGTCGAAGCTTGCTAACTTCCAGACCAAGCCAACCAGGCCAACCAGACCGGCAACCAAGGCGCCTGTGAAGCGCTAATGGCCTTCCTCCACCGGGCGAGGTTTCACGTTCGCGTAAATGACCTGGCAAACCTGGAAGCTTCTTCAACATTATTGCCCGGGGGCGGTTCAGCGACGAGGGCGGGGCAACGCTCCCCAGAGAGTGGAGAGCCTGAGCGCATTGTCTCCAATATGGTCACGGTCAAATCCCCATGTGTTATCGATCTCTACTCTTCCTGTTTCCGGATTGAAACCAACGACGCTCACTACATGATTGCTCTGCGGGTTGGTGGATCGTGCCGCCCCTCTCTCAATTCTGTTTCCGGTTGAGCTTGAGTCTGCACCAGCACCGCGAACACTGCCTGGAGACTCCGAAGGTGCGGGTCTGGCAGCCCCTGCACCTGGACCACCTCCGCCTCGGACTGTAGCTGGCTGCACGTCAGGCGGAGGTGGGGTTCTGGCACGGGTTGAGAAAGGCGGAACGTCCGCATCGACGCTTATCAAAAGGGGGAACCGTATGTTGCGCCTAGTTCCATTAGCCACGTCAGTAAGAAAGCGTCTAAGGTCCTCCTCGCTTCTATAAGCAAAACATCCTGTCTGGGCTTGTAGATCACCCCATGCCGCTGTGATTTGAATGATTTCGTTTCGTCCCGTAATCGACATGTTTATCTGGTGCTGTTGTTCGGAATGAAGAAAGGGATGGTCGATTTCGCGGCCATTTGTATCGCGCACAATTTCACCAACGCGCCCTTGTCTTGAATAATTTCGCACACATTCACCATCGGCCGAATGCTCATACCGCAGACTACCTCGGGCAACCGGTGTACCATCTGGCAACGCGGTGGCATTTTGCCAAACGATATTAGCCGCAGTTACCTGAAAAATACGACTGGCATGGTTGCCATTCTCTCCATCGATACGGGTGAGGGAATTGGGAGGGAACCGTATTGTCGTTCCGTCATTGCAACGATAGCTGCCAGTAGTAGCAACTTGTCTGATCATATTGGCATATCGATCTGGATCTAACGTAGCGATGCGTATTTCTAAAGATGCGACCGTGCACGTTTCGCCAATTTGCTGAACGGTGACCGCAGGCGCAGTGATATTATCAATGACGTTTACTGCAAGACGCGCGCGGTCCATCTGAGACAAAGTTGGCGATCCCTCGGTGGGACTGAGCAAATTTTGTATTTCGCGCACTGTTTGAAGCCGCCTTGCTTCACTCAATTGCGAATTCTCGCAAAAATGATTGAGCGCTCGGACGGCGTAGTTCCCAGAATCACGTTCTTCGGAATTTCGAAAACGATCACCAAGCGTTGCGGCAACTTGCTCCTGAGCCCGCTGTAACGGCGTTCTCGCAACAGCAGCGTCAGAGGACTCTAAGCGCAACTCTGGCAGAATAGCCTTCAATAGTTGGCAATCCTGCTCACTTCTTCTCCGCAATCCCTTATCGGCCTGCACATCAAAGCTTGCCTCGAACAGTTTTGCCACGTGCTCAGATTCAACCGGGTTCTCTTGTTGGAAATCATGTTGTTCATAGCTCATGTTTTTCACCCGCCTTATGATGGTTACTCTAGGTCAAGGATCCGTCCACGACCTGAGTAAAATGTGGAGAAATCGTGACTTACAACCGTACTCCTACAAGCGAGAGACGAAACTAAATTGGCTTCCGATTTCGACCATTGCAAAAGCCGACATTCCGGATATACGTGGCGCACTTGAGCTCGATGCGGACTGGGGGTGGTGTCTATCGGCTGAAATGATCACTGCGTGCTTGAAAGACTATTTGAGTTGATGCCACCTTTAGATGTCTACCAACAATATGCTTCTCCTGCGCGGCGACAAACATTAGGACCAAGCCAAATCATATTGGAAGGTGGGAGAGGCATCAAAAGCACCTACCTGTGGTTTGAAGACTGACGGTGGGCTGTATCCGGTGGCGCTGAAGCGAGCAGCAAAAGGGAATTGCAATTTTCAGACGGGTTTTGGACAGCTTCCCATCGCTACTATGCGATCACTGAATGGTTCGGTCATGAGAGTGACCGGAGTTCACCCGGAAGGAGAGCATAATCATGGACGAAAAAGTAATGGAACAACATGAAAATTCTGAGCGAGCAGCCACATCAAGCCAGCAAGATGCTGCGTCAAAATTACACGATGAAGCTTATACCCAACCATTGCGCACCGAAAGACCACAGTATGAGTGGAACGGCCGTCAAATCAGGGGAAACTTTCTTCCCGAACTTCAACTTACCAATGGCGCGGGCATAACATCATCTGAGCAGACTGCAAGCGCCGATTCTCCGAATCGAACTGCTAGTGATAGAGCTGATGGCAAGGGTAGCAACAAGGATGGCGACGACGCGGTCATGGATAGCGATAGCGACAAGGATGGCAACAAGGATGGCGACGACGCGGTCATGGATAGCGATAGCGACAAGGATGGCAACAAGGATAGCGACGACGCGGTCATGGATAGCGATAAGGATGGCGACGACGCGATCATGGATAGCGATAGCGACAAGGATAGTGACAGTAATACGGATGTCGACAGGTCTCTTTCCATCTTTCCCGATCACAACATGGACGATGCGCAAGATCGTGAACCTTTCGAAAATGGTGCACCGCGGAACTCTGGTGGACCACAGTCATATCTGAATTTTCGAATCGGGTAAATAGCTACCCGCCGTGACGATACCGGACAACGTGATGAAGGAAGATTCAGGTTTCCTCAATCGCAGAGATTCAACGTATTTCATAGGTCCTCTGGATGAATGTGTTTGATCTGAACATCGGCCATCAGGCAAAGTTCAGTTTGATCAAACCTGCGATTGCCGATGATTCGGCCTCGGCCTTGAGGATCACTGTGATGCCTGTTCATCCATCAGTCATCACCAGTGGGAAGACGGAGCGCTGTTCGCTCCGTCTTCCAGTAGCTTACGATGGCGCGGACTGATTCATCGAATGACGCAGCTCTTTCATTTCAGGTCATTAGATGAATGACGCCACGACCAAAGCGTTGTTGAACAAAAGCTCTTGTCGCGAACTCTAACCCGGTTCGCGTGCAG
The DNA here is from genome assembly GCA_021732565.1 of Candidatus Obscuribacterales bacterium. GTDB lineage: Bacteria > Cyanobacteriota > Vampirovibrionia > Obscuribacterales > Obscuribacteraceae > JAKFUT01. The sequence continues at coordinate 14,913 of JAKFUT010000015.1, forward strand.
TATCGTATTCGGTTCTCCCGTGGGCACCGAATACGATACTGCACACGCTTGTAGGAATGTTATCCACAAGGATCCAATAAAGTTGTTCAGACATATCCGTCTGCCACTCGTGAGGCTAAGAATGCGATTACTAATGTTCTTTCAACTAATAACTTCACCCACACTAATCGGTGGACCCGCTACTCTACAATGAACCGAAATGTAACAGCAGCTCGGATTGAAGGACGTGGAATCATAGGACACAGGACCTCTGGACAAAGCGCTCGATTGTTTGTGGGAGAATACCTGGTTACTGATTATCAACCCAATACGAAAAATCCAGATCAAGGCACAATTAAGCTGAGGCATGGAGGGAAAAAGACGCCATTCGAGACTGCACGAATGGAGTTAGACGGAGTTGAAGCTATTGACGGACAAATTCGCATGACGTTGCCCGTATTCAACAGAGAGTTCAAAGGGCGTACTTATGCAAAGCGGGCCGCTCGGAAGTCTTCGTGAGCCTCAACTTCGGGGTCCTTAGTTGCGTCGACCTGTCTACAAACAATATGCTTTATCTCTTCTCCTGCGCGGCAACAACATTGGGACCAAGCCAAATCATATTGGAAGATGGCAGAGGGCATCAAAGCACCTACCTGTCGTCTAAAGACACTGACGGGGGGCTGTATTCAATGACAATATGGTGGCGCTGAAGTGAGCAGCAAAAAGGAATTGCAATTTTCAGACGGGTTTTGGACAGCTTCCCATCGGTACTATGCGATCACTGAACGGTTCGGTCATGGGCGTGACCGGAGTTCACCAGGAAGGAGAACAGAATCATGGACGAAAAAGTAATGGAACAACATGAAAATTCTGAGCGAGCAGCCACGTCAAGCCAGCAAGATGCTGCGTCAAAATTACACGATGAAGCTTATACCCAACCATCGCGCACCGAAACACCACAGTATGAGGGGAACGGCCGTCAAATCAGGGTAAACTTTCTTCCCGAACTTCAACTCATCAATGGCGCGGGGATAACATCATCCGAGCAGCCTGCAAGCCTCGATTCTCCGAATCGAACTGCTAGCGATAGACCTGATGGCAAGGATAGCGACAAGGATAGCGACAAGGATAGTGACGACGCAGCCACGGAACTCGACAACGCGAGCAAAGATAGTGACAGTCATACGGATGTCGACAGTCCCATTTTCACCGTTCCCGAGCACAACATGGACGATGCGCAAGATCGTGAACCTTTCGAAAATGGTGTACCCCAGCCAATGCTCCAGCCACCATATAGGGGCATTCGCTAGCCGTCATCTCGGACGACGTGATGAAAGAAGATTGAGGTTTCCTAGGAGATTCAACGCTGCTATTTCATAGCGATCTGAATGAATGTGTTTGATCAAACCTGCGATTGCCGATGATTCGGCCTTGAGGATCACTGTGATGCCTGTTCGTCCATCAGTCATCACCAATGGGAAGACGGAGCGCTGTTCGCTCGGTCTCCCATGGCGTGGACAGAGTGATCGAATGGCTACGCAGCTCTTTCGGGTCATTAGATGAATGACGCCACGAACAAGGTAGGATGTGATGAATAACTTTGAGAACTCGCAAAGGTACGCCGATTCCGAGGACATGGAGGTCGCCGTGTCCACGCGAGAGAAACTTCAACTTGAAGCACTAAATCATATTTGCACAGACCGTGAATCATTCGGCTCCGTTGAAAGGGAGTCTTACTCTTTCACGTCGTTAGAGTCGCTTCCGAATTTAGAGTTAACAGATTTTGCCATGGTCTCGCATTTAGACAGTTCCAGGAATGAAGCTGAGGCTGCCGAACCTCCTGATTCCGATGAAGCTAAGGCTCACGAGAGTCATCGAAGCTCAGACACAAGGATCCTGGAGAGAGAGCTGGTTAATACACTTGGGAATCTCTTGGAAAAGCTCTCAGGAATTCTAGAAGAGCTTGGTCGCCGCTAGTGGTAATTCCCGTGATCTCGCATCCGAACCAGGCAGTGGTTGAGGCAAGCAGGCCTGCGCGCTAATGGCAGATAGGAGAAGTTCCTGTGGTCAACTCTTACTGTGTTTCAATTTCTTCAATGGAGCAGACTTATGAATGAATTTGATTTTGATGAACAACCAGACTTTAGCGATGAAGTCTCCCGATATTCAAAAGAGCAAACCGAGGCGGGTGAAAGCCTCTGGGACCAAATATACAAGCAAGATCGCCGGTTGAAAGACAACGGCGGCAATGACAATATTTCAAAGCACATTGAGACTGCGGAGAAGGGTGAACCGAGCGGTGATGCTGCTCGGAGGAATGAAATACGCACTGAGATGGATCGCTTGGCCGACGGTGCATCAAGACGCCTGTCGGCTGCGGAAATTGCAAAACTGAAGCTTCTACAGCATGCAATTCTCGACGATGGCAGAGCACTCGGCAGGGTGGCCGTTCTATTTACAAACCGCCGGGAACAGGACCGTATTCTAGAGGTTTTGCAAGAAAACATACGAAGGTATGCGCCAGACATTAGGATATTAGGCAACGGACCGGTAACTGATCAATTGGATGGCCGCGCTTATGAACGTGATTGTAATTCTGTTGGTATTTGCATTTCATTCGGATTCGACGAAGAGCGTGGTCCTCATACAGTGCATTACTGCAGCCGGAACGGTTACTCCACCTGGTCGGGACCGAGAGGCGGCTATTCATTAACAAGGAATCCCCTGCATCTTCTATCAGCCCGCATGCTGAGACGTGGTTGAGTCAGCGTTGCGACCAAAACGAGCCCCCGTTTGGCCCTTTACTGAGTTTTGGTAAGTCCTCACTCCTTTGTCTCTTTGACCATGCGTCGCCGAGTTTTGTCACAAAATCGCTTCAGGTCAATGTTGGTTGGAGCAAGAGCTTCGATTCGTTTGCAGTCATTTTCGCACCCCTTGTTGTTACCAGATCTGGCCCTCGCCACTGCACGATCGGTGAGAATGTATGGATCGGATGGCGCAAGCGCCACGGATTTGTCCAGAAACTTCAAGGCCAGTTCATGTTCGTTCTGTAGCGAGTATGCTTTCCCTAACCCGAGGTAGCTTGCGGTATCGTGCGGATTGAGCACGATTGCTTCTTTGTAATTGCTTATCGCCTGCGGGTACTGTCGGCGACAGTACGCGATATCTCCAAGTCCTGTGTGACATATGCTTTCGCGACTGCCTAATTCAATCGCGTGGGTAAAGTCGGCAAAAGCCAGTTCTTTGTTTCCTTCCTGCTTCCTGCACAGGCCGCGCATGCAGTAGAGGTCGCCGTTTTTCGGTGCGATTTTCAATGCTTCATTGTAATCACGGATCGCTTCTTTCAAATGCCAAAAGCGACGGTGTATGTCACCGCGAATCTTGAGAAAGCCAACCGACTTCGGGCTGAGCTTCAGTGCCTCATTGATGTCTCTGATTGCTTCGGTGTAGGAATTGAGATTGGCATAACACATTGCTCTACCTAAAAGACACTCGGTGCGTGGTGCATCCCTCAATGCTTTCGTGTACTCGTCAGCCGCACGTCGAAAATCACCGGAATCCCTCGCTAAACAGGCCAGTAGCAATCGTGCTCTGCAATGTGAATCAAGAACAACCGCTCGTTCATAGAGACAAGCGGTTGTTTGCCTTGCCTGCTTGTCCTGACACTTCGCCAGGTGCTCACCAGTATCAATCAATAGGCGAACATCGTATATTCGACCGGCCAGCTCTTTCAAACGGTCGAATGTAGCGGAGGCTTCCTGTTGCTTTTGAAGTCGTTCCATAGCAATTCCATAGAAGGTCAGCTCCACACATTCATCGCTCAAACTCTTGGACCTCCGTTCAGTTGCCAGGGAATCTCGAAGTAGTGTGGCGATAGCCTGTTCTTTTCCTGCTTCCAATAGAAGATCGCACAGAGAAGTAAGCGCCTCGATAGAGTCCGGTTTCAATTGGCGAACAAAATATAAATCGGCAAGGGCACCTTCAATGTCTCCGGTCTCTTTCCGGGCTGACGCTCGACCAACGTAAAGCCACGGTTTATCATGAGCGATTTTGATCGCCTTGTCGTAATCCGATATTGCTTCCCTGAAGTAACCGAAACGGGAGCGGATGGTACCACGTACATCGTAGAGGTCATCCACCTGCGGCTGCAGTAATATTGCTTGATTGATGTCAGCCATGGCGTTCCGGTATTGATTCAGATTTGCGTAGCAACAAGCGCGCAACTTCAAACAAGTTGCACGAGAACCTTCGTGCTGTAAAGCGTGGGATAACTCGTTGGCTTCGGCTACGAAGTTTCTCTGCTTGTCCAATACACGTGCGCGTGCCAATCGAGAAGAAACGTTATGAGCATCGACAACGTTGACCCTGCCATAAATGAACAACGCTGCCTGCTGAGCCGCAGGAATGGTCCACAAGGCCAATTGATCGCCAGCCTCCATCAACTGATGAATGTCTCGACATGTTCCCGACCAGGTCTTCAAACTGGCAAGTCCCCTTGTCCTTGCCAGAGGACTGTGAATCTGCTGTAGCGCTTCAATGAATGCTGTCAAAATAGATTTAGTCAACTGCTGATCGTGACTGATGTTCCCGTGAACAAGTAGTTCGTTCAAAATCTCGCATGCCTTTGCATGTGATTTTGCCGCTATCAGTAGTTGGGCTATCTTCCACTGAACTGCCGCATCCTTTCCATGTGTTGAGGTGGACAACTCTCTTAACAAGTTCATGCCATGTTCAGCAGCGTAGTCCAGGTAGTGCTCAATGATCGTTCTTTTGAGTGCTATTTCATACTCCGGTTCGTGTGCAGCAGGGTTCCTTTGTAGCAATTCCAATAAGTCGAGCGCAGACTCTTTCAGATTACGAGTCATTTCCGGAATGGAAGATTCCCGGCTGACTTCGCGCAGATTACGGGCGCTGACGACGGTTTTGAAGAAGGACTTCTTGAAAGGCATACTCGAAAGTATCTTCCGCAGCTCCTTGAGATAACCATTCACATCATCTGGACGATTTTGTCGAACACAAATCTTGATCAACTGGACCGTGATGTCTGCCGTGTCCGGTCCATATGATTCAACACACAACGGGCCACTACTAATCGCGTTCGCTTCAGCAAGAAGTTTCTCCGCCTCTGCGGTCTTGCCCGACTCAATGTACACCATTGCCAAACCATAAAGACTATCGACAATGTCACCGCTTTGTACGCCCGACTCAGAGATATCCTGCCGATACAGCTCGGTGGCCCGCGCCCGGGAATGCTCGCGGCGCAGAGTGTCAGCCAGACATTTTCTGGATATTCGTCTGAGACAAGGTTGATGTTGCCCAATGGTCAGAGCCTTGTCAAAATTCTGCCTTGCACTCGCCAATTCTCCTCGGTTTAGTGCTTGCTCCCCTCTAAGCATCAGCTGCCCCCAGGCATGTACCTCCAGGCCATGAAGAACAGTCTTTGGCTTATCGTCAGTTACTTCCAGTCGTTGATCGGAGTGGTGTCGAAAAGACATGTATCCCCCGACTGAAAACGTGGTGATAAACAACAATGCGCACACCGATTTGATCAGCCTCGAAATAGCCGGCCTGCCAAGCTCTTCTCTTCGCTGTCCTGGTTCGAGAATTGACTCGCCATGACCGGAAAGAACCAGGTTGAGATCTACCTGGAACTCTGCCATGGACTGATAGCGCTGCGCTGGATCTTTCGCCATGGCACGCATTAACGAGTTGTTTAATCCCGCCGGTAATAAATTGTTGTCCAATATCTGATTCAGCTCTTCCGGCATTTCCGTAGCATGCAAATGCATCAAACCGATGGGGTTATCCGCCACGAGCGGTACTTGGCCTGTCACGGCCTCGTACAACAAGCAACCGAGAGAATAGATGTCTGAGCGAGAATCACATTTTTTTCCAAGACACTGTTCGGAACTCATGTAATTAAGACTGCCAATTAGAGATCCCGTTTGTGTTAGCTGGTTTGTACGATCACCATCGGGTATTTTGGCAAGGCCGAAATCGATCATCTTTACTGAGTCGGCCGCTGGTTCATCACCGAGCATTATGTTGCCGGGCTTCAGGTCTCGATGCACTATTTGTTCACTGTGTGCATATTGCATAGCGCTGCAAATCTGAAGACCAATAGCGATGGCTCGGTCTGAAGCAAGTCGTTCTTCGTTGTGGATAACTGAACTCAAAGATTGCCCCTGAAGGAACTCCATCGCAATGTAAGGAAAGTGGGTGTGCCAGATGCCAAATCGATAAAATCTCAAAATGTTGGGATGGTTCAACCGGGAGAGAATTTTGCCTTCTCGTTTGAATCTTTCTCGATTTTCCGTGTCTTGAAGGAGTTCGGGCGCAAGTAACTTCAATGCAATGATTCGATCGAGTTGCAGTTCCCGTGCCTTGAAAACCTTGCCCATTCCGCCTTCGCCGAGGTGCTCAATCAGTTCATAACGATCATCGACAATCGTGCCGGGGGACAAATCGATCATTAATTCTCAATCCTGCGAAATAATATAGCTTGACCTTCGATATACTATGCCCGGCCCATAAGGCGATAGAGCGTCTATTTTTCTGTAAATTCAGCGAGGGAGCGATTTAATCTTTCGTGCCTTAGTGCTCACTTTGGGGTGCTATCCGCTGGTAAGACAATCGGTTCTCCTTTCTTCTGCAATTGAAATATTGAGGCGAAAGTGGCTGAAAAGTGCTGACGAAAAGATTACACTTCCAGAGTGATGGCTCGCACAAACCAATGAAACCCTCAAATTGGAAGATTGCACATAAAGGGCTCGCTTTGGCGATGATGCCATGGATTTTGAGCCTTGTTTTTTTGATAACCTTGAGCTACCTCTTATTGAGGGCAGAACAGGAAACTCGACGTGAGGCGCGGGCGCGGGAAGTGAGTGGACTCACCGCTAACATCGCCAGATGTTTCTTTGAAAGCATTTCGACGATATCAACCTATATGGTCACAAGGAGTGCTGCCTTCGGATTGCGCTTCGAACAACTCAAGATTGAGGATGTCCAGTTAAACGATCGCCTCGCTGTACTCGTCAAAGGAAGCGCACCGCGTGAGCATGCATTAACGCAGCTAAGACAAGCAGAACTGAAGTCCCTGGAATTGCTAGACATACTTAAAGAGGCCGCTGATGAAGGCGATGCAACTACTCTTACTCATGTAGCGGCGATCAGAGGTGAAATGGAAGCAGCGGTGAAAGGATTCGTGTACCGGCTCGGTGAATTCTCAAAATTGCCAGGCTCAAGACAAACCACTGGCAGCTTTGAGCCATGGAACAAGGCCTTCAAATGGTTTATTGGAGGAGGGTTTATTTTGAGCGCATTGGCGTGCCTCTTCTCAACGAGTCTCTTCTCACGGCACATCACAAAGCGAATTGAGATTATTGTTGAGAACACTCGCAAGTTGGCTCGGAAGGAGCCTCTACCACCGACTTTGAGTGGCAATGACGAGATCGCTACTTTGGATTCGACCTTTCACGACATGGCCTTGGCGCTGGACGAATCTGCTCGCAGAGAACGTGCGGTGGTAGATAACGCAGTGGATGTGATATGTTCACTGAATAGTGAATATCAGTTTGTTGCGGTCAGTCCAGCCGCGACTCGCGTCTGGAACAGAGAACCGGAAGGTCTTGTCGGTAGCTCAGTCTCTGTTGTGCTTACAGATGACGACCTCACTAATTTCAGAGAAGCGCTCACTCGGATAAAAACGACTCGGCAGGCGTGCACCGTTGAAAATCAGACAAACCCTCAATCTGGTGGTCCACGTACGATGTTGTGGTCTGCAGACTGGTCCGACACGCAAGATGCTTTCTTCTGTGTGGTTCACGATATCACCGAACGCAAGGAAGCAGAAGAGATGCTTCGCGAGAGTGAGGAGCGCTTTCGCACTATCATTGAACATATTCCGGTGGGCCTGCTGATCGTTAACAAGGAGGGCAACATCGAAACTGGCAACAGATGGATCGAAAATGTGCTGGGAGTAAGTCTGTCCGGGCTGCGGGGGGTCCCTGCTCAATCCTTGATAGAAGAACGCGTTGAGTCGCAGTCGGAGTTGAATGAGCTGGTGAACCGCACTATCCATCAGCCTGTTGAATGTGAGGCCAGAAAGGCAGATGGTTCGTTATTGGAGGTAGAACTCTCATCCACAGCATTTCGCGCTGGTAATGAAGAACGATTTCTATTAGCGATTGCAGACGTGACGGCCCGGCGGCAGGTGGAAAGACTTAAAGGGGAATTCGTAGCGATGTTGAGCCATGATCTTAGAAGCCCTTTGACAGCGATTCGTGTGGCTCTTGGGATACTTAATCGACCTGTGTATGCAGATCTAACCAGTGAAGGCTGTACAGTTGTCTCAAACGCACAGCGGGAAGTAGATCGCCTATTACAAATGATCAATGATTTGCTTGACCTGGAAAGACTGAATGACGGAAAAATGCCTCTGCACAAGGAACCTGTATTGATACAGAACGTGGTAAGTGAGGCCATTGAATCTATGCGCTTGTTGGCTGAGAAGAATGGAGTAATTTTGGCTAGCGATGTGGAACCCTGCGAAATTTTTGCCGATTGCGACCGTTTGGTTCGGGTTGTCATCAATTTGCTCTCCAATGCCATCAAATATTCTCCAAGCGAGGGGATAGTGACGGTTCATTGCAGAGCGGCTCAGGAGTACCTTGAAGTTCGGGTATCTGATCAAGGACCGGGATTGCCAGTGGGCTATGAGTCCCTTATATTCAAAAGGTTCGAACAGTTGACGCCGATGGATACTGTGAGTAAAAGTGGTAGTGGTTTGGGATTGGCGATTTGCAAGGCGATTGTCGAATCGCATGGCGGCGAAATTGATGTGAAAACTAAATCAGACGGAACAGGCAGCACGTTCTGGTTTCGGCTTCCTATCGGTGAACCTTAGATACTACACGGTCGCAATTATTATGGGCATGATCAATGCAAAAAGTGTTATTAGTTGAAGATGATCCATCCGTGAGTTCCTCTGTTCGACAAGTTCTGGGAGCCGATGATTTCAGGGTTGATATAGCCAGTACGCTGTCGGAAGCAAATGCGTTCCTGGATGCCTTCAACTACGATCTTTTGATTCTTGACTGGGAGCTACCCGATGGTAGCGGGGTCGACCTATGCAAGAAGCTTCGCGGTAAGGGATTCAGTGCTCCCATTTTGGTTCTCACCGGAAGATCATCAATAGACCACAAAGAGCAGGGATTTAATTCCGGAGCTGATGACTATCTGACAAAACCGTTCCACCCTCGCGAACTCACAGCACGTGTTTATGCATTGTTACGCAGGTCGCCGGCATTGGTAACTAACAAGCTCCAAATTAGCGACCTGGAATTCGAGCTGAGGAGCAGAACGGTGACAAGGGCAGGGCAAAACGTCGACCTGCAGCCGCATGAAATGTCTGTGCTTGAATTTCTAATGAGAAACGCTGGCACCGTATATAGTACCGATCAATTGCTGCGTCGATGTTGGGAATCCGACGCTGAAATTTCGCCTGATGCCGTTTATACATGTATAGGAAGACTGCGAAGGAAGATTTGCCCGGCAGGAGAAAAGTCTCTCATTACGACCGTCCATGGGCAGGGCTATCGCATGGAGCCTGATTAGTTACGCACTCAACTAGGCTCACGTGGGGCGATTCGTCGAGTTCAGAACGAGCTACCGAGGCGCATCATTACAGATCAAGATGGCATCTGCACTTAGCGGTGCTTGAGTTTCTAATGGTTAGCCTCCTCCCTCTCTTCGTTGGAAATCAGATCACAAAAAGCGCCAAAAGCCTTTGGGGTCGGGGCTTGACAGTTCGAGCTGCCTCATGGATGACCAAAATAACAAGAGCTCGACTCTACGAAGCACAAAGTGCAGAAAGGAGTGCTGTAACTGGAGTGATGGGCGAGAAAAAGTACAAAAAGGTGCAAAAAAGCTTAGAGAATGGGTGACACAGCAGAGGAACCGAACAAAGAGCAAGCCTTGCGATCGAATCCCGGAGACAGAAACAGCTGCTGGTCGCTGTCTCCGGGATTCCGCTGTAATCAGTGGTTTCGCGTGTTCGTTTTCCAATGCGAGAGTGGTTAGATCAGGTGGGGGACGACGTTGAGCGGAACGTTACGGACATATTCCGCCAGCAGCATGATGCGTGCGTATTCAGCGGAGTACTTTACTGCGCGAATCACGGGGCTACTTTCGGGATCTCCCAGCGCCACGACGTTTGCGCCCCTGTAGAAGCGTCCCGCCATCAGTTGGCCGAAGAGGTACTTCGTAAGGAGGTGCCCGACGCTCTCGCCGGTGACCAGGTCGTCCACCTCTTCGCTGGTGATCAAGACCAGAGTCTTCAGCCGGTAGAACAGGTAGATGGAGAAACCGTTCACCGTCAGCAGGATGACAGACAGCATCAGGATAACAAGAATCACAGCATTCATGGGATTCATGAGCCATTCTCCAGCAAGTGCAGCTGAGGGCGCATTTTTGTATGCGTCCTCAGCTAACCGGTAACTTGTGCTAGACCGAGAGAACCTGTCAGCAGGGCTGCTGAGCGGTTTGTTGGAGCTACGGGAAGAGCGTCAGCGAGGCGGTCAGCTCATCGTCCAGAAGCGACAGTAGACACCGCGAATGGCATTGACGCGTTCGCGTACGCTGGGCTGAGTGCGGTAATGCAGACCGGCGACGATCTCGCTCACCTTTCTCCAGTTCACGCCACCCTCGGCCTTGAACACCTCGGGCTGCTCCAGCCCTTCCCCTCTGAGCTGCCGCACCACCCAGTCCCAGACCTGGTCGATGTTCGTACAGCCCCGCACCTCTTTCAAGTAATCCACCAGGAAGTCGGTGTTGAGACTGGCAGCCCGGTCGATTCGGGCATTGTGCCGGCGATTTTCCTCCACCTGCCAGGCGTGGTCGGGATTGCCGAGACCTGTGTCGCAGACAGACACACGGGTACCTGCCGAGCGGACGCCCCGGTCGAAATCTCCGCCGATGGATTGCAGAGCACCCTCAAGACGCAGCTGGAAGTCAGACGCTTCGTCAGACATGGAGTTTCCCTTCAGTGAGAAGTGTAAGAGCTTTTGGGAAAGGCGCACTCTCCGTGCGTTACGTGTCAGCTGTCGTTACCCTTGCTGGTTGACCGTTTTGCCGTCGAGGACTGCTTGCAACTGCTCGCGCATGTTACGCAGCTTCTGGCACAGAGGGCTTTCTTCGATGATCCGTCGCAGTCGGGGCTGGCGAATTTCTACCACTGCGCGCGCCAGGAGTAAGGGCACGAGGTAGGAGGCCATCTGGAAGAGTAAGACCTTCTCCTTGCCAGGCATACACACCCCTGAAATCACCATGGCGATGCCCAAGGTGCAGACCAGCACAGCCACACCCATCGACAGCAAGAACTCAAGCCGGTAGGTCTTGAGCGACCCGAGCCAGATGGCGAACGCCGCCAGCAGGAACATCGCGAAAACTTCGTGGTTCTCCAAGTTAAGTCTCCTCAGTTTGGATTGGGTGGAACTTAAGAGTGGCGAAGACAGACCGGATGACTTTCTTGCAGCCGTTTAGGCTTCATTGCAAGGTGTCTCTTCACAGAATCCAGTCTGGTGGTTTGGTTTGGTAGCGGAAATCCTTTGAAAGGAGAAGAAGAGAGATGAGTCTACTCTAATGCAGTGGAGGGGTTGTTTCCAAGAGGAGGGTGGGGATAAATACGGCAGTTATGTAGTGTAGTTTGCTGCGAGATAGCGATAGCGGCCCCTGTCGGGTAGGTGGCCGGCCAGGGGGCGGATCAATTTGCCGACGCAAAACGCAAGAACTCGCAAATTCCACCGAGAAATTTGCGAGTTCGATTGAAGACTGTAAAGCGCTTAGACCGTCACTTCTGCAGGGACATGCACAACCTGGAAGGTCATGTAGCCGGCATCTTCGCCGTCGAGTGACAGAACCAGTTGGTATCCGCCATCTTCCTGGAAGATGAGCCCCTGGAATGCACCAATGAGCTTATGGGTCATTGTGCGGCTTGGCAGCGGAGCTACTTTCTGGACGTTGGATACTGCCAGTACTTGCCCTTGCTTGTCGAGGAACTTGAACTGATAGGTAAATTCGTCGGTGGAGCCTGTTACTTCGGAATACGCAAAAACCAGCGGCACAATGGCCGGGAACGCTTGCACAGCCATCTGGTTATGGATGTTGATGCAGGAAATCGCGTCTGGTCTCAGTACGTCGCGCAGAATTCTTTCGCAGAGAAAAATCCCGATCGGTTTTGGTTGTGTGCTCACTTTTTTTACCCCTTGTTCTTGTTTCTGTTCTTTTGGTTGGTCTTTTAGTTTTTTGCTCATTGCGGTTGTCAGGATTTGGTGCTTGAATGTGTAGGTGCGTGAATGACCCGCGAACTGACGATTATAGATGATCGATCCTGAAGAACTATCGTTTGTACAACTCTTCTGGCTTTTTTTCGGGCTGGTAGTAGTCATTTTTTTCTTTTGCCGGTGGGTCGACATCAACTACACGTTCCATTAGCCGGTTTTCATCGAATTGTCTTTTTAATTTGTAACGTATCGCGGGTGGAGGCAGTTTCAAACGAGCGTGACTCATTGTTTCGGTGAGGGTTCATCGAGACTAATTTCAGACACGTCTGATTCCTGAACAGTTAACTTGAAGTTATTTTGTACTGCGCGCTTGTTTGAGGCTGTGCATTGTGTCTAGAGTGCAGACCCACCCTGTCTTCCTGCTGTAGAACAACGCTGCCAAACCGAGACCGATTTTCCCAAGTAACTTCCCGCCACGTCTGTAGTGGCGTTCGTTAGCCTACAAACATCTTTTCGCAAGGAACCTGAGATGACACTTGCATCGTGGAATCGCAGTGGCACAGTAGCCTGCGGAGCTGCTCTGCTGCTGCTTGCGTGCCTTCCGCTCTTGTCCACCGGCTGCAGCAAGAGCCGTCCGACTGTTCAACAGAGCATTGCGTCACAGGCAAGAACCACCGTTGAGCTTTGTCCTCCCGGCTCGCCCGAACAGTTTCGCAGACACAAGTTTGATGAACTCGGACGCGAGTTCCAGACTGAAATAACCTATCGCGACAAATCTACCGGCATCGAGTTTCGAAACCCGAATACTGGAGCATTGATTGAGTTCAAGCGCACCCACCCGGATAGTGCCACGCTCAGCCGATACTGCAGGTACGTTAACGGGCAACTTGTGTTTGAGGAACTCTACCACCAAAGTGGAAAGCTTCAACAGCGCCGTCAATGGCACAGCAATGGGGATCGAGAACTACAGCGATTCACTCAAGACGGTGTGTCTGAGCTTCTAAAAGTACTGGTGCGCAAGGACGGATCAGGTGAGCTGATCGATCGGTTGGAAGACTGGGGCACTGGTCGTATCAAGGGTATACAGTATCAATACCAGTGGGAGTCTAACGGTGATTTCGTACGAGATCAGTACGACTTCATCAATGGCAAGACTCTCTTTACTCGCTGCCATTGTCAGGGAAACACGCTCGTTGTCAGCCTCTACCGAACCGATGGCACGGTTCAGTTTCGACAGTACCACAAACCGGTTAACTCCAGCGACCCGAATCGGCGGCCGTCCACGCCACCGTGGGCGGTAGAGAAGGTAGAGGTATTGGATTGGGACGGGAAGACCGTCGAGAAAGTGTTCTACTTTGATGGAACGCTGTATCAGACTATTCCCGACGCGGTGCATTTTCCGGTGTCAGGAGGCGGAAAACTGGTAGTTGAAACGCGGGCGGGTGCCATCAGGCAAAATGGTGAACGCGACATCGAAGTAACCGCTGAGAAAGTCTATGACGCTGCGGGCAAATTGACGTCGCAAAAGACCAGTACAACCATCGAAGAGAATCAGTTGCGGCCCTGGCAGCCTCATGTGGAACCAGTTCACAACTTGCCGCGTAACCTCAGAAGCCTGGTTGAAGCCTACTTCCGACGATGAGTAAAGAATGTCCGGGCGGGCGCTTCTATCAATAGCGTGCGGGTAATCCTGGCTTTGATGCGGGGTCGGTAGCCCGCGTCGGAGCCAGGATTGGCAAAATGCGGCAAGACGCGTGCGTTCGATTAAACGTATGGTTTCGGCGGAAGTCCAGACCCGTCTCTTGCAATTACACGCGGAATATCTTGCTCATTAAAGCCAAGATATCGCTTGAATTGTCCCGGTCCTTCTTGTGCCGGATTTGCTGATAAGAATTCGCGCGGCTGCGCGAGTCAATAAACTTGGCAAACACTTGCTCTGGAAACACCTTAGAGCGCTCACACATTCCGGTATCGACAATGAGAGGACGAAGTAAGGGTGGATGATCTCTGCTTAACCCGGAAGGACCAGCCCTCAAGCCCCTCTTGGCAGCATTGTATTGATCGCGATTTTCCGATAGTTTCAGAGATCAAATCTTCTTTTTCTTTGAATCTCGGAACATAGGGCAAAACCACTTCACCACCTGTATCTCGGTTAATTCGAAACGGAACCAGTGTTTCCTTTCGATCCGACCTGTCATATGGTGAAACCTTGCTCTGTCTTTCTTGCTAATCAAGCGACTCTCGGTTTCACATAGACCTGGTTGACAGGCTGAATGTGTGGCGATGAGGCTTGCCAGCAAGAGTAAGCCTTCACCTGGAGGCGGTATGGCCGGACTAATCTCCAGGTTCTTTGCCAAAGTGGGCAACGAACTTGGACAAACTTTCCGCTCACTGAAGAATCCCGCTTATCGAACGTATGCCTTTGGCCACTTCGTCTCCATGACCGGATCGCAGCTTCAGGCAGTTGCGCTGGCGTGGACCACCTACAGCTTGACTCAATCGGCTTCCAAACTCGGCATCACCGCGATGGCAACTTACATGCCGGCGTTGTTCCTGGGTATGCTCGGAGGCCTCGTTGCCGACCGATTCAATCGGCGGCGCGTATTGATTGCCACTCAAGGTGCCGGCTTGGTTTTGGCGATGGCGTTGGCTGCGCTTTCGTTCAGCGGTTACCTCAGTTTTGGACTGATCCTTACTTTCGCTTTAATCCAGGGAGTGGTGAACGCCATCGAGCTACCGTGTCGTCAGGCATTCGTTTTTGATGTTGTCGGAGCAGAGCACACCGTAAACGCGGTTAGTCTGAATTCGATGATTTTCAACAGCACTCGCCTGATCGGACCGGCGCTGGCTGCCGTTCTGCTGCCGCTTGTCGGTGATTCCATCTGCTTTGGCTTGAACGGGTTGAGCTTTCTTGCTGCAATGATCACCCTGTCGATGATAGCGGGGGCTGTAGTCGTGCAAGACCGGAGCGCCGGAAACTCGCACCCGTCAATGCGAAGCGGGCTGGCACTGGTTCGCGATACACCGTCAATCCGCAACATCTTGTTCCTGACGGCGTCGACCAGCTTCTTCGCGTTTCAATACGCAATCATGCTCCCCGTGCTGGTAGACAAGGTTCTGCACGGGTCTGCCATGGAGTTGAGTTTGATCACCGTAGCGGCGGCCGGCGGGTCGCTGGCGGGTAATCTGCTGTTAGCTAGCCGTGGGCGTAAGGAACTGTTGCCCCGTATCATCGCTGCAAGCAGCATCGCGCCCGGGGTGTTCTTGCTTCTGTTCGCACTGTCTACGAGTTTCCCGCTAATGTTAGCGGCTGCTGCATTGCTGGGGTGTTCCATCGCCTTGCAGCTTGGCAGTAGTAACTCGTTTCTGCAATTAACCGTACCGTCCGATTTTCGCGGACGGGTCATGAGCATGTACACGTCGGTGCTCATGGGGTCGGTACCGTTCGGTAGCCTGTTAGTCGGTCATCTTGCCGATTCGATAGGTGCTCCGCGCGCTCTGGCTCTGTGCGCCGTTGCCACTGTGTTGGCATCGCTGCTGTATTTGCTCGCAACGTATAGAGGGAAAAAGCCTCATGGGTAAGAAAAAGCTGCTGGTGCCTAAGGAAGGCAAGCATTACACCGTTTCGGACGACGGTGTTCTCTGTATCAATGGCGTGACCACACCGCCCACCGAACACTGCGGGGAGGACAAGCCCGGCTTCGACTACCTTTCGCTCGTTGATCACAGCCTCACCATCGAAGACCGCAAGGAGTACGAAAAGAAGCTTGAGAAGCAGGAAGAGAAATTCAACACTCTCGTTCGCAAGCTGGAAGATGCTGAACGTGCGGTTGTTATCGTGCTTCAGGGGCGCGATGGTGCTGGCAAGTCCGGCGCAGCACAGCGCATGATGGAGGCACTGGGATACGATCCGAAAATCTTCCTCTGGGTGCCGATCGGTCCGCCCACCCAGGATGAGAAGGCTCATCCGTACCTCTGGCGGTTCCAAACCGGTGAGCGCATGCCGCGCATCGGGCAAGCCCGGGTGTTCGATCGTAGTTGGGCTGAGAGGCTCCTGGTTGAGCCAGTCATGGGAATCATCGGTCCCAAGACCCTGGAGCGCTCCTACTCGGAGATTCGCACCTACGAGTGGTTGCTCAATCGTCAGGGGGCCGTTCTCGTCAAGCTTTGGATGGACATCTCCAAGGACGAGCAGGCCCGGCGATTCGAGGACCGCAAGAAAGACAAACCCTGGAAGGTGTCCGACTCGGATACCATCGCCCGCGAGCATTGGGACGACTACACCGTTGCCGCCAACCGCATGTTCACCTACACGGGCACGCCGTACGCCCCCTGGTATCTGGTGAACAGCGAGGACAAGCGTTACAGTCGGGTTCAAGTGTTGAAGACCATCAACCGTGCAATGTCCGCGGCCCTGGCCGACGGGTTCAAGCACAACGACTGACCACTTTAGTGCGAGCGAGCACCGAATATGGTGCTCGCTCGCCGAACCTCTCTGCTATTTAGAGCCGCCGAAGACTCCCCGCGGGCAACAGTGCCACAAAGGGTGCGTGCGGCATTCAAAGAGGAACCTGGCCATGAAGCAAGTCATTACCGAAAAAGTGGTGGGGCAGCCCTACTGCTACACGTCGACTGCCCGGCAGCACACCTGGACCGCGGATGCTCCGCTGGGCAAGGGCGGCGATACCGCGCCTACGCCTGTGGAACATTTGCTCGGCGCGCTCGGGCAGTGCATCGCGATGACCATTGAAGCCGGTGTCATCGCGCGCAAATATCCCATGCCGGTCATTCGCGTGACGATCCTGCAAGACGAAATTGACGACCCGGATGAGGCCGGCAAGAAAGTCCCGCTGTTCGTGAAGAACATCGAGCTTGTCGGCGATCTCGACGACAAGCAAGTCGCTCGTCTGAAGGAGGTTGCCAACGCTTGCACGGTGTTCAAGATGATGGCCGGTAAAAAGGTGTTCCAGAGTAACATCGTTCTCACCAAACCTGCGGTGCCGGTCACTGCGCCTCAAGCAGCGCCAGTGACGGGCACCGCCGCGAGCGTCACTGCGTCGCAAGCTACGCCGGTGACCGGTACTGGTGCACCGGTCACTGCGCCTCAAGCAGCGCCAGTGACGGGCACCGCCGCGAGCGTCACTGCGTCGCAAGCTACGCCGGTGACCGGTACTGGTGCACCCGTC
>JAKFUT010000061.1 GCA_021732565.1 Candidatus Obscuribacterales bacterium
CGGATGCGCCTTCGTGCTCTTTGTTGGTCCAGACGTCCGACTGCGACTGTTTCCGGAGGAATTCCAGAGCCTGATTGCGAATCTCTGTGTTTGTTTCCGGGGACGGTTTTTTCAAACGTTGCACCAGGGTGGTAAACCGCTTTTTCAGTGCGAGATCATTCGCCGGCACCGTGTAATTATCTAACAAGAGTCGCAATGTGGCTTGTCGCTGTAAACGAATCTCGTCCATGTCCCGCGAATTCACAAATGGTGAAAGCTCAAGATACCCTGCACAGCGGCTGATTATCTCAGCTACAGGAAGAATTTCACTCTTGGAAATGAAATTTTGCTCCACCCCAAGTCGTGATACATCTTTGAGAACTCGCAGGAAATCCAACATTCGTCCATATCGCCAGTCTGAGACGCCTAAGTAGAACTGAATTGAAGACGGCTTTTCGCTGCGGGTTTGATAATAACTCCAGCTGGCATTAAACAATGCCACCGCTTCAGAAATGCGCCCTGCCAGCATACTTGCTATGCAGCGACCTTGCAGCTCCACTACCTTTGCAGACTGCAGATCTTTCTTAGAGAATCGTTTGTGTAGATCCTGCAACAGTTTTTGCTGAAGCTTCTGCCAGCCTTCTCGCTTCGGGTCGGTGTCTCGGAGAATAAGATTTGTCAAACGACCGAAGTCTCCGTTGAATGTATCCAGTTCCGCTTCTCCTCTATTGTCGAGCTCCGATTCAGAAGCTAGATGGACGTCAAAGAGCGCAAAATATTCGTTAAATCGTCCAGCATGCCAGAGAGTCTCCCTCAAGTCCCGGATCTTGTCGAGCCTTAACCTGGCCAGGGATGAGGGAGATCCCCTCTTTTGTCGGGTTTCGTAATTCCTTTGAAGGCGATTAACATCGTCGATTAGGCGCCCAATACGATGGTCGTCGGAACTGGAAGGAAGAACGAGTTTCTTCTCCGATGGTTTAAGGAGCATGGCACCGCAGGTGAGTATTGCAACACAAAAAAGTACGATGCTTGCTGGGCGGAACCTGGAACGCACTTTGCTCTGAGCCATTCGAGCAATCTCATTACCGCGGCCCGTCGTTACAAGCTCGAGTTCTCTTGCCAGGTCGTTCATTGATTGGTAACGACAATCCGGAGACTTGGTCATCCCACGTTCAATCACAGTAGCAAGACCGGGAGGAATTGCATTTGAACCGGCTACAGTCGCAATGCCAGGTGGTTCCTCCGTGGCGTGCTTATGCATTAAACTTATGGGGTTGTCCGCCATAAATGGAAGTTGGCCCGATATCATTTCGTAGAGTACGCAACTCAATGAATAGACATCGCTTCTTTCATCGCTTGGCTGACCCAACCACTGCTCAGGGCTCATATAAAAAACACTACCAATCAAGCAACCGGTGTGTGTCAATTTCTGACTTCCCGTATGCCGAGCAAGTCCGAAGTCGAGAACCTTTACAAAATCAGTGTCGCCAATCTTCAGCAGCATTATGTTATTCGGCTTGAGATCGCGATGAACAATTCCCTTGTCGTGAGCAAACGACATCGCTCGACAGACTTGCAGAGCAATTTGGATCGCTCGCTCGGCGGGCAGCCTTGCACAGTCGTCTAACACAGACCTCAACGAGACTCCTTCCAGGTACTCCGTAACAATGAAGGGGAGTCCGTGCTGAGACAACCGGCCAAAGCGATAAAAGGTGACAATGTTCGGATGAGAGAGTTCCGCTAGAATTTTCGATTCTCGTTCAAATCGTGCCAGCCCTTCTGAGTCCAGTAAGCCTGAATGAACAATTTTAATCGCGACCGTTCGATCGAGCCCCACTTCCGTTGCTTTATAGATGCCGCCCATGCCACCATCGGCGATCTTGACGATGACCTCATATCGACCGTCTACGGTTGTTCCTCTTTCGAGTAGATTTGGTGCTTCCATGGTCTCGAGCCTATCCATCATTATCATATTGTTACCCGGCGTCTACATTCTTGTATCAACCAGAGAGGACGAAAACCTCAGTCACCCAAGGTCTCATATTCCGTATAGGATTTAACGATGAGCTGATTCCTCCGGTGCAACTGGATTGCACTCACAATCTCGATCATCCTTGTTGTTTGCCCGATCGTCTAATTCCAGACCAGAACTCAAGGAGCGTGACCTCGCGGAAATATTCTACTCAGCGACGGCGAAACACATCCCGGGGACCCACCTCTACCTGCCCGATAGACTTCCGGCGTTCCTTGAATGGCTTTCATCAAAGCTTGGTGGTGCGTGGCTCAAGGATGGGTGACGCTAGTTTGGCAAAGCGTGAATCAGGGAGAGTCCCCACTTGAGGTGCAGAGCATGTCCCCGGATTATTCAGCAATCCCATCGGTGAATAATGCAGGTGCACCTTAGGCGGACCGTAATCACGCTGCCTGTTTCGGATTGTCACAGATTCCAAGGTACAATAGCCTGTCGGTTTGCCAGTCAATAGTCACTTAGTGCGAACCGCCCCGGGGACGGAACTCCGCATCCGTCGATCGAGGTGGCTCAACCTCGATAAGGAATCCTCTTTGTCAACGAACTTAAAACCGTCTTTTCTTCATCTTCCGGGCTAACTGCCGAAACAGACACCACACGCCCGAGAATGAAATTCAAGGATCATTTTATTCACGGCGCCCTGCCATGGTTCATTGTAATCTGCTTAGTGGCAGACATGGAGATGTACCACCGCTATAAGCAGCATATGCTTCAGGCTCTCTAATGAAGTGATCGACTTCTTCAACTTGAGTTGAACCCGCTTGATCAGGATCTATGCCGTCCTCTATTATCGGGCTGTACCGGGCAAGGTTGGACTGAGTGTTATGCAAGCAACTGAAAAAGACGAGCTAATCGAGCAACTTGAAGCAACGATCTCTCGTTACTGGGGGTTCAGCAAACTAAGACCGTTGCAAGAAGCAGCGATCAAAAGCGTACTTGCCGGCGAAGACTCACTGGTAGTACTTCCAACAGGTGGTGGCAAATCTCTGTGCTACCAGGCACCAGCTGTGATGCGTGGCGATACCACCGTAGTGGTGTCGCCTTTGATATCACTTATGAAAGACCAGGTCGACGGTTTGCGGGCTTGCGGAATTTCCGCCATGCAGTACAACAGCTCGCAAACCGCCAGCGAAAGATCCGCGGTCGAATCCGAGATACTGAAAGGTAATGTTCGCCTTCTTTTCGTTTCCCCGGAGCGGCTGGTAGGCACCGATTTCCATCGCTTGCTCAGACAGATTAAGGTAAGCACGTTTGCCATCGACGAAGCTCACTGCATCAGCCATTGGGGCCACGATTTTCGACCTGAATATCGCCAGCTTCGTTTACTGCGAGATTCCTTTCCTGGAGTTTCCGTGCACGCGTACACGGCTACCGCTACGGAACAAGTAAGAGAAGACATTATTCAACAGCTCGGACTCAAGAATCCGGTAGTTTTGGTGGGGAACTTTGATCGCCCCAACCTCACCTACCGCGTGCACTCGAGAAGAGATTTGTTGAAGCAGGTGCTCGAAGTTGCTGGCCGCCACAGCAACGAAGCCGGAATTGTATATTGCATTCGCCGTAAGGAAGTTGACGAACTTACCGCCACTCTTAAGAAAAACAAAGTAAATGCAATGGCGTACCATGCTGGTCTGACTGCCGAGGAACGCAGTCAAACACAAGAGGCTTTTTTGTCAGAGCAATGCGATCTTATTGTGGCAACGGTTGCTTTTGGTATGGGAATCGATCGCTCTAATGTACGGTTCGTGTTGCACACAGGCATGCCAAAATCGTTGGAGCATTACCAGCAAGAGACAGGCAGAGCTGGTCGTGACGGGCTTGAAGCGGAATGCACGTTGCTGTATTCCGGCAGCGACGTATTGCTCTGGAAGTCAATAATGGAAAAGTCTTCAATGGAACAAAGTGAAGACACTACTTTCTTTGACCGCTCCATGGATCATCTTAATGAAATGAGCCGCTACAGCCGTGGTGCAGTTTGCAGACATCGTGCACTGGTGGAGTATTTTGGACAAACGTTCGACGGTGAAAACTGCGCAGCATGCGATATATGCCTTGGCGAGACAGTTAGCGTAGATGGTGCCGACACGATAGCGCAAAAAATACTTTCGTGCGTAGCTCGGGTCAAAGCAGCCTTCGGCGCCGGGCACATCATCTCAGTACTGCGAGGTGAGAATACGGAAGGCGTGCGCAAATGGCACCACGATCAACTCAGCACCTTCGGATTGCTGAAAGAACACGACAAAGCCGACATCCGAGACTGGATAGACCAGCTCGTGGGACAGGGTGCGCTCGAACATGAAGACCGCCTCCTCGATTCCGGTTTACGTGTTCCGGTAATTCGCCTGAACGCGGGTTCCTGGAAAGTTATGCGCAAAGAAACTTCGGTGCGCCTGTTACGACCAATGAGGCGTCCAAAAGGAGAGTCTAAATCGCGTGACACGACAAATTCTTTGCCGCTCGACGTAGACGAGAAAGTGCTATTCGAAGAGCTGCGCGCTCTGCGCAGACTGATTGCACAAGAGAAAAAATGTCAACCATACATGGTCTTCAATGACGCTACCCTGAGAGAATTGGCAAGAGTAAGACCTTCCGGACTCCAGAAAATGCTAAAGATCCATGGCATCGGTCAGACCAAATTGCAAGAGTTTGGGGATCGGTTTGGGACACTGGTGTACGACCACGCGCGAGCTCACGGTCTGAAGCTAGATAATTTCTCGATTGACAGCGCACCAAGCAGATCGGCGCAGAGGCAGTCTCCCTCACCGGCTCCAACGCAGCCGGAAAACAAAATGGCTCTCAAAGAGCGCAAGGAATGCATCCGCAAACTCTTCAAAGACGGTACTTCAATCGACGATGTAATGAAAGAGACGGAGCTTAGTCGCACGACATGCGCGGAGCATTTGTGCGCATTCATTCGTGAAGAGGCACCGACCAGTATACATGCCTGGGTCGATGAATCCACCTATGATAAGGTCGTTGCTGCTGCAAACACCGTAGGCATTGCAAGACTGAAGCCTATTTATGTTCAACTTGCTGAGTCGGTTCCTTATGAGGAAATTCGCGTTGTACTGGAACATTTCCAAACAGTGCAGGCAAAGTTCTAAGCTTCAATTAACCCAGTCACAGCAGCTTGCTTCGCTCAACCCGGGTGAGATCTAAGTCAAAGGTTCGCTCGCCTCTCAGCAGTCTCAAATGCACCGTGGTACCTGGCACTCCGTGAATGGCGTGGCAGTCTTTCTGAACTCCATTTACTTCAATAACAGTGTCGCCGCGCAAAATACCTGCATACTTTGCCGGTGAGTTGTTGTACACGTGCTGAACTTCGCCGGTCCTGTAGCTCACACGAATACCCACCCGGCCATCCTTGGAACTCTTTCCCTTATGCTGATCGATCACTACAGATTGTTCAACACTGCCGGTCAACAATACTGCCATCACGACTATGTGCGGAAGTAGCTGCATCTTGGATCCCCTCCATACATTGCGTTTTCCTAAAAGCAAACACAGGTTTCAGCGTGACACCAGGTCGATTTAGTTGCTTCCTTTGGACCTCCGCTCGCTCGTCCGCTTCAGTCGCTTGTTTCTTATCGATGAGCTTGGTTCTTAACTGAGTGTTAGTCGAGGGTTAACTTCTCCTTAGCAATTTCTCGGCCACAATGGTCTTAAAGCGCCAGAACAATACGAACCATGTGCGGAGTCAACCGCAGTCATTTTCGGCGGTGTCTGGAGCCGGAGCGAGCTTTATCGAGTGGTTGAGGTTATAGCGAATGTCGATACTCATCGGAGCACTTGAATTCGAGGGACCCTTTCTAGACTTCGATTCTCTAAGTGATGAACCTGGTATCTATGCCGTACTGTGTGAGATCCAGGGAGAATTCGAGCTAGTAGAACTTGGTGATTCCGAACAGGTACGAGAATGCTTAATACATCATCCTGAGCGTGATTCATGGCACGATAATTGCCCCGCCCTTGCCGTGGCCGTGCACTATACAGCGGATATTACGACAAATGAGCGCCACGAGATACGCGAGAATCTCGAGCAAAATTTTGATCTGGAATGCGCTGCCTAACCTTATGGACAACCTTTAGAAAGTGGCCGCCGCATGAGGAAAAATAGATTCCAACTGCTTGAAGTCTTCCCACCACTAAATGACTTGTACTCCTGTCGAACATCTTGAATTGGATGCGGTCCGGGAACACCTGATGTTGGGCTAAGGTCTCCGACTGCGCTTCTACTGACACATGTTGGAAACTGAACTTTCACAGTCATCTAACTCTGCGCCCTGCTCAAAAATGATCGGGTCATGCGATGCTGATGGATCAGCCTCAGGTTAGTGGACTGCTTGTTGAGTTGAGTTGTTGCCTTCAAACACAAATTCTCAAACAACATTTCTTGTTTCAGAAAAAAAATTCATCCGGCATGGATCTTCCTGATGCGTACTCACTTCGCCGTACAATTCTTGGACCAGGGGAGGTTGCTCTAGACATTGTTCTTTCAATCCAGCCATATGACAGTGGAGTCCGCTAGAAGATATGCCATTGGCGGATTCGCTACCAAATCGAACACTGCAGATTCTCCGCGCCGGAATATCGCCGCTTTGACACGAGAAGCGCTGCAGGGGCTCGTCGTTCCGGCGGAATTTGGTGGGTTAGACGCAGATTCCCTGATCTTCGCTGAGACCATAGAATCAATTTCGTTTGCTTGTGCAGCGACTGGCATGGATCTTGTCATGCACTCCTGTGCAATCCGGGCGATCAGACTTTACATGTTTGGTAAACGACGCACGCATGTCTTATCCGCCGCTGCAAAGGGCAATCATCTTTGTACACTTGCTTGCGCTGAACGCGGAACAGGTGCAAATGCAGGAACGCCAGGAACCACATCTTCCTTGCGACACGAGGCAATTGTCATTGATGGAGAAAAGTATTTCGTTCCTGTCGATTCGCGAGCAGACAGTTTTATCGTTAGCGCGAGATCAGCACTACCTGCTGAGGGACCAGTTCAGACATCGCTTTATTTTGTAGAACGGAACACCCGGGGCCTATCATTCGCTGAAGTATCACACGAACAAAGTGTGCCCGGTCCGCTCGGGGTTGCGATGAAGCTCGACCAATGTGTTATTCCACTCGATTGTCTCATTGGCGATCATGGACAGGGAATGATGATTTCAGCTGATGTCATCACTCCCTTGTTTCTACTGGGATGTGCAGCTGTTACCTGTGGAACTGCCAGAGCGCGCTTCGAGGCATTCTGTCACCAGGCGAAAATCGGCACCACTTGCAGTGGTGATCCTTTGACCAGCGTTTCATTAATTCGTCGAAAGGTTGGTGAGATGAAAGTCTCTTTGGATAGCGCCAGGGCGATTCTGGAAAAAGCCGCGCTCGCCAGGGAGCAGAATCTTGATAGCGCATTGTTATTGTTAATGGAAGCAAAGCACCAGGCAACGGAAGTATCCAATGAAATAGCCAGGATAGACTGCGCGAAGATGGAAGATTCAAGAGAAGGACAATTGTCCACGACCGCAGTTGATTGCTTCACGACTCCCAGTTCCGCCGTGCTCCTTGATTTAATTGGACGCTCGGTTCTCCAGTTGCCGTTGAAATAGCAGGTTTTTTTGAACAACGTGGTCTTGCTTTCATTCACAGCCCTCCGTCGGGCGGCAATGGCTGATGATTCTTCAGAAGATCAACTTTTTAGTGTCTGATTCGACAAGTTGGTCCGTAACGTTCACGCGGGAGTTGCGTCTCGTGCAACGTCGGGAAAAACCGGGTTGGCGGGTTCCAGCACGGTTGGGCTGGTGGTGTCCGGCTAAGACTTACAAGAAAGGGGCCAGTTCTCTATTCTTCGCCATTATTATGCGTGGGCTTTGACTATAATGGTATACAATAATTGGCTTAAAATCCTGGTACGTAGTATGCTGGCATAGGAGCCTATGAGCAGTTTCAAACCGCTCGGACCAATGCTCAGATCATGGAGGAAGCGACGGTGAAGCGCAAAATGTACAGGCAGGGCGATGTTCTACTAATGCAAATTGAAGAAATGCCCAAATCGGCAGAAGAAAGTGTGGCAGACGGAGATCGCATAGTACTGGCCTATGGTGAAGTGACGGGGCACGCACATGCCGTGGCGACAACACATGCGAAAATATTCGCAGATCGTGACACTCGCTTCCTGCACGTTGGTGAAAACGGAGCATCTCTGGTGCATGAAGAGCATGCCACCATTGCTCTGGAGCCTGGCGTTTATCGCATTGTTCATCAACGCGAGTACGTGCCCAACAGCCAACGGTTCGTGGCTGATTAGAAGCAGGGGCGATCAGTAAGATTCGATGGCAATAGCCAGCACTCTTGAGCGGGAAACCGCTGTTCGCAATACCTTCGGCCGCCAGGTAACCCTCGGCGCCAGGGCCCGCGCCGAGGTCGCAATTGGCCAACTTTATGAGAAGGCAGGGAAACCTCAACCAGCCATCGTTTGGTGCCGCAGCATTTACCAGTTGCTCACCTTGCCGTCGTTATTGATTGGCATCCTCCACAGTGATATCTGGCCCAAGGTTTCCGGCTATTTCTTCTATCAAGATGATGATAGCGAGGTCTACAAACAAGCGTTAGATGAGGCATGGGCGGATGTATGGACCCATGCCGGTTGTCTGCTGCTTCAGTGGATGCGTCGAACAAGCCGCATTGATCACCATGAACCGGATGTGGAAGTTTCTGCAATGATTCAGTGCAAGAGTCAGCTACTGGCGTGGGCTCGCTCGGGTCAGCTTACGCGATTCGAGGATAAACGCGACGATCTTTACCGCCGAATTTGGACTCGCCATCTGTGCGATCCAGATTTCATGTTGCGCGAGTTACGAACTGTAGGTGACAATTTAGACTACGAATTGGCGCGGGAGGGGCACTTCTTTGCACGTGAGATGGAACAGTCTTCTCCCTATTTTGATCAGATCAAAGTGAGCTACGACACTCTTGCCAGATCGATTAAAGGGCTGATTGCAACGATGGGAGCTGAACCCACCGCGCAGATAACACGAGCGCTCTGGCTACCGGCTTCAATGTCTTCACTGGTGCTCTGTGATCTGTGGCGAAGTTGCGTAAATAATGAAGCCTTTGAGCATTACAAAGACGATTTGAAACTCTGGTTACAACTATCGGAAACCGTTCTGGGAATGGTGTGCATTGATGATGTAGCGTTCGTTTGCGAGCAGCCAGGGTCACTCTCCATAGATACAGGCGGGCGGTTGCATAGCGAGGCGGGGCCGGCTCTCAAGTTTGCCGATGAATCGGCCTATTACATCTGGCACGGCGTAAATGTTGATCGCCGGATTATAGAGGAACCAGAGTCAATTACGCTGGCAGAGATTGAGTCGACTGGCAATTTGGAATTGCGCCGAGTATTGATCGAACGCTTTGGTCAGGCAAGATATTTGCAGGAATCTGGAGCGGAACTGATGCAGGAAGATGAGTGCGGAATACTATATCGTCAACAATTCGAATGGGACGAAGCCCTGGTGATGGTTAAAGTCATTAATTCCACGCCTGAACCAGACGGAACATTCAAGGAGTATTTTCTCAGAGTTCCTCCAGAAACAAGCACCGCCAGAGAAGGTATCGCATGGACCTTCGGATTGGACGCGGAACAATATGAACCTGACGCACAAACCTGATTGATCCACGTGTGCACCGTTAATACTTCATGACTCATAACGAAGCCTGCGAACCTTAGTCGGGATTTTGTCGTCCGACGTCTTGAGCAGCGCACTCGGTGAATACTTTGGTAGCGCCCCGGTCCAGCTTCCGAAATTCGTTCATCACCTGCTTCTATGGAAGAGTGGGCACTGGCCTCGAACGTGCACGGTTCTCATATAGTGATCAAGTATCAGGAGGAAATATGCAACAACATTTCGTCGCAGATCTCGAAGAGATTCGCCGCCGTGCTAGAGAGCACACCGAATCGGGCGCCCTTACAGCTGGATACAAGGCGGATAGCAAGGCTGTAGTTGATATGTTAAACGAAGCTCTGGCCACTGAGATTGTGTGTGTACTGAGGTACAAGCGTCACTACTTCATGGCGCAAGGACTTGCTGCAGAATCTGTCGCTCAGGAATTTCTCGAACACGCTAATGAAGAAATGGACCATGCAGATCGAATTGCAAATCGGATTGTTCAGCTTGGCGGGCAACCTGACCTTAATCCCAAGGGGCTCTCAGAGAGAAGTTCCAGCGAGTATGTCGAAGGAAACGATCTGAAGGAAATGATCAAAGAGGATCTGGTGGCCGAGCGCATTGCAATTGACATATATCGTGAGGCGATCGCGTTCGTCAATGAGGAAGATCCGACAACGCGACGACTCTTAGAAGATATATTGGCCAAAGAGGAAGAACATGCAGAGGACATGGCTAGCCTGATAGCTAAGATAGATAAGCCTTCTTAGTTGCGTAAGCGCAAGTAAATTGACATAATAAGCGCCGCGGTCCTGCCAGGAATCCGGTCAATGTCAGTAGAATTCGTTGAAGGCGACCTGCTGGAGCAGTCCACAGAAGCGATAGTAAACGCGTGGAATCAAAATATCATTCCGTGGTGGCTATTGCTTCCGCATGGAGTCTCAGGTGCAATAAAGAAACGCGCCGGAATCGGCCCGTTTGTAGAGGTGGCACGGTTCGGCCCGCTTAAAGTCGGGCAAGCTGTTCATACAAGCGCAGGAAAGCTGCCATACAAGGCAATAATTCATGTGGCGGGCATTAACATGTTCTGGACAGCGACGGAGAAATCTATAACCACTTCGACATTGAATGCGATAAAACTGGGGGAAGATCTCGGGCTGAAATCGATTGCCTTTCCCATTCTTGGAGCAGGTGCCGGCGGCTTTAACCCGGAGCGGGCCGAGGAGATCATGCTTGATGCATCGGCAAAAGCGAAGCGAAAATCGAGATCACAATAGTACGGTTCAAAAAGAAATGAATGCGTTTCTGGCGCATTCATTTTCTTCGGCGAAATGCGAAAAGCACCTGCGATAATGCGCTTCTACGCGCGGCGGAAAATACCGGCTTGGAGGGAAGGGTATTGCCTCATGGTTGGATTAAAGCAACGTTAATTTGCAGGAAGGTTGCCCGGTACAAGACTATGCTGGAGAGTATGGATGGCCAGCAAACACGCAACCTTGAAATGAAAGAATCCACAAAACGATTCGAAAAACTCCGTTCCTCCAACCCGTATGACGAAGACAAGATTGCCGGCATCGTCTATGCTCTAGCGACTGGCACAATGGCCTTCTGGATTGGGGTGAAGTGCGGCCCGGCATGGGCGCTGGGCACGTTCGGATTATTGTGTTTAGGCACTTATGGCCGCCGCGGGCAACGTCCATTATTCCACGACGACGGCCTCAATCAATCTGTTTGCGGTTTGGGTCTTGTCTGTCTTACAGTAGCCATCGGCTGGGGCTGGTTCGCTTTCGGCAGATGACCGAAGAACGATGTAACTGCGACAATTCGCTGCAGGTCTTGCCGGACATTGCTGGTTCTGTTGCGATGTTGCCGAGAATGGTACGTGAAGGGTTTTGTGCCAGTGGGAGAGAGATTACTCCTCTGGAATCGGTATGCGAAACCAGAATGTGCTGCCTTTGTCAGGCTCGCTTGTAACACCAATCTCTCCCTGGTGCGCCAGAACAATCGCTTTGCAGATTGCCAGACCCAGACCGGAGCCGCCTTTTTCGGTGGCATCAGTTCGCTCAACTTGGCGAAAGCGTTCAAAAACTGCCGCTTGTAGCGCCACCGGAATTCCGCGCCCCTGATCGGTTACACGAACTTCTATTGCCGAATTAGATTCATGGCAAGTCACTGTTATGGTACTTCCCCGGGGAGAAAATTTAATTGCATTCGCCACCAGGTTAACTACCACTTGAATCAGCCGGTGTCCGTCCGCCAAAGTCTCACATGAAGACAACCGCGGTTCGATGTGAACGCCGGCTTTATCCGCTAGCGGCGAAACTGCGTCGATGGATTTCATCACGATCATGTCCATGGCCACAACTTCTCTGTCGAGTTTCATTTCGCCGGATTCCAGGCGCTCAGCTTCCAGCATGTCGTTCACCAACTGAATCAACCGCTCGACCTCGCCTTCCGTCTTTCCCAGGGCACTGCGACCGGCTTCGTTGATCGAGCCGTATGCACCGTCCATGAGCAGGCTGAGACACAGGCGCACTGCCCCGAGTGGCGCGCGCAAATCGTGTGCCAACATCGCGATAAACTCTTTCTTTAACCGCTGAATATTGTGTCTTTCGGTAATATCCAAAAGTGCAACGAGATGTTTCTCTTGCCCTTGATAGCTAAAGCGCTTGGCTGCAACCTCAACTGGCAGTGTTTCACCACTGGCGGTGCGGGCCTGCACCTCGCGCAGCTTCCCCTCAAAGCGCTCCTTGATCACCGCTCCAAAATCAAGCTCGCTCGAGGCGGACGTGTTTAACACTAACAATTCACTCACTGTCTGCTCAGTCAGATATTCGGCGTTAAAGCCGAACATCTTTTCCGTCCACGAATTAGCAAGCTCAATTCTCCCGTTCTCGTCTGCAATTAATAACGATATGGGCATAGTCTCCACGATCATGCGCACTCGTGCTTCGCTCTCTCTCAGCAATTGTTCCGCCTCTTTGCGAGACGTGATATCGTGAGCGACGCAAAAAAAGGCTTGCTCCACATCCGACCAGTCAACCGACCAGAGCATACTAATCATCGTTCCGTCGTTTTGCCGGCAAGTATTTTCAAAACTATTAGAGTGCCTATTCGAACGAATTCGCTCAAGATGTTCCTCCGTCTCAACCACTCCCACAACAACTTTCGCCAGCGATTCACCAATCAACTCTTGGGGGGCGAACTGCCAGATTTTCGAAGCAGCTGGATTTACCGCGATGAATCTATTTGCTGTGTTTAGCGAAAAGATTACGTCGACCGCGTTCTCCACAATCGACCGTTCCCGCTTCGCTGCCTCTTCCAGCGAACGAGCCATTTCATGAAAGACAGAATCTAAAATGGCAACTTCATCTTTCCCCGGAAGTTTCGGAAGAAGTGGAGATTTTTCGGCCAGCCGTTCAGCGTTTTTTACCAGCAGGTTCAGTCGTGCGGTAATGCTTCGAGCAAAGAGCATCGCTACAAATATACTTACCAGTACACTGGTCACAAATCCGCCAATAACCAATTGCCAGATTCTTTGTTTCCATAGCGCCGCAGCAGTTGGTTGACGAGTTCTGGAAAATCTCTTTTCCATGTTGGAGAATGCCGATACCTCGCCCATAAATTGCTTGACTGTGCCTTCTAGCTCAGTGCGCATACCGACTATTTGGAGCAAGCTGAACCGATCCTGTGCTTCGGATAACTGCATAACAGCATTCATCGTCTCAAACGCTCGCGACTCTAGCTTTTCTAATCGTTTCAATGCTTGCGCCTGTTCAGCATTGCCAACGGTCAATGCTTCCAGTTCACGACAAATTTCCTCATTTCGAAGCTGCTTCTCGTGATACCTGTCAATAAAGCTGCTTCCGCTCGTCAGCACATACGACCCGACGGTGGAAACTGCTTCCATGAAACACGTGCCCAGATTATTTGTTCGCTCCTGAATACTGCGAGCATGTGCTTCTCGATTTGCATCGATCTCAGCTTGCTGGAGCAACCAGGCCAGCAGCCCCAAAACGACGACACTGAACAGCAGAGGCAACAAGACCAAAGCAACACCTTTATAGGCTATCTTGACATCGGAAAGGCTTGGCATCGAAACTCCATTCAGCCTCTACAGTGTAACCAATCCAGCCGTCTCTGTCGCGAGGAGGCGTTGCGGAGCCCCCGAGGCAAGTAACTCGAGGCGCGTTCCGGGTATATATGGAGCCAGGAGTCCGTAAGCCAGGGCGTCAGGAACATGCGGCTCATCCGGGGGAACAATCGCGGCGGCCATGAGAGTTTATGATCACCATCCGGGCATTTGTCGACTACGAGGGTTAATACCGGGGGGACTTCTGCTATTGTCCGTGGCTGCTTCTCCGTGTTGCCAGGCATTTAATTTGCAGTCATGGATCCACGACTCGCAAACGGCAGAGAAAGCAGCAAGACAATCTAATTTTACGGAATCTGAACGACTATACTCCATGGCGATGAAAGAAGCAGCAACAAAAGGAGAGGAGAGCATCTTCCATTTGTTGTCGCTGCGCAATCTTGCCAGAATTTACCGCCACGAACACAAACTGGACCAGGCTGCGATATTACATCGGAAAGACATGGAGATACTGGCTCGCCTCGGTACAGAGTCGCCTGAATTACTCGACAGCCTGTTCTTTCTGGCCGATATCGCCATGGAACAAGGCAGGCGGAGTGAAGCAGAGGTGCTACTGATTAGAGCGTTGAAAATCGCTGAATCACCGGCCGCCCTCGTAGAGCACAGTCCTGATCTCACTATGGTGTTGCTGTCGTTGATCAGACTCTACGATGGCGAGGAAAATTTTGATCGAGCCGCACCGGTATTGCGAAGACTTGCCGGCACGATCAACCGGCTACCGTATGGTTTTCGGTACATATACAAGGTTGATAAGACTCTGTCTGGTTTAACCCCTGTAATGGAAAATCTTCAAGCGAAGGAAGCTTCTGCTAAACCGGCGATTAAAGGCGCCTTGAGTGCGCTGAAGGACACTCTTACAAACATAGCCAGAACAGCTTTGCCCAAACTTCGTACCGATCCAAACGCCACTTCGCTCACGCGCAAGACTGTGGAAACACTCATGCGCATCGATCCAGATCACACACTTGAATATTACAAGGATTTGATAGCATTGGAAGAGTTAGACGGCAAGAATTCGGAAAAAATAGCGTGGCTCTATCTGAGCCGAGGCAATTACCACTGCAATGCGCAGCAATTACCCGGTGCGATCTCGGACTACCGGCATGCAATTGAGGTGCAGCCACAAAATGCAACAGCATACTTTCTGCTAGGCAATGCTTATTCTCGCCAGGGTGATTACCGCAAGGCCCTTATTGAGTACGATCGGTGCATGAAAAAATCGACACGAGAGCCAGCCTTCTATTTGTGGAGGGCACATGCACACAGGGTTCTTGGTCACTATAAAGAGGCATTGGCAGATTACAACCGATCTCTTTCGCTGGGCAGCCGCGATTCCTCTTGTCTCGATGGCAGAGGCCATGTATACGGGGCGCTCAAGCAAACAGATAAGGCTATAAACGATTACAAAACCGTCTTGAAAAAAGACCCTAATGATGAAATCGCTCTGGCGTCTCTTGGTGCCACGTTTCGAGGAGAGGGGCAGCTTAATGAGGCCTTGAAATGTTGGAACAGGTTGCTGGAATTTTCAAAGAAAAATCCAGTGGTTTATCTGTGGCGCGCAGAAGTGTATGCTGAGCGCGGAGAGTTCGCCAAAGCAGAAGACGATTGTGAAAGTGCTCGCCTGTTGGGCTTTAGCGGTGAATGGAGAACTTGCTACGATAATGTTATGCGGCAGTGCAAGTCAAACCGTGTTCGTTGAAATACTCGACTTACTGAACTTGACTTACTTTGATTTACTCCAGCTGTCTCCGATGCGATTCACAATATGGGTGCCCAACATTACACCGGCTTTGCCGTACCATGGAAGGCTGCTGAGCAATACTAGCGGTGAAGCGACGTCAAAAATGGTTGTTCGAAGCGATGCTGGTTTATCACCAAAGAAAGTGCTGTCAAAAACTTGTTTCCCTGCTTCCGATGCAAGTAGCGCACCGATGTTGCCTCGAAGAACATTTGTATGGGCTGCCCGTGCGGCACCAATATTCTCCGCCATCGTATTTTCGTAGCGCACACGCGCGCTGGAGTATCGGCCATAGGCAGTGGAAAGCGCTGCGTCCCCGGTGACAGCTACCGCATGCTCGCCGGCAACAAACCTGGAGCCGTTCCAATAATTGCTTCCCTGTCGCACCTCAGGAATCATTCGATTGAGCGCAGTCCATTGCTCATACTGGGCTGCCTGTGTGGGATTCAAATGATTGACCGGCCAGCTTTCCATGCGCATACGTAGAAGCATGTCGTTGCCTACCAGGCTTCCTCGCAAGTTTCCAGCCAACTGGTTCTGTCTGGCTGTTGCAAGCGGGAGCAACGCAGTTCGTTCAGCAGCAAGTGCAAGACTGGCTTCCGGTGCCACCTGAAAGGCTATGTCGCGGGTTACCCTGTAATATGTGAGGGCTGATGCCGAAGCACCACCGGCTAGTCGATCTCCAATAAGCGACCAGTTTCCGGGGGTAGATTCCTCCGGCACTGTGACACCCCAGATCGGTGCTACTTCGCCGCCCGGTGTGCCTGTCCTTGGAGGTTCTTTGGCAACTTCTTCTTTTTTCTTGCCGGTCCAAGGGTCGGGCTCACCTGCCGCTACCCATTGATTGTAGTCATCCTTCAGCTTTTGAACGGAAATGTTGTATTGCTTGCCGTTTTGCCAGATTTCAATTTCAGTCAAATTGGAGGGAAAGTACATTTGGCGATTGTTATCGCGCTGAAAATAGAAGAAGTAACGCCCGCTGGCGCTATCTTTCGACGGGCGAATCATATCTGAGCCTGGAAAATCTTTGATAATCAGTTTGACAGGATTGACTCTTTCCAGTTCGGCAGAAGTAAGCGAGCGATAGTCTGTTGTTAATTCCTGTGTCAGGGCCGGAACCACATCTCCAGGTTTGGGATTCCACGGGCTTTTGGGCGGTTGCGCGTCGCCAAACGGATTTCCTTTCAGCACACCGTCTTGCTTCGCCGGTGGTGGGGGAACATCAGCTTTATTTGGCGGTTCTGCAAAAGGATTCTTGCGGAAATCTCCATTTACTTGTGCAACAGCCCCCTTCAAGGGATCGCCAACCTTTCCGTTTTGGACAACGTCGAGCAAATCTAAGCCTTGAGAATGCTGAAATTCACGGGGTTTA
Source organism: Candidatus Obscuribacterales bacterium (assembly GCA_021732565.1). Classification (GTDB taxonomy): domain Bacteria; phylum Cyanobacteriota; class Vampirovibrionia; order Obscuribacterales; family Obscuribacteraceae; genus JAKFUT01. The sequence continues at coordinate 16,936 of JAKFUT010000061.1, forward strand.
TTGTCCCGCAATACTGTCTCGTCCATACCACTCCTTGTCGAGGACGCCCCACAGAGAGATTAACGAATTCACACAAAGCCAACAATGGTGGTTCCACCACGATCTGTGACGAGATGAAGCGTGGTCTTTTGGGGAAATAGACAAACCGGTAAGACAAACGAGACGACAACTTACAAACTGAGTGCACCTTACATCAGTCTCTACCTGTCGCGTAGCTACAAGTGCGGCAAACCATGCTCCGCCGGACCTCCGATTCCCAACGTTATTAGAAGCGGATTCCAGTCGTCGTCCAGCTCACACGCGATAGCCCGGGTCGCTTATCTTCAATGAACGATCAGGTATCGCTCTGCCCTACGGTTTGGAATTTGCGGGCGGCACTCGTTTTTGTGACTGTTCTTCTTTTGCAACTTCGCTACGAAGGATTTTACCGTAATCCCTCCGTCCGAGAGATTCGCATAGTTTTGCATACTTTCTTAGCAGAGCGCTTCTCATGCTCGGTTCTACTCTGGTCGGGTGTTTATCCATAATAGACAACGCTTGCAGATAGGCCATCTCCGCCTTGCGTGGATTCCCGTGATAGTAAATGTCGCCCCTGATACGCCACAGATTAGCAAGGACTTCCGGCTTCGAGTCCTGCATAGCCTCCGCTGGTCTAAATGCAGGTTCGATGACGTTTTCCGCTTCGGTTACAGGAGGAATCTTCGATTGCACGAGTATTTCTACAAGAGCGATGCGCAACGGAATATCCATTCCTTCAGATTTGAGAATCCGGGTTCTGTTCAGCATTCTTCTCAAAAAATCTTCTGCACCTTTCAACTCACCTGTGTCACAGAGGACATTTGCATACTTCAACTCGTCTGGAATGATTGCACCCAGTTGCCGGTCCGGGCAAGAATCGCATATGGCTATGCAGTTCAACAAAGTTTTCCTTTCTTCTTTGATGTTCCCGAAATTCTTGAACTGTTCCAGAATCAGGTTGAGTCCAGCAAGGGTTGTGCTGGACGAGTCTTGCACAGCGCAGCGTTTGACATAATCGTCAACCAGAGCAGCGAGATCAACATCGTACAATCTCCCGATTGCCGCGTTCTCAATGATGGCAAGTAATGACTTGCAGAAATTTGTGCAGTCTGCTTTGGGGATACCGTAGATTACCTTGAGCCAGCGTTCATGAGCCTGTCGATATCTACCGAGTTTACCTAAGCAGGTTGCCATTGCAGTGTTAAGCCTCATTGACTCATTATCCGACTGAACGTTTACAACTTCCTTGTATAGATTCAGCGCTTCATCGTATCGATTTTCTGCTTGCAACTGCTGACCGAGGTGAAGTGTCCATGGTACGGATTGGTACCCTTCATGTACTTTATACAACTCTATAGCTGCTTGAGTAGTGTCGCGCGCTTCTGCCAGTTTGCCTTGTCTTTGAAGGACCTGTGCAAAATCGATAAGGAACTCCCCCCTTATTTTAGTTGGACTGTCGCGTATCTGAAGTAGTTTACGAAAGTGTAGTTCGGCGTCTTTGTCATTGCCTTCTCTAAGAGAGATTTGGATTAGCCGATCATGAACTCTGCATTGCATCAATTGACTTGAGTAACGCCCGCAGCGGGCAAGCCCTTCTGTCAATACTTCTCGGGCGCGCTTCAATTCATTGGCCATTATGTAAATGACGGACAACCTCTCGTATGCCAATAATAGATCATCATATCCTTCAGGCGGAATCGACTTGATGTCCAGCCTGTGGAGATAATAATTCTTCGCCATGGATTGGTGTTGTAAGGCCTCGGCATCGATGGTACCACTGCTTATCAATTCCTCGCCAAGATTGAACTCTGCATCTGCAACCATGGATTTTGCTGCTGTTGCACCATATGTTGCCAGCCAGCCCCTGTATAACGCAATGCGATCGTGCGGATCCGGAAAGATCTCGGAAACAAACTCGATTGCCGGTAGGTTCTTATGGTGCTTGACCCAATTTTCCGGGCGACTAACAGACTGTTGCCTTTCATCGGCATCTCTAAGGGGAGGCTGTCTAGAAACCATGCATACAGACGCCAGCAGAAAAACTACCAGAGCCAATACTGCAAGCATTGGCTTCGTCAAACCTCTCTTTGCACTGTTCTTTATACCGAGAGGATACGCTGTACAATAGGGAGTAATTTCGCTGGCGCGCCCTTGTCTAACAAGCTCAAGATCACATGCTAGTTGTTTCATCGACTGATAGCGCTTCTGGCGGTCCTTCGCCATCGACTTGAATATACAACTGTTTAGACCTTCTGGCAGTTCCGAATCGTTGAAGAACTCCAAAAGAGGGCGAGGCAATTCGTGCACATGTTTGAACACAAGACCAATAGGGTTATCTGCCGCCAGTGGAGGTTGCCCCGTCAGAGCTTCGTAAAAAACGCATCCGACCGAGTAGATGTCGGAGCGGTGATCTAGTTTACTCCCCTGACATTGTTCGGGACTCATGTAGTGAGGGCTGCCTATCAACATGCCAGTACGGGTTAGGGTTTGACTGGCATTTGAACCTTGAAGAAAACGAGCTAGTCCAAAATCAACAATCTTGACGAAGTCCGGCTCAGGAGCGTTGAGCACCATAATGTTGCTTGGCTTTAGATCGCGATGCATTATTCCGTGTTCGTGCATGGCGACCATGGCTTCACATACCTGTGCCATCAGTGCAATACAGCGATCAGGGTTCAACCTTTTCTCCTCATGGATCAGCATGCTGAGCGACTTTCCTTGAAGATATTCCATTACGATAAACGGAATTTGTTCCCACAGACCGAACCGATAAAATCTAACAACATGTGGATTAGATTCACTTGAAAGAATCTTGCCCTCGCGGATAAAGCGGCTCTGCGATTCCCTGTCCATCAACAGACCATGGTGAAGGACCTTTAGGGCTACAACGCGATCCAATTCGAGTTCAACTGCCTTAAACACATTGCCCATCCCCCCTTCACCGAGATGTTCCAGCACTTGATAGCGTTCATCGACGATGGTTCCAGGTTCAAAAGGCATTCGCGCTTGTTCATCGCATGGTTCTTCATCCCTCAGCATAGCACCGCTCAAACATCTCACGGAGATAATTAGGGATTAGGGGATGAATCCGATCTGCCGTCCGTTGGAACGCGCCTCGAATCGTGGATTTGGTTGCGGACCCAAACGGATGCCCCGATCCTGTCCGACGCTTCGGTCAGGACTTGGTCAGGAATGATCCTTATCCTTGAACGTATCGGATGAGGGTAGCGAGGGTTTGGAAATGGAAAGAACGATTAATTCTGAAGAGCGAGATCTGTTTCTAAGCAATCTCACTGAAACAATGTCGCTTCATGAACTTGCGTCTGTCATCGGGGGGGCGGCCCCCGCACCTGGTGTGAGTTATGCAAACCAGAAAACGCTGGCAGGGGCGGTGGAAATGTATAATCTGGACAAAAATACTCAAAGTAACCTTAAGCCATTTCCAGACAATCTGCTCTCAAATGACTATCTACAAGCGCTACCTGATATGCCCTAGCTTGCTTTTCTAGGGCTTAGCAAACCGGTAAAGCAAAAAGCACAATAGGCACACTATGAGCAGCGCGAGAACAAGCAGCCTTTCTTTGGTCATTCCTGTGGCTACATCTTTCGATTTGTAAGAAGAACTTTCACCCGATGCTGTTTCCTCTGAGGCAGTGCTGTGGGATACTTTCTCGCCTGAACCCGTGCTGGTTGCAAATTGCTGCAATGCAGCAGATATTGCACTGCGACTTGCAGTTGGATCCCCTCCAAGGTCTTTTAAGATTTTGTCGCCAACACTCTCCTGGCATAATGCTCCTGCGAGCAAGTGTTCTTTACAAATTTGTCTGTGATTATGCTCCCGTGCCGCAGCCCAAGCACCATGAAAAATCTTGTGTGATTCTTCCGAAAAGACCTTCTCGCCGTTACTCGAGTTCTCTCCTTCCGGCTGAACAGAGTGCAGAATTTGTCTGCGTACTTCAGCGATGCTCGCGCCCGAAACTGCAATTGCCTTCAGGAGAGATTCATCCTGAAGCATAGCCAGCAACATGTGGTTTGAACCTATCAATCGATTCCCCAGCATTTCAGCGGCAGCGCATGACCGAGAGAGTACGGCAATAGCGTCATGGCCATAACAACGATAGTTGTAATCCGTAAGATCCCCCGCATCAGGTATGAGCGGATCTGTGGGAAGATCATTCCAGTAGTTGATATCGACTCCAGAGTCACCGCCAACTCTTCCGAGAACTTCTTTTCGAAGGTTGCTCAAATTCACATCGGCGCTCACAAGAACGCGAATAGCTACGCCCTCGGGTAGATCAAGAAGACCTAGCAATAGGTGTTCCGTGCCAATGTATGTGTGACCAAGATGTTGCGCAACTCGCCAGGAATTCTCTAGTAATTGTTTTGCTCGTGGGGTAAACGGTATCTCAACTGCCACGAAGCCAGACCCGCGTCCAATGATTTTCTCAACCTCTGTCCGAGCAGTTTTCAGAGTTATTTTCCTTCTGAGACACTCTGCGGCTATTCCTCGACCTTGTCCAATCAACCCGAGAAGTATTTGCTCGGAACCGACGAAATTGTGCCCTAAACGCCGAGATTCCTCCTGAGACAGCATAATCGTCTTAATAGCGGCTTCGGTAAAGCGCTCAAACATTAGGAGTCTCCATCTTCAAAGAATGCGTATCCACTGCGAAAATACACACCGCGAGGCATGCCCGCTGTGGCGCCTTTACTCTCGCACTCGTGAATTCTCAGCGAAGATCGCATTTCTTCCGGCTCGAGCCGTGACGCAAGAGTGAGAGCGTCAGAGGGATCGCGTGCCACCACTGTGAGATTTCTGAAAAATCCGGATGGTGATGAATGCCCTTCGAATGCACTATGCCAAACACCGCTAATGAGTAGTCTCAGGTCATGAAGATCTTCTTGTGAACCCAATTCGCTTTCTCGCAGAATCCAGAGTGCCATCGTCTGTTGCTGAAATACTTGTCCTTTCGATAACTCAAACGCGTGCAACACTTTCTCAACAGCAGTGGCGTGTGCACCAGATTTGCATGCGGCCAGCGCCAGGTAAACCATCGCCGCCAACAATTCCTCGTGTAGAGTGGCACTAATTACGGTATCAGCAGATTCCAGTTCCTTAATCGTTTCTTCCAGAATTTGTTTGGCGTGATCGAATCTGCGGAGTTCTACTAATATGGAGCCAACCATAACTTGTCTCTGAATTCTCCATGCCTCATCATGCAGCTCTTGGAGAACGAGCAGAGCCTCCTCGAATTTACTCTGTTTCATGAGACAAAGCGCTTGATTCAAAAGCACCGTTCCGATGGAAACCTGCTGGCATGAGAGAGCGCGACGATATGCATCCATAGCCTTACCGAACATCTGTCTGTCAGAATATCGATTTGCCAGCATCAGCCACAGCCCCCACACCCCGGGAGCCTTCTTTGCGCCTTCTTCCAGAATGCTCAGAGCTTTCTCCGGCTTATCCTGTGCATCGTAAACCTCAGCCAGAATTTCAAAGCCACCGGAGTACTTCATTCGGGTCAACTCTTTTGCAAGTTTTTCTGCAGCTCTAAAGTCGGCCCTTTGAAGCGCAGATTTCGCCTCGGCGTACCTGGCGTTCGCTGCGGCTTCATTCTGCACTGAAAGTACTCCTCGCAAGAGATCCTCTAATTTCCCGTTCAACCGTTGCCACGAAAACGCTGTGATGTAATTGTTCCAACTCAGGTTCAGCCGGTCACGAAATACATAGTACCTCGGCCTCACTGGCCAGGCAATACAATCAGCAAAGCCCTGTTTGTCATGATTCTGGGATATTTGCGTGTTGGCCTGTCGCTCACATTGGAAGCCGGGCAATTGGGGACCCGCCAAAGAACTTGGGGCTGAGATCTCAGACGTTACTGGCATTACCAGGGAGCCGAAACGGCAATTAACGTTGTATCCTAAGAAGTGGACCATGGCATTTTTCGGGGATAGCAGGGGGCGATGTATGAAGTACGACGATTCGCCTCAACTTTCAGTAGATTTGGTGTCTTCGTCAAATGGAGACGACTCCATTGATAAAGATATACCTGCCGCCACTCCGGTGCGCGCAAAATCCAGGGCAACGAGTAACTACGAATCCGAATGCCTGTTACTGAGAGTGAACGCACTGGTGGACCAGTGCCGGGGAGCGAAGCTGATGGCGGAAGCTGACGTTTTATCGCGTCTTCTGGTTGATTTGCACGACGAGACAGTTTCAACCTCCGACGCATACGCTGCCATCTCAGCAGTAGAAGGCCGATTGTCACATTTGCCGCGACAAGCAGATGTGCCTTTTCGCAGATCAAATTTCGAAGGAAATGGAGTAAGCCCCATTCTAATTGCTCTCTGCCTCGGCTGCGCCCTGGCCGGGTATTCTGCGTTCCAAAATTTCACCAGGGGCACCGTATCCGGTACTGCTGCGCCCATCGTGGCGGAGAGAAGATTGCCGGTTCTTCCGGTCACGAACGCGATTAACACTCCTGTTGCCGAGCCGCGGATCTGGATGTTCTTTACGGAGAAACCGCAAGACTCTCCGGCGCTGCTCCTTTCTCAGAACTCCAGTGAATCAACGAAGTTCGAATTGAAGAACTCCACCAAAGATAGCGTTGCAGTATATTGGCGAGATTTTGCAGGCAAGCGTGTTCACTATATGGACTTGCAACCGGGTGGGTCGTACTCGCAGCAGACTTTCTCAACCCACCCGTGGGAGATCGTGAACTCCGCCGGGAAAACAATTCTGTGGTTTGTAGCCGGTTCTGGACCAGGTGAGGAAGTTGACTTGGCACAGCTACTAGCACAAGCGAAAAGACAGGAGGAGATTCATGGACAATAGATTGAGTGAAGCAGAGCTTCACTGCGTGATCGCCGAGCAAGAAGAACTGATCGGACAGCTGCAATCGATGGTAACCATGCTGGTTCTGAAGTACGCAAGAGGGAAGGCTGTTTTGACTCAGGCGGAGATGGGGCTGTCAGGAGACTCACATGGCGCTTGCACCGTTGATAGTGCTACCGGTGATTGGGTTATCACAGCCAGGCGCACTGACGTAGGAAGGAGGGGATCATGAGTCAGTGGGAACTCTGATTTCAGACTCCCAGTGTTAGATCAAGCACAATGTACTTGTACTGTCATCGATTCCTTTGGCGATTCGAGAGTCAAACGGACACAGTTAGGACGACGTAAAGTTTAGTCCACAAGATCGCGAAGATGTAGACCGCCGGCTGCGCTGACGTGCCTGCAAGTCTGCACGGTTAGCTGTTTTGCACGAAATCGACCACTTGATGGCTTGGCGGAAACATTGTTCAGTGCGGTGCGTCACTGGGCAGGTGAGGTTCAAGAGAAAACATGACTAATCTGCCATGATACTTGAAACTCACGAGCTTCCCCCGTCTTGAAAGCGTTTTACCAGAAGGTTCTAATGAAAAAGATTCTATCTATTGGTCTACTTGCCGCCACCGTAATTGGTAGTTCGTTTGTCGCGCTCCCCTCCGACGCCCAGGGTTGTCAAAATCAAGGACAAGGGCACCGTCATCATCATCGAGGTTTCAATGGCTTCGGCAATGGAGCCAATGGGTATGGATCGAACGGCTATGGCAATGCATTTACGTCGAATGGCTATGGCAATCAGTACGGCAACGGGAACGGGTTCACGTCCAACGGTTATGGCAATTCAAATGGATACAACGGTTATGGCAATGGTAATCGAAGGCACCATCGCCATAACGGCGGCGGCAGTATCTGGAACCGGTTGAACTTCTAATCTCCATCGGCCGCGTCCAATATGTAGCGAACATTCGTTGACCATCAAATGATCACAATCGCAGGCAGACCAATGGAGTACTGAGTCCTTCGGTCTGCCTGCGTGCTACTCAGCATGGTTTCGCCGTCGTCAGTGTTTTAGACCTGAGTTTCTAACTCGGTCAGATTGAAAATTCAGGTTAGAATAAGTGCCGGTTAGTTCTTCTTAAATAGAGAAACACTCTGTTTGAGAATGTCGAATACCAACCGTTGCTCGTCAATTCGAAAGCTCCAGCAGGCTAACATATAGCTGCAGCCCGCCAAGGCTGTGGCAACAATGATTGAGAGGGACTAACAATGGAGCTGCGATATAGAGTACAACCGTGAGAACCGCCAATACGGAAATTGTTATCTTGCAATTTTCGCCAGTGCTTTACGCTTTTTGTTTATCCTGCTGCTGTGATGGGAACCAGCCGCGTTATAATTCGCCTGCCTTTTCCAATGGGGAGATCAGCTTTGCAGTGGTGCGAAAAGGGCTGCCAGATCGCTTTCTGTGAACCGTGCAAGAGCGCTCTCGATTTCACCTGTGGCGGAAAGGATACTGTTAGAGAGAGTTCTTTTATTCTCCTGGAGTTCGAGCATGCGTTGTTCTATTGTGCCGACTGTCACGAGTCGATAGACAAAGACCGGTTTCTCTTGCCCTATTCGATGGGCTCGGTCCGTTGCCTGGTCTTCCACTGCCGGGTTCCACCATGGATCGTAGTGAATTACTGTATCTGCCGCCGTTAAATTCAGCCCGGTACCACCGGCTTTCAAGCTGATCAGAAATATGGGTACTTCGAGATTTTGAAACCGTTTTACTGGCATTTCGCGATCTTTCGTATCGCCTCGCAGTTGAAGATAGTCGAGTCCTTCTTCGTTCAACTTTGCGGCAATCAGATCTAACATGCTTGTAAATTGCGAAAACAGCAACACTCGTCTGTCATCTTCCAGCAGTCCGTGCAACATTTCCATTAGACAGTCGAGCTTGGCGCTCTCCGTTATCTCGGCGGCAGCCGCCATCTTCACCAGGCGCGGATCGCAACAGGTTTGACGCAATTTCATTAACGCGTCTAGAATAATGAGTTGACTCGACGCCAGACCTCTCTTCTTCACTTCGCTCAGCACTTGTTCGTGCATCGAAAGTCTTAGCGTTTCATAGAGATCGCGTTGCTTGCCCTCAAGTTCGACAGGCACGACAATTTCCGTCTTGACCGGGAGATCCTTGCCCACTTGTTCTTTTGTTCGGCGCAACAAAAAGCGCTGTATTCGTGAACTGAGAATCTTCAAGCGTTCGGTGTTGCCCTCTTTTTCGATTGGTGTTCTAAATGCCCGGTCAAATGCCGATCTGCTGCCAAGTAATCCCGGCATCAGGAATTGGAATTGTGCCCAGAGTTCTCCAAGATGATTCTCAATCGGGGTGCCAGTTAACGATAATCTGTATTTGCACGTCAATTGCGTAACGGCTTGTGCGACCTTGGTATCACTGTTCTTAATTGCTTGTGCTTCATCCAGGATGACAGCATGCCATTTTAGTGACATCAGCGTGGAAATGTCTCTGACAAGCAGAGGATATGTTGTTACCACCAGGTCGATTCCGTTCAACTGTTCATACAGGCTGGACCGAGATGAACCGTAAATAAACCGTGTCGCCAGCCCCGGAGCCAGACGATGCGCCTCAGCCCGCCAATTGGGAAGCACGCTGGTCGGGCACAAAACCAGACAGGGCCGCTCCAACCTGCCCAGTTCCTTCTCTCTGATAATGTGTGCCAGGGTTTGAACGGTCTTTCCCAGTCCCATACCATCGGCAAGGATTCCACCAAGCCCTAATGTAGCAATGAAATCAAGCCAGCGTAGCCCCTCCATTTGATAAGGTCGAAGCGATGCCTTCAACCCGATCGGTGCATCGATTGGCTTCGAAATATCAAAGTCGCTGAGCTGCGATGCCAGTGCTTTTAGCGATTGTGCACCGCACCAATTGATGCTGGCCGCTTGATCGCTCTCTAATAGTGCCATTACTTGTGGTATCGAAATATCGAGCTTTGACGAGAGAGCCGTTTTATCGAGAGTCTCAATGAGACAGGCTAATATCGTCTTGATTCGCTCGAAAGGAAGAGCGATTAACCGTCCATCTGCAAGTGGAGCGTAGAACTTGCCGTATTTATTCAATGAGTCCACGCAAGCAAGCGAGCTGACGCTGGCTTCTTTCAGTGCTTGTGTAAGGACTGGCAATAGAGGAATTCGCTGGCCATCTACATTGATTCCTAAATCAAGGGAGAACCACCAACCGGCATCGCCGTCAATTTCTACTAGCCAATCGCCACTTCCCTCCACTACCTGACACTGAAACGAATCGGCAGTTGTAATTTGCCAACCTTCCTGTTCCAATGCGGGCACCGCTTCGGTCATTAATCGTATCCACGATTCTTTGCCGTGTTCACGCATTACGAATCCTGATTGCGTGCGAGGTAGGCGAACCGAACCAGACTGCTGCAAGCCAAGCTGTGATATCCGATTGCGAACTTCGTCTTCAAACATCTTATCCCGTTTTGTTACGATGGATTGATTGTCTTTGTCCAGCCATTGGAAAACTTGCCATGACTCGGATAGTTTTGAACTGTCGAATCCGTAATCGAAAGATAACACTGCAAGATTGGCTTCGTTGACAACCTTGGCGACCGCCCCTTCCTGGACCATGACCGAGGTCTTGAAATTCTCGTATTTCAAATGCAAACACGGGATAGGTGCATCGGTTCGCACCACCTGTACAACATCGAGCCGAGGAAGTGGTAGCGTCTGGTCCAGTTGCTTTAATGACTCGCAGATTACCACCGCTTCGCCGGGGTTTACTCGCGGAGACTGCCGAAAGATTTTCACTATTTCTCGTGGGAAGGGCAGGTTGATCGGCCCGCATTCACTTGCAGATTTATCAATGAACCATGGACGATCGCTGTCTAAAATTTCCAGCGCGGCATTCGGTTCGTTTAGCACCACCTTTGGTGACTGGCGTGCATCGCTATGGACAATCCATTCTATATTGCCCTCTCGTGCGCAAGCGAGCTTCAAAGGCGAATGCAAATTGTTGAGCCAGTACGCACGCCCCGTGCTGATAATGCGGTGAAGTAGCAAGTCTAGAACATCCGGGTCTTCCGGGGGCAGAAGCGCGCTGCCACTTTGTGTTCCACAGGCGACCCATATTTTGGCGATCGTGCGATCTTCTTCGTGAACCAGGCGGGCCTTACTGCCGACAAGCTGGTGCCAGTTGTAAGGGCGGGTTGCTGGTTGTTCACTCGACTTACGCCTGGTGGCAATTTGAGGTTCGACACTCAGTTTCGCATTTGCAAATTTTGTATCTAGATTCAGAATGTATATAATACGTTCGTGGCAATCGCTATGGTTGCTTAGTTGCATAAGCGACGACAGCCAGGCGCCTACCAGGCCTGAACCGTCTTGCGGAATTACGTCCGGCTCATCTTCGTCGGATAAGAGCTGGATGGTGGAGCCCTCAGAGGAATCTTCCGCAATCATGAGTGCTACTGCTGCGGCATGAACGCAGTTGACTTTCACCGGGCAAGTACAAACACCCGACAAATGCTTCTTGCCCAATCCTTCGCGTTGCAGGCTCACTTCAACGCGATAGGGAGCCTGTCGATGCTGGTCTAGAACCCGACCAACAATCTTGGTGCCGGAAATGTCAAATCCGCAATCCAGAACAAGACCTTCCCTGCACAGTTTTCTGGCATTGGACAGGACATTCCAGCCGAAACTTTCAGAAATGTATTGCGGCGTTAGTACCGGGTTACTGTTCATGTTGACATGATAATGGTAACTGGGGCAGCGAGCCTATTATGATTGACTCATGTTATGTGGATGTAGCCGTTCGGCCTCCCTCTTTTGGTGAAACCATACGGCAGACTGAGGAACCGAAGCGATTTGTTCCCGATTTTGCCGGTCTATCTTTCTGCTGCTGAACCCTGTCAATGTCGCGTAGGTTTTGTGACCATTAGGCGCAATGTAGTTGTTGCTTGATTGAGCCGTTTGCGACGGAGACTCAGCTGCGGATAATCCTTCATCATTAACACATATGTTAACGATAACGCCGATACATAGATTTACTCCCCCTCTAACTACGGTTCTGCCCGGCGCTCCGGAGTTGTTTGCAGCAGCCTGTCGACTCCAACTCACTAATCGAATTCGGAATATCCAAAGTAATTTTCTGATCACCGCACCTTCGGTGAGGGAGGTAAGAGGTGCGGCCACGAACCGGTATGAATGAAAATCGTAAGGTCACTTTCGTTTGCTGAATTGCGCTTTCCATGCTCCCTTGGAGAAGTTTAGCAATTTCACTTTGCCCGTCATTTGTCTCGGTACCCAGTACGCCTTTCGAAACGAATTTCAATCGATTGGTCCATCAATGTCACCATGTGGAACTGCGGCAATACTGATCTGAAGGGCTGAAATTTAATTGCACTCAGGGATCGCCCGGACCGGATCGGATAGGCGATCTTGCCCCGGTGCGTGCCGGTCTTTGAATCTAACCGGGATTGTTTCATTACCCTGATTTAGAGTTATCATTGTGTGATTATGGCAGCACGAACCAGATTCTTCGAAAGAGGCGGACCCGCACTAATTGCGTGCTTGTTCTGGTTCTTGTTCTATTGCGCGCCTGTAAGGGGGGCGGAATTTGGCGGGACCGTGCTGCCGACGGACGTGGAGCCTCTGCCGGATAAGCCCGGAAACGGACCATTCACTACTAATTTGCAGATGCGGCTATGGCAACGATTGCCTGCACCTCTGTTCTTTAATACGTCTGTTGAGACGACGATGCGTATCGAAACCAATCCTTATCAGTATCCAAAGAAGAGAACATTACTGCATCAGACGTTGGATCCCGGCACCAGTTTTAGCGATCTTTCCCAGACTGATCAATACACGATACTTTCAGACCTTGCTCAGGTCTCGACTCTGGACAACATTCACAGAATCAATCCAAATTTGACTGTCGGATGGGCGGTTACGCCAAGAACGCAGGTCTTTGCAAATACGTTTTTCCTTCGCGACTCAGTGGTTCATAATTATCCGCTGAACACCAATACCGGTGCCCTTGGTATCGGCGTTCAGCAAGTGTGGAGTTTGACAGACAAACTGAGTTTGCAGCCCCAGTTCATTGCACGCGAACTCTGGCAATCGCAGCTGGTGCCGGTGCTCGATTACTTGCCGGGGGTGACTTTGCAATACACGCCTACAAGCAATATAGTGGCATTTGCTAATGCCTTGCTGCAGGTCAGATTCGCACATTTTGCGGGAAGCTATATGCGCGAGTTGGACCCTTTCTACACATGGGGGGTCAGCTATCAGCGGGGTAAATGGAGTTTCTCCGCTGCTACTACTTTCTTGCAAAATTTTAGAGAACCGTTTCGCGGCAATGCTTTAGCGCCCATCAATAATTATTCGTTTGTATGCGACTTTGAAATCGACCGTCCTCTGCTTTCGCGCTTTCCAAGCCTCCTATTAGTGGCCCGAGCAGAACCGGTCTACAATTTCCATTCGCATCAAACGCCGGGGCTGGCCGGTATGGATTTCCGTTTCTATTACGGACTGAGAGTTTCGGCGGCTAAGCCGCCCCTGAACCAAACAATCCAGCAATTGCGTCAGCGATTTTCCAGTACCTCGCAGATCAGGCAGAGCTTAATGGAACAGGAGAACGACCGGCAGCTCAATCCTGCAAGCGCAACGCCCATCGTATATCTCACTCTGCACCCGTTGCTTTCTGATTCAAGACGAACGCCATTGACTGATACAATGGGAGAGGGGCGACCGTATGATGTCGCAGGGGCGAATCCGGGTTTGAATGTCCGCGTTCAATAGACGTGGCGCCAGTCAGAAACTGAGCAAACGGAACTCATTGGAAAACTGAGCCCGGGAGGCGCCAACCGAGCAACGGTGACCAGGCAGGGAGCATTTCCGTGGGTAAAACAGGTCGAAGGGAGACGGCCTGCAAGGAATTGAGCTGCGGTGCGAAATTCGTGTTTTGGACGCAATGTAGGTGGTGGGAGTTGGCAAAAATGTGTTTAGAGCTGGAACCTTTCAAGGCTACTCCTTTCTGTCTTGGGGTGTTGTTGATGTTGTCGATTGGGGCAAGCTTTGCCGCCGATCTTGCGGCACATTCTGAGACCCGGGCGAACAATACTGTCAAGCCAGCAGGCGATATGTCCAAAGTCACCAACAGCTCGTCAAGCACTCACAGAGCGCGGCAACCGGTTGAAGTGACAAGAAGCAGAACAGCTCACGGGCACGCACGCAACAATCATGCGATCAACCGATTGTCTATATCCGGTGCCGGGGTTCACATGGAATCGACAATGTCTCGACCTTCAAATCTATCCCCGGGCGGACACGGCGACTCCCTGCAACACATAGTAGTTAGCGCCGGACATGATGAATCCAAAGGCAAAGGCGAACATAACGAGCATCATTCAGACAAGCGTGACAAGTCCGAGCACAAGCAGGCATCAGCGAAGGAGCGTCACCGTCATGACAAGAATGGTCAGGCTAATCTTCCCAACTCAGGAAACCAGGGAATTGGCGATGGTAGCAATGTCAGTGTCAACACCGAAACTGTCTCGGATGAAGTCAACGGTGTGAAAACCATAGTGCTCCATGAGGGCACTGCGTTCACGGCGCACGAAAAACCGGTGAACATCAAGACTGATCGCGGAGAAGTTAGAATCGCACCACGCTCGGCAGTGTATGTGGTGTCACAGGGCAAATCTGTTGCAGTCTATAACATCGCAGATCACAAAGACAGCGACGTTGTGGTGGTAACTCCCGGCAGCAGGAAAATTCAGATTAAGGCCGGTGAACAGTTATTGTTGACTCACAAGGACAACGTCGATTTCGCCAAGGCTCATCCACAGCCTAGTATTCATTCCAGTCATCCGAAGGAGCTGGGCACTGAAAACGAAACCAGAATCTTTCATGCAGAGTTCTCTCCCGTACAGGCGCTGAGTCACGCTGATGGCTTTCAGTCACTCGTCGATTCGAAAAACAAAACGGATAAAGGTATTGTCGATCACATTTTGAAAACAGCAGCAGTTGTGTCAACGCTGCGAGGATCAGATGACTCCCAGTAAGAGCGCGCCCTCATTCTGCATGCATTGAATTCAGGATCTTGTCTCAACCCATACAAACACCGAACACCTTTTGAAGTGATGGTGCTCTTCCCCGCCGGTTAAATAAGCGAAGATGTCCGTGAACTTACAATCTATTCCCGAGAACGAGCGGCTCTATCTCTTGCGCTCTGCGTGCGATTGAGTCGTATCCGAGAGATAGCGAGTGGTCCTCACAGTGAGGTCAAAGAATACATTATGATGGATTTCTTTCGATAACCGTAGTTGTCCGACGAATACGTATAGAGTGTAAAGGAGTTCACGCGGTTCGGAGGCATGAGGAAATGATCGAAATCTGGCTGGTTGCTGTCGCCTTCTTTAGTACGGCAATTTTGATCATCCTCTTGCCAGATTTTATCGCTGCGTACCGGGGCGTACCCCTGAAGATC
>JAKFUT010000181.1 GCA_021732565.1 Candidatus Obscuribacterales bacterium
CGCAGCTTTCTTGTCGTCTTTCTTCTTCTGTTCGTCCTTCTTTTTCTGCTCTTCTTTCTTTCGCTGCTCCTCTTTCCTTTGTTCTTCTTTCTTTCTTTGTTCTTCCTTTTTCTGTTCTTCTTTCTTCTTGTCCGCCTTCTTATCTTCCTTGGGTTCGATCGGCTTTTCTGCTTTAACCGGCGGTTTGGGTGGTGTCACTGGCTGTGGTACCGGCGTCTGCACCGCAACTGGTGGCGCAGCGGGAGCTGTTGAAACGGGCGCCGCTTTCGCTAGACCGTGTGCGAACATATCCATGTAGAAATATTCCTGCATGGCCTTGCCCGGGTTGAGGTTCTGGGCGTATGCTTCAGCCAGAATACTTCGTCCCTCGAGATTGTCACGCTGGCGAGCAAGTACATACCTCGCTTGTTTCGCTGCTTCGTCGTACTCAGCGCGTCTGTTGGCCAGCTCGCCCAGTTTTAGTCGAGCTACCATGGAGTTGGGGTTCAGCCTGATTGCCTCTTTCAAAAAGTTTTCGGCCGGCTCGAATTTACTGGATTCGGTAGCGACCACACCCATTTCGAAATAAATTTCGCTCACGAATGGCGAATTGGCGCCAAATTCCTGTTTCGCTTTACCCGCCGCCTGATTCAGGTATGAAAGGGCTCCGTCGGGATCTTTGTTCATTGCCCGTTCTAACGCTTGCCCCCGCAACTGGCGGATTAAATCTGCCGTGGTGGGCGCCGCTGCAAATGCCGGGTGAGCCAGCACTATAAATGAAGACAGAATGAGTCCGATGTGTTTACGCATGCTTTGCAACCTCAACACCTATTGTAATTGTCCTCAGGAAAATGTGAAGCGGAAAAATACTGACTCGCAGAACCCCGAATAATAAGGCACGAACCTGCTAAAATTGCCATTCGACCCGATTTTGGAACGCTAACATGCGCCGACAAAGACACCGGACCAGAGGAAACAACAAGGACCAGCCGCCTGCACCGGCTGTGAGCGCCCCCCCGTCTGCGAGGGTGTTCATGCAAGGGGTAGACCTCAACACTAACATAGGAGAGGGGTTTGGTCCTTATCGCATTGAAGGAGAGGCTGATATTTTGCCTTTCGTAACGTCTGCTAACATTGCCTGTGGTGCGCATTCCGGCGATCCAGTGCTAATGGAAGAGGCTCTTGAAGAAACGCGATATTACGGGCTGACTCTGGGAGCCCATATTGGCTACCCCGATCTTGCCGGGTTTGGTCGACGAGAGATCCACCTTTCCCCCACCGAATTGCGCGCTTCAGTGCTCTATCAGCTTGGAGCTCTGTCAGGCCTTGCTCGTACGTTGGGCTTCGATATTTCACAAGTAAGACCTCATGGTTTTCTGTACCGCCAAATTGCTTCCGACCTGCGTATCGCTCTCATTGTGGGGCGTGCTGTGGCAGAGTTCGACAAGTGGTTGGTATTGATTGGACCAGCCGGTCCCAATCTACTACAGGCAGGAGAACGCACGGGCCTTCGTGTTGCCGGGGAGGCCTGGATCGATAGGACCTATGATACAAACGGTCATTTATTGCCGCATACCCATAGTCGTTCGGCGATAAAGAACCCGCAGGACATCTTGCGCCAAGCTGAAAGCTTGCTGACAAACTCCACTGTCATCTCCTCAGAAGGGTCGCCTGTAAGAATCGACTTCCAGACTTTGCATGTGCACGCGAAAATGCCCCAAGCAAAGCTGGTTTGTGAGCAATTGCGTAATATTGTTCCTTTTGCATGTTCGCTAACATCAGAGCCGTACACGATTGACCGTGAAAGAGAAGAAGCCCATCTTGCGTATCACGATTGATTGATAGGGGAATTCTTTAATAACTGGCGGTCAACCGATGTATATCGGTTGACCGTCTGGCAATTAGCTAACTAGCGGTACCGATATCGGTACACGAGTTGTGACGGACTGAGCGATATCGGTATTTGAGGCTGTCAACAATCGGTACAAGTTAGTTCTTGGCATTCACCTGGACCCGCGGTTGTGTCAATCGACGCCCATCCCTTCCGCGCCGTCGTTTCCGGTCAGGACCTTCAACCGATATCGGTTGAGCGAATCTCCGCAATCGGGTACCGATATCGGTTCACCTGATCGTCAAGTTAGGGTAATCGCTTGGACTGCGGCACGATTTCGTCGTACCAGCTGCCGTAATACTCCGGATAATCTTCACCGGTAGTGGATGTTATCGTTTTCTCCAGCGCTTTGCGAATGGCTCGTCGACCACCTCGTTTATAGCGATTCAACCATTCCAACTCTTTGGGATCGACTTTCACTCCAGCTGTCAGGAGTTCTTTCACGATTCTAATTTCGTGAACAATCGCTTCGGTTTCCTCCTCAAGACAACGCTGAACGAACTCTTTGCGTCCCGTTTCGCCAACAACGGGATCAATTGTCGGCCTGACCAATGCATGTACGAATTCATGTGCGATGCTGATTAACTTGTAGTTTCTCGGGCACCAGCGACCTATGTATATCGTCCGCTTGCGGCGGTCGTAGTAGGCCCTGCAGGGCCCGTCAACCTGGCGTATCTTCACGCCTTCCGACTTAATTTTGTTTATGTCGTCAATCAACGTAGGAGACTTTAAAGCCACTTCAACAAGTCGCTTGCCGAATTGACGTTTTAAATTGCGGAGAGTTTGAGCGGGTAACAATACGGCAGCCCTTTTCATTAATCCAGGTGAACGCAGATTAATTTTAGCGCACCGTCTTGGCAAGTTCAAATGGTGAAAGCGTCTGGAAATGCAGTGTTTTCCCGATCGCCTAGGTCACTGCTGTAGTCTCAACTTGATTAAAGATAGTTTATCTCTTCATGATTGGGTGGTCTTTTGACGGCGATTGGCTCGGCGGGCTGTGGAAGGAGTCATTACATGATGTGAGCCAAAGTGAAATCCTGTATCATAAGGTTTTCCATGGTTTCAGGAATGGAATCAAGGTGGTACAGCAAGGGAATCATGTATGCTGGTATATGGTGGAACCCCCCGGGTAGGGGCTGAATGTATCAACAATCCAAAGCTGTGTCGAGCTTCCGGAACCTGCAGCGACTAGCGCGGGTCCTGTCAACCCCAACCAACGGATTGTCTTCCAGCGGATTGCAAGCTATGGTGGAGTCTTTGGGGCAATTGGCCGGTTGCGACCGTTGTCAGGTCGCAAGAATTGATGAAGGCCGGAGCGCCCTTACTATTTCAGCTGAATACCAGGTCGACTCCCTTCCGTCTTTGCTCGGGCGAAGATTTCCTTTTGATGAGCGACTGGTACCTGAGAATTTATCGACAAGCTTTACCGGAAGCTGTGGAGGATTTGTATTTTCTGAGGGAGCCGAGCCCGGGGGGTTCAGGGATTTCCTCACGGCTGCAGGCCGGCGTCATGTATTGTTTCCCCTATACGCCAATGACAGGCTCAGTGGATTTCTCTCTCTTCACTCAAGCTCTGAGAGCTTTCCTTCTGATGTCATTGAGTTGGGGGAAGCGATCAGTACCGAAATGTCAACCAGCGGCGCCGATTGGTATCCCCTGCGGTCCTCGGAGGACAGTATAGAGGCTCTATCAAGGCAGCTCGCGGTAGAACGGTCGGCACGATATGTGATGAGCAAGCTGCATGCCAGCCTTGACAAAAATAACATTCTTCAGGCCGCTGTAGACTCAGTGGGACACTTGCTTAAGGCCAGCGCATGTATGATCGTTCGCACTGATGCTACGAATGCACCGGTGGTTACCCACGAATATGTAAGGCCTGATATATCTCCACTCGGGCTTGGCGATACCTCGCACATCCCATCGAGACTGATCAGTCGGTTTCAGCAGCGCACAGCTACCGTACTAGATTGCGAAGAGCAAGATGAAGGTGGCTATTCCTGGCTCGGTACTCCGCTTGTGGTAAACAACTCTAATTTTGGAGTCGTTCTGGTTCGTAGCGATGCCTGGCGAGTTTGGCAGCCACCGGAAGTCCAGCTGCTGGAGTGTATCGCGCAATCCCTGTGTGCCTCTATTGTCAACGCTCAGTCTTACCAGGAACTGCGAGAACAACTCTTTAATTTCAAGATAATCAGTAATTTGACACAGCAACTCACATCCGCCCTCGATCAGCTTCAGCGGCCACTTCCACGAACAGCGGATGTTCCCGCCCCTGATGTGCCACCGATCTCGGTTCCATTGTCTCCGCGTGAAATGGAAGTACTTAAGTTGATAGCCGGTGGACTGGCCAATAGAGAAATTGCGCAGAGATTGTTTCTTACAGAATCAACGGTGGAACTTCATGCATCCCGTATCAGAAAGAAGTTGAAACTGAAAAGTAGAACAGCCCTGGTAAAATTCGCCTGCGACAACAACCTGGTTTAGAATCACTAATCGGGTTTTCGCTGGTAAGAGATGAGTACGGTTTCTACAAGTCCTGAAATATAACGTTCTCGAGACATCGGTACAAGCCTTTTGCCTTGAAGGATGTCTTGTACCAGGGCAAAGCTAGCCAGTGAGCCTCGAAAAATCCGGGCTATTACTTCGGGGTCTTGCAGGCGCAATTCGGGGTGCTTTTCGAAATAAGCGACGAGAACTGCCAGACCCGGTTCCACTGCTCGTTTCACATAAAGCTGGGCCAGTTCAGGAAATCGCCCCGATTCGGCCACCACGACACGAAAGAATGACTTGTATTCCCAACGATCCATTTGTTCAAAGAAGAGCTGGGAGACTCTAATCAAGAAAGCTTCAGGCTCCAGCTCAAACAACTTGGTGTGATCTTGCTGTTCGGGGAAAAGACTGCCTGAAAGATATTCGACCAGTTCGTGAAAGAGGTGTTCCTTGTCTTCGAAGTGACTGTATATGGTTTGTTTCGAGACACCGGCCTCTTCGGCAACACGATCCATGCTCGTTCCCTTGTAGCCGTACTCAAGAAAAACTGCCAGCGCTCCCTGCATGATCTGATGACGCTTGGCGCTCCCGGGAGCGGGCTCTTCTTGAGCGGTCTGATCTCCACTGCGTTTAACTATTCGTGGTTTGCGCGGCATGATCCTCTCCCGAGCTCAGTCGCCCTGTTAAAGCAAACTAACCAGACCAATTCTACGTGGATGGTCTATAGCAATCAACAGCCTCTTATTCGCATATCAGACGGCGACATGTTGTTGACAAAGCAGACTGATGCGTCTAATTCTTTGCAAATTGAACGAAGTTGTCCCTGATGCTCGAAGCGTCTGGTTGGCACTAGTCGTCCTGCTGTTCTTTAGAACGCCGCAGCGGTCCATCGCCTTGCCTCATGGTACGCATCCCTCCATGGCTCATCACTTTGCCGTCTTCATCAAGATTGCTCTCGTTCTTATCGTAAAAATGAGATCCATAATTGGAGTAGGCAGCGACATCGAAACTGTTATATTGCGCAAAGGGGCGGCGGGCCATACGCTCGTGCAAAAGGCAATCAGTGGTTTTCACTCGCTCCTCGGGAGCAGCGTCGCGGTCTGCTCGTTCATTTACCGAGTCTCCTCTTTTCTCAACCTCAACGGCAACATCAAAGTGTTGCATCCTGCTGCGGTCGGTCATTTCTGGAGAGTGTAGCCGAATATGATCTTTCTGCGATTTTGCAAATAAATCATTCTTCTGTGACCTGCTCAATGTATGGTCGTTCCAGATCCGATTGAGACGTTCGGCAAATTCCAGTTCAAATGCCAGATCGGTGGAATTCCAATAGCCGGGAAGGCAGTGCAAAACTGTTCCGTCCGGTGCCAGGACAAAGAGCTGTATGTTGTGAGGTCCTGCACCATTGGTGGTGTCTACGGCTGTCTCATTCGGCTTGTGCCGTCCGGAGTCTCCAGCATAACCTTCTTTTACTATGTCTTTATAGCCGCACACAAAGCGATTGCGGAGCAATGAAAGCACTGGTTCACGAGAGAGCGACACGGCTCTAAGGCTATTGCCGGCGCTTCAGGTTGCTCCATCTATGGTGCCGAGCATGTGCATCCAGAAAATTAAGCGACCGCTTTTCAGGGCCGCTTCCCGGGCTTCATCCAGATTCGTGTACCAGGGCATTGCGCGCTTCAGGCAGTGAACATTGGTGGTAGATTGCGATGCCGCTACAATCGTGTTCTCAGCGAAGCACGGCGATGACGTAATCAGGGATGATATCAAAATGATCCATGTAAAAACAAACTGCGGCCTTGTTAGCATCATTTGTAAGCGCTCCCTGCGGCTCCTCCGTTGCCTAGTGCGCGCCAGCCACTCGTTTGTCGCTAGAGCCCGCTCAATCGCTTCAATTTCAAACCAGGCAACCACTCATCCTACGCTACACCTTGCGGAGGGCTGTAGTCAAGCAGGTGAAACGTCTAGTTCAGAAACATTCCGTCGGGCTTTACGATAAGACATGCGGGCATTTTCTTTTTCAGCCGTTGCACAGACACTTCCGCCAGGTCAGTTTTCTCGAGGTTCAGCACCTGCAATCTTCGGCAACGCACCAAGTGCTTGAGTCCGTCGTCAGATATTCGTGTGCCTGCCAGGGAAAGAACTTTCAAATTAGGCATGTCTTGCAACCATATCAAGCCCATATCATTAACCTGGCTGTAGCCCATGTTGAGAACAGTGAGATGGCTGGACCGCAAACACTTGAGTGTCTCGTTAGTAACGGCGGTGTGCTCAAGACGTAAGTGATCAATGCCCCGCATCAAGCTGATAGATTCGATTCCTGCATCAGTAATCTTCGTGCTGGTAAGATTGAGTTCGCGCAAACTCGCCAGGCCGAACTGAGCGATGACTTGCAGGCCTGTGTCGGTGACTTCTGTATCGTCTAATTCCAACTTGCTAAGCTGATGTAAGCCTTTCAAGTGTTGTAAACCGTCATCGGTGAGGTTTGTTCCGCTCAGTGCCAAGCCGGCCACGTCTGCTCGCCCCTTTTTGAGCACCTGACCAAGGGTATCATCAAAGGAAGCATTGGCAGTCACCTGGTACTCCAAACAGTGACCGTCTTTTCGAGTTAAGAGGATGGAAAGACTGGCAAAGGGGGCTTCATTCTGGCGAGAGTCACAGCTGTCCGGTTCCGGAACAGCAACCGTGTGATGGTCATCACAGAGGAATGTTGTATCGTGCAGCCAATTCAGGGTCGATGCGGGATTACTCCATAAAAGAGTACTTTCGTCCATTTGTCGATCTCCGGTTTCATGGGCCGCATGAGCAAAGCGGCAGGAGGAACAACGGCGCTGTGCCGCATAACCTTGTGCCTGGTAGGCAATAAGGTGTGCGATCTTTGGGAACAACGCGTTATCGGGCGGTGTAATCGAGAGTGTGCAAACCCCCGTTTAGCCCACAGTAAAGTCATTTTCTGTGTCATTTGTGTGGCAGGACACTAATCGGCGTGTGCATGGAAGAGGGGCGCCAGGCGCCCCTCTTCCATCACGTCCAGTTGCCTGTTCTCATTTTTCTTGCGGTCGGCTTAGACTGATACTGCCAATTTTGCTTCCCTTACTCGGCTGCACGATTTGGGAGGCAAAGGTTTGTCGCAAAGCTCAAACTCAGTGCATTCAGCGCTCAGGCTCACGATCGCTTGAAGGCTGGTGCTCTGCCATGTGTCACTAACGATATTTGCCTTTTCGGCTGATTGTGCATAAGCGTTCATTCTGCGGTCCTCGGCGTCGTTCTTTCATTGTCTGAAGAGAACTATTCGATAGTTAGTATTTTTTGACTCAAAAATGCGGGAAACCGTCAAAGAATAGATTAAGCCCATTTGATCCCTGGCAAGTGTCTGGAGTCTTGTTCTGTTAGCGGGGCGGATTAAGTGCGACACAGTCCGGGCATAAGAGCCTAGTCGCTAACAATATCCGGGCTAATGGCAAAATTACTCGTCATAGAAGACGATGAGACTCTACTAGGTTCCGTCAAGCAATGGCTGCAAGGCGAGCGGCATACCGTTGATGCTGTTACCTGCGTCAGAGACGGACTGGACAGAGTAATGCATTATCAGTTTGATATGCTTATTTTAGATTGGGAGCTGCCAGATGGCAGCGGCCTCGACATACTCACTTCGTATCGCGGAAAAGGCGGGCAAGCGCCAGTTCTTATGCTCACCGGCAAAAGTAACGTCAACGATAAAAGGTTGGGGTTGGACTCCGGAGCTGATGATTATCTGACAAAACCTTTCGACCTTATTGAACTTGGCGCCCGGGTACGTGCACTGCTCAGGCGTGGACAGTCTGAGTTAAAGTCTGTGCTTAGTGTCGGGCCGGTAACGCTGGATCCTGCAAGAGGAACAGTCAAGCGAGGAGAAACAACGCTGCATTTGCCGCCGAAAGAATTCGCCGTGCTGGAGTTGTTAATGAAGCATCCCGGAGAGTACTTCACGGTAGAGTCAATTTCTGCAAGGGTTTGGAGCGATGAAGCCGATATCTCGCCAGAAAGTATTCGTACGTATATCAATCGTTTGCGCAACAGAATAAACGATCCCGCAGGAGAACCCCTGATCAAGACGCAATGGAAACGAGGGTATTCGTTCGAGGTCTAGTCATCTTCTGCACCGGTTCCATTTTTCTTGCTCGGGCTGACTTTATCAAATTGGTGCGAACGTGTGGTGTTGCTGTTGTTTCTTGCCGGGCCGTCGGTGTCTTGCGTGTTTGTGCATTCTTCTCCCGCTTTCAATGATCCCGCCAATCGGGTGCGAATTAGTTTAGCGCTTGCTCTGAGCTTTTCGGCTGCCCGCTTGCCTCGTAGCTTTTCGGCGAACATCGACTGATTCTCTAGTGCGTCGGCCAGGTAAGGATGATCTGGCCCGACCTTAGTGCGAAGACGCTGAATCAAATTTGCATATACAGCATCTGCGTCTTTGTAGTCATTCAGTTCACGCAAGACTGCAGTGAACCGATTGACTGTTTCCAGGTACACTGGTGAATCGACGCCCAGAGACTTCTCTTGAATGGTTACCGCACGGCGTAGCAAAGATTTTGATTCAGTCAGTCTCCCGATTCGGCGGTAAAGAACGGCCAGATCAGACAACCGTTCGGCAACATCCGGGTGATCTTTACCATGCACTTTTTCGCACACACCAATACATTCCAGGTAAACAGGCTCAGCTTCTTTTAATTTTCTTTCTGCTTGCAGTAAGTCTGCGTAATGGTCAAGTCCTTCGCAGAGCAAGTGAAGGTTGCCACCGGATTTTTCAATAAGCCCCAGCGCTTCATGATAGTTTTGCTCGGCCTGGTCAAACTCATATGTATCCTTATTGATCAGTGCAAGCACAAAGAGACTTTTCACTCGATCAGATATGTAACCGGCAGAGCTGGGCTTTTGCGATTTAAGGGCCCGTTCTACCAGCACACGTGCGTCACCGTAGTAGCCGACTTTTTCGTAGAATATAGCAAAGTTATTGAGTATGTCGATTCGTTGGCGGTCGGATTCCTTCCCCCCGGCCTGTTCGCACATGTCGAGTGCAAGACGAAAATTTTTCTCTGCCTGTTCAATTTTGCCTTGTTGTTGATTGATCTGTGCCAGATTGTTGGCCGCGGCTGCGCCGCGCACACTCCCGGGTCCGAACAGTTGCTTTGCCAGCGTCAGCTCCTGGCGGCAGAGTTGCTCCGCGTCAATCAGCTTGCGCTGATTGAACAAGAGAATCGACAACTCATGGGTGCACTGCAAGAGAAATTCTTCTGTATGTGGAATGCCTTCATCAAGTAAATCAATCGCTTTAGCGTACGAATTGGCTGCATCCGAATAATGTCCGCGTTCCTTTTGGACTTTGCCTAGATTTCCGTAAGCGTACGCCAGTTGACGAACTAAATCTCCCGGAGCATGTCCTCCTGCATTCTGACCGATTTGGTTATCGATTGTGGTGATTGCCCTGGTAAAGTACTGTTCCGCCTCCTCGTTCTTATGGGCGGCAAGCGCTTTCATTCCAAGCGAGTTTAATTCATTGCTGTCGTTAAACCATTGACAAGCTGTCGTTAACGTTGCGCACAGCAACGCAATTAGCACCATACCTCTTGCTCTGTTAACTCCACTGGTCATCGGTCTGGTTTCTAAACTCTTTCTCTTCGTTCTGCGCTGATACAGTTTTTCTTTCTCTAAACTTGCTACTCGGTTTCCAGAATTGCAAGAACTTGCGGTTTCTCACGAGTTTCCGATTCTATTCATTTTGATAATCGCTTCCAGGCGTTTGCTTATCGCGACTATATGTGCCGCGTGACTTCGCCCCCGGCTTCGGCCCTGTAGCATGATACCGCCAGGTTCTTTCAGAACGAAGGGCCAATGACTTTTAGGTTGAAAGCTTTTCAACACGCCATCGGTATCTTTTGCCAATTTCAAGCGATTCCTGGACTGGGACATTCCCCGAATCCATTATTCATGGTCGTCTTGGCGGCATATCGGGTAAGAGCCGGAAGAGGTCGGGCAGACGCACCCGGGCACCGGAATGTAAACGAGCGTACTCAACACCGGCGACCGGTTCGCACCCAATTAGTTTTGCAATCAACGAACAGCTAATTATGCAATTTAATTCATTAACTGCAACTCTGCCAAAATTTGCAAACTACATTCCAATCTTGAGCATCCGGAAAGTGCCACTTGTTCGCAAATTCAATATCTGTGCTGATGGTGGCCTGCAAGGAGTTCAACTCGACAGCTGTTTGGCGGATGAACTCAGCTTTCTGATCGATTTTATTTGCATAAACGTGCTGGTTTAACTTGCGAAGTTCACCGATGTAGTACTCAAGGTTCCGCAATCGCTGTTCATCGCACGGCTCTGGATTCGGTTCAGCCCGGGCTTTTTCTATCGCCCGCTTAAGGTTCTCGGACATCTCAGCTTCAGCGAGTTTTACCCGCTGTCCATGGGAAGTTAATATCCATTGAAACCGGTATCGGTGCAGACGCGCAACCGAGTCAACTTGTGCTTGATAGGAGAACCAGGTCCAATAAGGGTTCCATAACTCTACTTGCAAAGTTTCTCTATTGAAGCGCAAGGAATCTGCCGTGAACAGAAACTTGTCGTGGTAAAGAAGCATGCAGTGACCTTCAGTATGCCCGGGGGTGGGGATGATTTTGAAGGCGGGCTCAAAATCGATCTGTTCCTGGCCCTCAAGCACGGTGCCGGCTTGAGGATAGCAATCTAGATCTTTCCGATGAATGATGGTGTTCGATCGAAATCGCTCTTGGTACTTTTCTGTTTCGCCGAGATCGTCGCGGTGAGAGATGAAGATATGCTTTACGCCTCCCAGTTTCTCAAACTTATTCACCAGGTGCGGCACAAACTTCGGCGTTGAGACCAGCCAATTTCCGCCGGGACGGGCTATGAAATAGGCGTTCGCTCCGGCAGACTTTATCGAGTTGAATCCGCAGTAGTAGACCTCGTCCTCAATCAGCATTGGAAAATCATCAAAGATCTCCTTAACCGCGGTTCTTCCCTCGACTCCAATTGATCGGGCAAGAAACAAGAGCCTGAAGTGCGTGTCGTCGTTCCTCGTCATTAATCGGCTGCTTGCCCACCGCTGCAAACTCACCGATATCAATGAAAATTTCGGGAGCAAGTTGCCTGCAAATGTCGAAATTCTCGCAGGTAGAGTCTACGAAGAATTCGCCGGGAATATCTTCGGGGAGCTTTTTCTTTACGTCTGCCATAAAAATTTCCTATTCAGAAGCAAACTACATTGTCGATCGGGTTTCTTCAGAAGCCGTCCACCGGAGATGGTCTGGCAGACCACCGCAGATTCGGAATTGAGAATGCTATCTTGTGTCCCTCGCGTCATTGGCGATTATCGCACGGTGTAGGCGGCCGGCTCGTCGACAGGGCTAGCTTGCTCTTGAGACTGGGCGAAGGATCACTATTGGCTATCCGGTTGCTTGATAAAATGAACGCGAACTTTTCCTTGCGCAGGATCCAGCTCTATATCAAGCACGAGAGGCTTCCCGGCGGGCGGCAAGTTAAAGGGAGCGGATTTCATGATTAATGAGGGGAGACTCTTCAGCTTGTTGGAACCGCCAAGGAGGGAAGGAACTCCATCTGTTTCAATTCGAATACTGATTCGCTCAGATGTCGACCCGGGAGTCATCGACCAACCACCTTTCAATTTGTTCTCTATTCAGCGCTTTACCCATGTCATCGAGCGCACCGGTCAAATCTCCCGTGTAGCTTCTTGCTAGTCCGCGCAATGCGAGAACCTCGTCAGTACACATTCCCAGTACAGCTGCTTGATCCAGACGGGCAATGGCCTGAGCGTAGCTCTTCTGTATTAGTTCACAGCGTCCCAATAAAATGAGTGCACTGGGGAATTTCGGGCAAAGTTGCAATGCATAGTTCAGATCGAGAATCGCTTTCTCCGCGTGCCGTTCTTCAAAACGAATCAGCCCACGAACATAGTAATTGCCACAATACCCGGGGTCTAAACGCATGCCCTCTGCGCAGGCAGCTTTGGCCTGCTCGAAGTCGCCGTTCATGAGATGATCGAGCGCATCGAAAAGCTTATGGCGTGAATCTTCTTTTCCAAAATTTCGATGGGCCACCGCTAATTCCTGTCGAAGCCGATCCCCTTCTTCACGGCGGTTCAACTTATACAGCTCCGGATAAAGAGTTTTCAGCGCATCTTTATAGAAGAAGCAGGAATCGCCATATAAGGGGTCTGGTGTTGACTTGAGAAATTGCAATGCCCTTGCGCACTGTTTCGAACTTTGCTCGACGCGCCCTTTCAATAACTCGTAGTGAGCAGACTTCGCTGCGCACCAGGCCTGGCGAAAGATGTTCTTTGGCTTGTGGGTGGCATAGTAAGTTTGCAAATCTTCCAACTTACGAAGTGTGACCAGATTACCCTCGAAGTCGCTGATGAAAACCAGATTAAGCATTGCGTCTTCATTGCTCAATTTTTTCTTGAATATTCGCTCAACGAATGCTCTATCCTCGGCGGTCTGTGCGACAGCTCGGCCGGGAAATGAAAACACCAGCAGCAGGAGTAATACCGCAGAGATCAACTGGGGACGAAGTTCCATTTCCTCTCTCCGTATTTCATGCGCTGGTTTCACGATGCATCTTCAACCACGCCGTTGGCTCCGGTCTACTTTCTTATACCCCCGAAACAATGGCATTTAAGCTGGCTGGAGTAACTGCTGCCCGACACGGTCTATTAATATTGTTCTGTCCTTGACCTTCACGCTATCTCGCTTCACCTTCCTGCGTTGCGCCCTTTGAGGCTCAAGATTATTGAGGGAGCAACTTGCCCCGGGCACAGGCAAGATAACGGTTTCAGGATTCGCTTAAGGTGTTTCACCCCGCAATTGTGCAAGAGAATTGCTGCAACTGAAATCTTGCTGGTTGCTGATAAAACATGCAAATTAATCTGCATAATTTAGCTAGCCGGAAACCGTCGATTCTTTCTGCGTTGAGGGATCTTCCGGCGCAATGTCGCCGGACCTATCGCCCGATGCTTCGTCCACAGCTTGAGTCGCAGAATGATTTCTTTGCGCCGGCGGGTCTACTTGTCCAAGAGGCAACATGTTTGGCGCTTTTTCGCGAGGTTTGAGTTTTCCCAGAGCGCCGCCCATGCGCCGGGCGCCAAATGAGGCCATATCTGCAGCGGCATTTTTGTATTCGCCCAAACTCATTTCTGTTACCGAACGCAAGAAGTAGGCGCTGTTGCTCTCTGGCGACAGTGTGATCGCCTGGTTTAAATCAAGCAGTGCCAGGTCGAATTTCTTGAGATTTTTGAATGCAAGACCGCGATGTATGTGGGCGATTGCCATGTTCGGATTCAAGCTTATTGCAGCACTGAAGTCGTCTATAGCTGCTTGCCACACGGCCATTTTTGAATGGACCAGACCCCGGCTGAAGTAGACAATGGCGTCTGCTGGATTAAGTGCGATTGCCTCAGTACAGTCTTCAAGGGCTTTGTCGTACTTTCGCAAACGAAGATATACAAGCCCTCTTTCCATAAAAACGGGAGCGAAGCGAGGCTGCAACTTACAAGCCTCGGTGAAATCGTCAATCGCCTTCTTATAATCGCGCAGAATAAAAAATATGTGACCTCTGTTAAGGTACCCGCGAAACTTCGCTGGTTCTTTCGCAATAGCTTCAGTGTAATCTTGAATCGCTTTTCTAAACTGCTTCAATTTTGTTCGCCCGAGGGCACGATTGCTTAAGGCAGCCGCGTCATCCGGCGTAATTGATAAACAGGAATCAAACTCGCGTACAGCCTCGATAATTCGTCCTTCTTTGAGATGGTCATTGCCAAGCTGGAAATGCTTGCGTGCAAGTTCGTCCAGCCCTGCCGCCGGGGTGGCATAATCGGGCCGGATTTGCAAAGCTTTATCGTATGCGGTTCTGGCCGCTTTCAGGTCGCCAGCCCGCAACAGCACCGTGCCGAGATTGTTCCAGATCGGTGCGAAGGAGGGGTTTGCGCGAGACGCTCGCTCGAATGCTTCTTTAGCTGCCGCATAGTCCTGTTGATCAGAATGAATAAGACCCATGTTATACCAGGTCTCTGCGCATTCCGCTTCCAGTGACAGTGCCGTTTTCAGAGCATTTCGGGCCTCAGTTATCTTCCCTGTGGCATGGAGTGCACGGCCAAGACCGTTCCAACATTCCAGGTGCTTGGGATTGATCTCCACACCGTGATTGAATGCGATGAGTGCCCCGGGGAAATTTTCAAGCCTGCTTTCAGCTGTACCCAAGCCATACCATATGTCGGCATTTGAAGGGGAGAGTGTAACAAGGCGGCGAAAAAGTTCGCACGATTCCTTGTTACGTTCGACTATCAAGTGGAGTTTAGCCAGATTTTCCAAGATGGAAATATCATCGGCTGAGATTATGAGAGCACGCTTAAAGAGGTTAATTGCTTCCTCGTAACGCCGTGACTCAAAGTAAGCGGCCGCCTGAAGCTTAAGGCGCTCGGATTGCACTGAACTGATGGGGTTCATGGCTAAATACCGATGCCGCCGCTCGATGGCGGTGGCGGTGAAACTCTCATTTTCAAAGTGTTTCATGTCACGAGTATTCTGTCTAGAGATCCTTAAGCAAGACTTGTGGTCAATTGCAGGAGTCGGGAAGCTCAGCCATTCCGTTTTCGGGGCGATTTGATCGCCAATCCGGTCTGGAAGACCTTGGCAAGAGTGGCAAAGAGTTGCCGGTGAGGCTTTGAGTAAACGGTGACCAGCGTGCCAGCGAAGCGCGTTGAGCGCGTCTGGCGCCAAACGACCGGCTAGTTCGGACGACTAGGACGGCGGGGCAGCCGGGAATTACGATCGAACCGAGAGCGATTCGGGTGGCAAAACCCGTCTTTCGGGGAATACAGAGAAAGCTGGTGAAATGTGAAGTGAGCCTGAAGTTTCAGCCTGATGAAAGACAACCTGTCCCTGGCCCACAAGGTAATAGTACTGGTTTGCACCCCTTTGGTTTTCCAGATTATCTTTGTGGGAACTCTGGGTATCTTGCTCAGCCAGGCGGAACATGAAAGACGAGAGGAAGCTCACTCAAAGGATGTTGCAACACAAGCAACGCGGATTTTGCAGCTCATAGTCGAGGCCGGGGCAACCATCGCCATCGAAGAGCAGGCTCGCAACTATATGAAAACTGAAGGGTTGATTCGTCACGGCGAGAGCGCCGGGGAGAAAGCAAAGCGACAGTTTGATGCACTCAAGGTTCTTGTGAGGGGGCATCCTGACGAGGAAGAAGCCATCGCACAGATCGGCAAATTGCAGGAAGATATTCTTGGTTGCCTCGGGCGGGCGAGAGCGGCAAATCGTGAAGGCGACCGCGCTGGTGAAGTTGGCGAGTACGCGCAGGTGCACACGCTTGTCACGAATTTTACTCAATCAATCGATGAGGTAACTGCCAAACAACGAGAGATTCAGAACAAGACCTCCGGTGCTCAAGCTCAAGCACGGCAGCGTATTACTTTGTTGTTGTCCATTGCTGTGGTCTTCAACATCGTTCTGGCGCTTACCATTGCCTTCTATTTTCACCGTGGAACAACGCGCCGGCTTGCAGTATTGATGGATAACACCCGCCGCCTGATGGCCGGACAACCGCTCAATCCGCCTGTGGGAGGCACGGACGAGATTGCCCACCTCGACAAGGTCTTTCAAGAGATGGCGGCGGAACTTGAAGAAGCTCAGCGTAAGGAACGTTCGATGATTCAACATGCCAAAGATGTAATTTGTTCACTGGATGGGGAGGGACGGTTTGTCAAGGTGAGTCCGGCCTCCAAAACAGTGTGGGGCTATGAACCGGAAGATCTTGCCGGTCGTAGTTGGCGAGATCTTGTAATAGCGGCTGATCGTGAGCGCACCACCCAAATCATTCAACGAATTACCAAAGGTGAAAGTGATGTGTCGATAGAAAATCGCGTGACTTGCAAAGAAGGTCGAGAAGCAGATATTCTCTGGTCCGCCCATTGGTCTCCCGCGGATCAGTCGCTCTTTTGCGTAGCCCACGATATTACGGAGCGCAAGGACATCGAGCGAATGAAGCAAGAATTTGTAGCGATGGTGAGCCACGATTTGCGCACACCGCTCACTTCAATTCAGATGTATCTTTCACTACTGGCGACCGGCGTGTACGGTTCGTTGAATGAAAGCGGGCGAGAAAGTTTAGTCAACGCGGATACCAGCATCACACGGCTGATTAATTTGATCAACGATTTGCTTGACGCCGAAAAGATGGAATCGGGAAAACTCCAGCTTAATTGTTCGCAGATTTCCATGGGCGATGTTCTGGAAGATGCGCTGATGGCGGTGAAGGGATTCGCCGATCAGCAAGGTGTGGAACTGGATTTGATACCGTATGATACCGATATTCTGGCCGACGGAGATCGTCTTATCCAGGTGCTGGTCAATTTGCTGGCTAACGCCGTTAAGTTTTCCCCGCCCGGGAGCAAAGTCATTATCAGTGCCGCCGACCATGCAGAGTACATCGAGGTGAAGGTGTGCGATCGCGGCAGGGGCATTCCGGTGGACCACTTAACGTCTGTGTTCGAACGGTTTGCGCAGGTGAAGAAAGGAGACTCGAAGCGAGAGCGGGGAGCCGGACTGGGCCTTACGATATGCAAGGCGATTGTGGAAATGCATGGTGGCACCATCGGTGTTAGCAGCGAGGAAGGCAGGGGCAGTACATTTTGGTTTAGAATTCCCAGAGGAATTGAACCGGTAGACGACATGGCTTTCTCGCACGAGGCAGCGTCGGCTGGCCAGACGAGTTAACAGGCTGTTGCGATAAGCATTCTTATTGAGAAGCCAGAATTACCAAGGATGACAGATCTGATTGAATTTGGGCAAAGTCTAGCAGCACCGCTAATTGCGGGCGAATCGATGCGTGGAACCCGGGGGACCTCGGTGTAAACTGTGTATGGATTCGTTGCCGACAGCCACAGGCCAGTGCGAAACGATCAGTATTATTGTCTTCCGGGGAGTCTCCTGGCGTCTGATAATGGCAGGTGCTTCAGTAAGGCTCACAGGCCAGCCCGCTTTTTTATAATTTTCTCCTGACGTTGTTCCATATGTAATTTCTTCCAGCGGTTTCGCTCCTGGATTGCTGCGAGCTTGTCGAGCTTTCGCTTCGAATAGGCCAGCTCGCGCTCGAGCTTCATGTAGGTGTCGAGTTCCGATTGTTCAAGCCGTTCTTCTGCCAGAGCGGCCAGGACTTCACAGCCGGGCTCATTGTTGTGGGAGCAGTCGCTGAATTTGCAGATTGCTGCCAGCTCCCTCACGGACGGCATCATTTTGTCCAGGTCGTCGGTGCCCCCTAGAACGTGTACTTCCCTAAGTCCGGGTGTGTCAATAATCATGCCGCCACTGCCCGCAAAGAATAAGCCCGCACTGGAGGTGGTATGTCTGCCCTTACCATCATTCTCTCGAATTTCACCGGTGCGTTGAACATTGCAAGACAACAGAGAATTGACCAGCGTAGATTTTCCGACGCCTGAAGAGCCTACGAATACAGCTGTTTTCCCCTCGCACAGCCGGGATCTTATCTCTTCTATGCCGTTGAGCGATAAAACACTTGTGGCGAGATATTCTACCCCCGGAAAGTTCGACTGCAACCGTTCTATGAACTCGGTCGCGTCGTAATCAACAAGATCTACTTTTGACAGAATCACAACAGGTTGAACTCCTCCGTGTTGCGCCAACAGCAGGTAACGCCGAAGGCGATTGATGTTGAAATTGCGATTTACCGAAGTGACGATAAAAACATAATCGACATTTCCGGCGAGAACTTGCTCATCAGCCTCGACTCCCGTAACCATTCGCGATATTCGAGATCGGCGCGGAATTAAGCGTGCCACATGTGCAGCACGTTCATTGGTCTCGTCGATGAATTCGTTACCAAGCAAGCACCAGTCTCCTACCGCAGGCAGTTCTGCGTTGGAGACGGATTCGTGTACCATCTTTCCGCGAAGATGCACATTAATGCGTTCGCCCTTTGGGGAGAGGCCGATGTACACTCCTTTGTGTCGTGCGACAATTCGAACGACGGTATCGTCGCAACCACAGTTCAAATACTGGTCCCAATCAAGGGGCCATCCCAATGAAAATCTATCCACTTGTACACTCCTGACAGTGAAACAAAAAACGTTTGTTGAGGAGTGGTCGCCGACCGGGTAAAGACCCGGTTGTTAAAGCCACAATGAAGGTTTAGACCACATTGAAGATTGAGGCCATATTGAAGGCCCGTTCACCGTAGCTCTAATAAGAAAATACGCGTTCGGAACTATGCCCGGACGGAGACCACTGCGGAATCAATATCTAATTTCATCATCACAGGACCTCCTTCCATATCTCGGTAACGCTAACTCTGAATGTAGCGCATCATGCTCAAAATGTACAGGGGGCATCTTCCTTCTTTCACAACTCATTTCTTGCCCCCGCCCCGGGACGCGGGCCTGTGAGTAATTATTGCCATGTATCCCGTAAGCATAACGAACATCGTTAGTTCGCTACCTCACTCCACTGATAGATGGGGCGCGATCGTTGAATAATCCGGGAAAGCTGGCGAATAAAGTGGAATCGAAGTGCGCGGGCACGAGGTAAAGTCCGCTCGCTTTTGACGCGCTTCATGCTCATGCCACGTGTAGTCAGTGCGCATGAAGTGCGTCTGGCGCAATGTTCCTATGTCTTTTCTTTCTTTCCTCGCCACCTGGAAGGGGTACAGCTGAACGCTGCGCCCCTTCTGCACCACTGAGTCGTTGGGGAAATCTGAGGATTATTTTTTGTTATTCGATGGTTTTTAGCATACTTTGTTGTTGGTGTCGCGATGCGCGACGGTCGAAGATGCCATGTTCGCTAACGGCTTAGTCGATGTTGCACCTATGAATTTACGTTGCTATTTAGCGAACTTGGAATTACTACAATTGGTATCATTAATATCCATCGATGACAGTGAAGCTGCATCGGTTTAAGTCAGCACCGCTTAACTCCGAAGTATACGCAGGGTGTAGGTTATATTCAGTAGAAAATGGGTTGAACATTGGATCGTCGATTGAATGAAACCGGTTCATTTCTTGATAGCGGGTTTATACCAGCGCCATCGTGCTTTGTCCGACGCGCTATTGAATTTGTCTTGAAGTTCTTTCGGGGCGGCATCCTTTTCTGCGTGTACCAGCTGTGCAATGGCCGCATAGTTGACGAAGTGCTGATTATCTTGTCGATCGTGACGAGGAGATTCCGTAACCGGCATTGCTCCATTCCATTTAATGAATGTTCTGGTGTCGTCTGCGTTGTTTCCTAAACGTGGAGAATTTCTATCTTGCAGAGATCCAGCCTTTAGTGGTTTGTCTCTGGTGCTGCCGATGACAAATGAGCGGTCTGCTGATTGGGAGAGCAAACCTGAGGGAAAAAAGATACTGTGCCATACCACCAGTTCCGGTGCATTCTTGGGTACGTCTGGATGAGTCAGGATCACCGCGTGTAATTTCGGCTGACCGTCGTCAGCCCTGTGTTTGAGATATCGCGT
This sequence comes from Candidatus Obscuribacterales bacterium, assembly GCA_021732565.1. GTDB lineage: Bacteria > Cyanobacteriota > Vampirovibrionia > Obscuribacterales > Obscuribacteraceae > JAKFUT01. The sequence continues at coordinate 19,899 of JAKFUT010000181.1, forward strand.
GTCGATCATTGCACCATGGCTATAAGCAATCATTGTAGTATTCTCGGCGCCGATTGCCTCGATCGTTTTGTCCAAGAGCGCATTAAAATGTGGTTCTGAATTTGCAGCTGTGGCTCGATCATTTTCGTAGAGTCTGCGCTTTTCCAGCAGCCCGGACTGGTCCATGTCTACTGGCATTGGTTGTGCTTGCCAATCTACGTTGACTACTGGATGACCATGCGTGAGTTCCAGCATGAGGGCTTGAGTATCTGCAGCCTCGGCAGAGGTCAAAATGCCATGAGTGTAAAAGGCCAATTCCCTGGAACCGGTGAGTTCGGTTTGGCGGTTTTTGTCTCGCTCAATCATGTTGAGATAGTCCTTCTCGTCGAGAAGCTTCCTGTTGTGAAATTTGAATTCACAGTTACGGAAGTTGATTGCCCCGGGCGGTACTGTTACCTCTACGGTTCTTGCATAGGGCTTAACGCTGCCACCATCGTTCCCGGTAAGGTCGCGGTCGGTTAACCCCACCTGAACGATAGTAAAAGTCGTTGATCCGTCTTTGTTTACCACTGGTTTGTACAGATCGGCATCCTTGAGCAATGCGTTTGCAGTCCAGGGGGTGAACGCAGCTTCAGTTTCGGGATGCTGAAGCTGTCGATGGGGGTCGCCTGCTTCGAAGACCTTCTGTTGGACCTCTTTTACTGTGACAGCTGCTGCGCGCTCAAGCTCCTTTTGCCCCTTTGTTTTTCTATCAAAGGGGTTGGGCAGCCCGCAAAACATAAGATCCTCATCTTGATCTGCCCGTTCGCATCTTGGCTGGGCGATTTTATTGCGGTCGGCGAAAGTGTCCTGGTAGACTCGTATCGCGATGGAATGTTCGTCTTCATCGGGCTCCGGTGCGCGCAACTGTTCGAATTCAGTAATTCGCATGTCGAGTGTCATACTTGGTTCTCCTGTCTCATCGTCATTGATGAGTGGTGCTGGTATGTAAGTAGTTGGAAACGAGCGGCTAGCGCGGCCGAGGCGACGGAGGCGTCAGGTGCATCCGGCTTTCAAAGGATGGCACTCCACGAAGACCCGGTACCGTTGACGATCCTGGCGCAGAATAACGGATGATCAAGGACCGCTTATGAAGCGAGCCGGGGCGCGGGTCCGTTGTTGCTTGCAACAGGAGGATACCGCTGGTCGAGCGCTGGCAAATATCTCTTTCTATCATTTTCGGGACACCATCGAAAAGATGGTGCTGCATTATTTTGAACATCCAACTAAAGATGATCCGAAAGGTTCAGTTGGTTGAAAGAAGCGGAGCTATGCGATCAACTTCGAAGGAGCCGCACCTCCGACTCCGCATGGTATTGCTGTTGCGCACCGTGGGTGGTGGGCGTCAAGCATAGAATCGTGGCAAATGCCGGTACCACCCGCGAGGGGAAAGACGGGTGGTACCGTATTGCTCGGTCAAGACGGGGGCATTCGTCGCCTTGCATCAGGGGCTGGAATGTAGGCGTAGATTGTGCCACCGTTGGAGAGATGACTGGCGGAGAGTCTTAACACATGAGGTTGAAATTGAGTCGCCAAACCATGCTGGACTGCTCCAGCGCGTCGCAACGCTCATGTATCAGTACTGTCCGCCGGTCAACCTGTTCTTTCTGTTGCCGCCTTAGATGGCTCGCTATCCAGATCAAAGGCAGTTATCTATATGGCGCTTCCAAGCAGGAGATTACTTGTTCTTTTGTTCGAGCTCGAGTTGGGCCCATTTTCTCAGGAATTGATCAATCGCTGCGCTTTGCTGAGCCTCCGTCGATTTTGACCGGTCTATCAGTTTCGTTGCCAGTTCCCAAGAAAGTTCCGGAATGCGGTATTTCGGGATCACCGGGTTTGTTCGGTCCGACTGTCCTTCTATTCCGTTCATCTGGGGTGAATTGATTATTTTTTCAATTTCCTTAGTCATGGTCGACTTAGGATTTGCGATTCCCTCAAGTTGTTCTCTAATGGTTGGCTGCGTGTGAATGTCATTGTCGCGGCGGTGTGCATCAGATAACGACTTCATTAGTTTCTCGAGTTCGGCTCTGCTTACCTTGCCAGTGCTCTTGTTTGATTCGTCTTGCGGTGTTGGGGCGATGTCGTCAACCTTTAACGCTCCCTCTATAATTCGTCCAGCTGCTGCTTTGATCTTCTCTGCCGTGATCGTCTTTGCCATTCCTTCTATCGCGCTTCTTGCCGTGTCTTTCAGTGCCTCGCTCAGTTCTGTCGGTGTTGCACTGGCGCTTCTGCGCTCATCAGGCGCATTCAATCTTTCGGGCTTTAGCTTTTCCGCCGGCTTGGTTCCGTCGCGCTGAGAGGGATCGGTAGGTGAAGGGACTTCCGGTGATTTCGTCTTCTTCTCGAGGCGGATTTCATCACTGTTTTGGCCAGCTCTCTCTTTGGTTTGAGTCGTTCCATCACCAGATGTCGGGTCGGTGCCCTTTTCCGATTTTGTCGACGGGATTGAGTCCAGCGGCTTTGGAGACTGGTTTCGTTCCATCGCCCCGGTGACTGCTCTAACTGAAGCTGCGGCTGCATCTTTTACTAATGTGAGCCAGCTCAAACCATCTTCATTCTTTGAAGACTCGGAAGAATTTCCTTCCTGTTCTTTACTGTCCTCAGTATCATCATGTTCATAGATCATTGTCTCAATCTCCTCTGGATCACTGCCAGCATGCGATCGGTCCGCGCATTCCTGGTCCGTCTGTGTGGTGGATCATGATTTGAGTTTGCCGTTTGTTTGTTGCTGTTTTGTTGCCACCCAAGTAATCAAACGGATTTCTGACGGATTACCAGGAACGGTTCACCGCTCTACTGATTGCCTGCCGTTCGCTTATACCGGGGTACATCCACGCGACAAATTGCGTGATCCTCACTCGTCGGCAGTTATATGATGTCCTTGGATGGTGGGACCGCACATATATTCAAGCTGTTGAACAGACTGAATGTGCGACAGGATCTCCGGACCGGGCTTCGCATTGCGCGATCACATCGGACTTGCTGCAAGATCGAAATTTCCCACAGAAAGGCAAATTGACAATCAGCGGTATGGAGTCAAGACTACCTTGCCGGTGATGGGGACAGATTCATCAATTGGACACTTTGTACAGTTGTTACTCTACCACTTCGAGTCGATAGCCAATTCCATGAACTGTCGATATGAACGGGGGTTTGCCTTCAATTTGAAGTTTCTTTCGCAATCGCATGATCGATGTGCGCACTGCGATGCCGGTGGCGTCTGATGCGGATTTCCATACGTGATTGAGTAAGGCATCAGCGCTGAAAATTTGTTGGGGGTGACGCATAAGGAATTCCAATAGAGCGTATTCTTGAGGCATCAGCTGTACTTCTTCGGATCCCTTCACTACCTTCCCTTTCGAAACGTCCAATAAGATCGGCCCGCATCGTAAGATATTGTCAGAACCAAGTGTTGGTCGGCGCTGCACGGCTCTAATTCTGGAAGAGAGTTCTCGTGGTTCAAACGGCTTTGTCAGATAATCGTCCGCGCCCCCATCCAGCCCTAGTTCTTTCGAGTCAATGTCTCGTTTGCCGGTAAGCATGATCAGATGAGCTTTGCCGCCGCCATTTCTATAGCGCCTCAGAACCTCCAGTCCGCTTAGTTTTGGTAAATCCCAGTCGAGCAAGACGATGTCATATGCATAAGTAGATAGAAGAAAGCTTGCCTCATCTCCGTCGGATGCTATCTCGACTTGATGGTGGTCCCGTTCCAACCATTCCTTGACAGTTTCGGCCTGCTCCGGCTGATCTTCCACAACAAGTATTTTCGCCATATTCCTCGACGCTCCCATGCCACAGTTATATACCCAACAGCGTCAGGGAGCAATGCGCAGGCTGTTGACAGGCGCACCGCTGTCAATTGAATTCGTCCGGCGAAGCAACAACTCTTCACATCCTCTGTCGATGCCTGTTCGCCCGGTGCTCCGGCTGAACCGATATCGGTAGCGATATGACCCACCCGACATCCGTCTAAACCCGGCGGTACGGACACCAATCGATGTATTTTCTTTGCGTACCGGCTCGATTGGAGATCCATATAGACTCGATTCTCATTCTTGTTTCGGTGATCTGCCTTCGTGCTTTCAGTCTATCGGCCAAGCCTCCCACGCTCAGTTGCTTTGAACGCCAACCAGTTGCTGAGTCCTGGTTATTTCGGAAGCATTGGAGATGGTTTCCTTCCCGGGGTCATCTTGTTTTCATTGGCAATCAAAGTCTAGTGTTTACAAGCGCAGAAGATCTTTCCACCCCGGGTACAAAAAGTGAGTGAGGGGAGAAAACCCTGACGGAATGTGGCATTGAACGGGGAGGAGATTAGCGTGATTCGGGTATCCAGAAAACTGATGCTCCTCTTGGTAGCGCCCTTAATCGTTGCCCTGCTCAATATCATGCCGTCCGCAGTAGAAGCGCGGCGTCTAGTCAGTAAGGATCATGCCACTCATGGTCACAGTGTCAGCTCCTTGCGCCTTGCGAGCACAGGAGGAGGTGGTGGGCGCATGTTCGTCACGTCCAAGCGCCATCGCAAGGGAAAGCGGAAAACATCAAAGGCGGTGAGGAGGCTGCAACAGGAAATCGGGGCTCTTGTGATGACCGAGGGCGGCGAAACGGTAATGGATAAATTATCCGATGTTGAATTCAACCCCGCTTCCGTCGCCAAAATTGTCACTGCATATGGTGCCCTCAAGACCTTCGGACCGAATCATCAGTTTAAGACTCGCATTCTAATTGATGGCACCTTAGATCAAAGTTCGGGCATTCTCAACGGCAACGTATTTGTTCAGGGGGCTGACCCGGACTTTGAGCGTAAAGACGCTATGGTTCTGGGGCAGATGTTAACTGATCAAGGTGTGAAACGAATAAACGGAAAATTACTGGTATCGAAAGACTTTTCGTACGGGGCGGCGTCGGATGGGGGGTGGTCTGCCCATGCGCTTCTTAGGGTATGGTCGAACAAGAGTGTGCATGTTGTTGTTCGCCAAGGAGCCGGTGTCGGTGCCGCGCCGGAGACCGCTGTACTTGCAGGCGAATTCAGTTCCGAAACCTTTCGGGAAACGCTCAAGGAAATGCTTTGCTATTCTCAAAATGGGGTAGCGGAGCAAATCGGACGCGTTGCTGGCGGGGTTCATAAGCTGGAGGAGATTGTAGGACAGGAAGCGGGGCTGAAGCCAGGAGCCATTAAATTGGCAAGCGCCAGCGGCCTCGGGCGCAGTCGTGTGAAACCGAAAGACATGATGCTGGTGCTCAAAGCTCTGCGAACGGAACTTCACAAAGACGGTCTAGATTTCCAGGACATCTTTCCCGTGGCTGGTGTTGATCCCGGGACACTCGACGAGCGATTTACAGATCCGTGCGAGCGAGGCAGTGTGGTGGGTAAGACGGGAAGCCTTCCTGGTACAGACGGAGGCACCAGCACGCTTGTTGGTATGTTCCGATCTCAAAAGGAAGACTTGTATTTCGTGATCTTTTGTTGGAAAGGGAGCGTCATTGGATTCCGTCATCAACAAGATGAGTTGATTCGTCAACTTCAGGCAACTCGAGGCGGTCCGAAGCCATTTGAGTACAAAGGCATCGCTGCACCACAGGCCGATGGCGTCTAGCTTCGGTGATTCGATTGGTTCTGTAGCATATCCGTTAAATCAACTTGGAGCGCAAGATCTGAAATTCGGTGCGCGACCGGTACAACTTATTGAAGGTGTAACGTCAACCTCCGTCCGCTGGAAGAGGCAATCTAGCTCAAATGGCATATTCCGACCTGTCCTATTTCTCCCGTCGCAGGGCACAATGCATTTGTTATCTTCTGAACGCCGGGGCCGGGCTAGTGAGCTGAGGGCTTGTGGTTCCTGAGCAAGTCATGCATTGTTAGAAAAACGGTGAGCCATTCGTCTTGTACAAACAGCAGCGCAGCGGCGTAAGTGTAAGGATTTAGCGGATCTTCCAGGAATACAGGACTGTTCTTTTCAAAAATTAGATGACCGGCAAACTGTAGAACCCACCCTGCTCCAAATAGTGTTAGCGCTCCGCGACGGTTAAAGAACAGCACTGGTAGCGACAATGCTATCATTGGTACCCCTATCATGTGGGTAACTTTGCAGCCTATGGTGGTATGTCTCGATGCGTACTTGGCTCGCTCTTGCGCAAGTTTATCCATCTTCACCTTTCTCCGTGATGCCAAAATCGAGTGCCAGAGCCAAGTTGTCAGCTTCCAACCAATTGTCGTTATTCCCGTTTTTATCCATCTTGCTACGATATTTTTGGAGAATGGCGGGATTCGCTTCATCACCGTTCCCTTCCGCCACTGCTCGGAGTGTGATGGCTGTAGTTTGTGCACTTTGACGACCGGCGAGTTGAAAAGTGAATGCCTTTGAACGGTCTGAGACCTAATTAATATGAGATCACAGAAACGGCTATAGGACACGAAGCCCAATGGCGGGCACGGTTATTGTTCCAGTCTATCCACGGCCGGCTTGCATATTGACGTTGGCACTTGACAGCGCCGAGCGAGTTACTTTCGAGAGAATTAGTGGCTCTGCTATTTGTCGCATATGACTGGTATATCGACCGCAATCGCCCCTCTCCGCTCCCGGAGCATACTGCCTTTGATTTACTGGTTCTGCTTCGCCGGTAGCGCTATGATATTGTTCCTGTCGCGACTGATATAGAACGAGAATATGCTCAAAGAACTCGAAATTAAAGATTTTGCGCTGGTCGAGCATCTGCGATTGCCGTTTACCCGGGGCTTCAACGTGTTAACCGGTGAGGCCGGCGCTGGCAAGTCCATAATTATGGATGCGCTAAACATTGCACTGGGTGGACGTGGAGGAGCAGGACTGATCAGGCAATCTGCCGAACGTGCAGTGGTCGAAGCTGTGTTTGCCGTAACTCCGCTCATTGCTGCATGGCTGCGTGAGCATGAATTGAGTGAGGATGAAGGCAACGAGTTTACTATCAGTAGAGAGATCAGCAAAAGCAGCTCACGGTGCCGAATAAATGGAATTTCCGTTAACAGCGGTTTATTGCAGGAGTTGAGGCAAAAGCTCGTTACGGTGCATGCGCAACACGAGTTTCGCACGCTGTTCTCACCGCAGTCGCAATTGGAATTGATCGACGCCCTCGGTGACGAGCAACACAAGAAAGTTCTCGCGGGCGTACGCACTTCGTTTGCGCGGCGAAAGGAATTGTTGCATCAATTGGACGAGCTGTTAGTGCTGGAGTCGGAGAGAGAGCGGCGTCTGGACTTCGCTCGTTTTCAACTCAATGAACTGGAAGAGGCTCATCTTCAAAACGACGACGAAGATCAGCAAATTGAACAGCGTCGTCGAGTGCTAGCGAACGTTTCGGATCTGGAGGCGCTTTTGTCGAGTGCGCAGTCATGTCTGAGAGGGCACGATCTTGAGGGAACTCGAGGAGCAAGGGATTTGGTCCACCGCGCCGTCGCAGAGATGGAGAGAGCTGCCAGTCTTGATCCTGTTCTTCTTGAGCTTTCTCGTTCGCTCCACGATTGCGCGGAGCAATTGGAAGATTATTCACGCGCGATCCGCAAATACAGCGAAGGTCTCGACAGCGATCCTGAAGCACTTTCAGAGCTAGAGGACCGGGCTGCTTCCCTGGCTACGATAAAGAGAAAATACGGACCGACTCTGACTCTGGCAAGACAACGCCAGGAACAGCTGCAGTCGGAAATAGATAAGTTGGAGAACGCGCAGGCCTGCGTGGCGGAACTTCGATCTGAATTGCAGTTTCTTGAAGTTGAGCTAACAAAGCAAGCCTCAGATCTGTCGAATAAGAGAAAGAAATTATCTGCCAAGTTAGCGACGCAGATTCGTGAGGAATTGATTGAGCTTGGGATGCCCAATTGTCGATTTGAAATTTCGCTTGGGCGGCACGAGGACGTGGAAGGAGCTGACGTGCCAACGAATTCTCTGTCGGCGTCCGGAATTGATCGCAGCGAATTCTTGATAGCACCGAATCCTGGCCAGGATTTGTTGCCACTTTCCCGCATAGCTTCTGGTGGGGAACTGTCTCGAATAATGCTTGCGGTTAAAACCATTTTTGCCAGCGTTGATCATGTTAACACCGTGATTTTTGATGAAATTGATACGGGGCTCAGCGGGAAGGTGCTTCAGTCGATGCGAGATAAGCTCGCTAGGCTGGCACTGTCTCATCAAATTCTTTGCATCACACATCAACCAATTTTGGCGTCCGTTGCCGACAATCACGTCTTTGTAAGCAAACTGCAAACTGCCAAATCTACCCACGTTCGGGCAGAAATTCTAACCGCGGAGGGGTGTCTCAAAGCCGTCGCTGAAATGGCCAGCGGGCAGGGAGATCATGAGACATCCATCAATTTTGCCCGAGCTCTTGTAGTCGAAGCTCAACGAGTAAAATCAGCCCTCGTTCAACAGAGCGTTGCTGGCGGTAGCGCTTGATCAGTTAACATGCCTGTTCATCCAGGATACGTGTTATGCCCCCCGGCACGGTGGGTGACCATCAGTCACGTGATCGTTCACGCTACAGAAGAGCGTTCCATATTGGTACATCATATCTGTTGATTGACCATAGTATGCTGAAGATGTAGACCGAGGTACTCCCCAATGCAAACCATTAGATTAGGGCTTTGTTTGGTCGCCTCGGCGGCATTCTCCTTGTTCCCGCGTTCGGTGGTTATGGCTCAGGACTCGGCGCACGATGATGATGTCGTGAAGTCATGGGCCGTAAACCAGCCACCGCGCAATGTGGATCGTAGCTTTCTCGACCGCCTGGAATGGAAAGATTATCCGATTGGCAGCGACTATGTGCTGCGTATGGGCAAGATTTACGGCAAGTGGGTTGCGGCAATGCAATTTGTTCAAAATGGCAAATTAGTGATGACGGAATATACTCCGCCGTCTGAATATATAACCGTTCTGGATCCGGCTACGGGCCGACCGTCGGGCTCCGTTAAAGGAGTCGATGCCAATCATGACAATGTTTTGGAAATGGCATTTCTGCACGAGAAGCTCGATGATCGCAATTATCATCTTTATACCGTCTATGCCTTAACAAAGAATGGTCCTAAGCTCCTGTGGAAATCCGCCGGTGCACTTGGCGATTGGCTAAGAGGCAACAATAGACCTGCGCCTGTTCAGTGGAACGGAGACACTAATCGCTGAAGAGTATGACCGCCTTTTCGATAGTCACATCCGGGCGTTCATTGCGAGATATTTCGAAATTCGCAACTGTTGTGTTCTTGGCAAGCGCCCTGTTGAGGAGTTGTGAACCCAATAACTACAGGCATGTAGGGTCTTTACCGGTGATTGCAGGCGAGTTGACAATCACGCCCCCAATTCAATAGAATCCTTCATTGTGCTGCATTGGGGCGTCGCCAAGTGGTAAGGCAGCTGGTTTTGGTCCAGCCATTCCGAGGTTCGAATCCTTGCGCCCCAGCTTTTTCGCCTCTCATGGGCGATAAGCTTGTTTCCGGCAATTCATAAGAAACAGAAATCAGAGGATCTGATCATGGAAAGGTTCAAGCTTCAGGTTGAGGCAAGAGAAGTCATGAAGCCTAATCAACTTCGCCGTTCGGGTAAGGTGCCCGGCACACTGTACGGTCCAGGTACCGAGTCGAAGTCAGTGCAGGTAGTTCAGAAAGAGTTCTCGCGGCTTCCCGGGGCAGCCTATTCACAAATTATTGATTTGGAAGGACTGGAAGGCACGGTGAAAGCACTCATCCGTCATGTTCAACGTAAGCACCTGACTAATGAAATTTTGAATATAGAGTTCTACAGAATTGCAGCTGAACGAAAGCTGACGGTGGTTGTTCCTCTAAAATACTTTGGAACCTCACCTGCGGTGCAGAAGGGCGGACTATTGGTTGAAATGTTTCAGTTTGCGGAAGTCGAGTGCTTGCCCGACGACATTCCTGATCATCTTGATGTTGACATATCAAGGATTGAGAATATTGATGGAGGGATCCACTTTAGCCAGCTCACTACGCCAGAAGGGGTCAAAATTCTAAACCCTGCGGAAGAGCTGGTTGCTAGAGTTGTCGCCAAGAAAGGTGGCTCCACCACTAAGGCTTAGGATATCGAATAGTCTTTCTCTAGAACGAGGGTCCGGCGGCATTTTGAGGCTACGACAGCTTTGCTTTGACCTTATGATCACGGACGGCTGCTTTTCGGGCTCTTGCAGCTACAGAGTAAAGCGGTAGTTTGGTTTCCAATCGTCACTCTGATTGCCGGGTGGGCTTTGGTACTTCGGCTACCTAAGATTTTATGCATGATATGCATAAAATCTTACAATCCGGCTAGATGAAAGTCCCAAATGTAGGGCGTTTCGGGATTCGGTTGCTAAGAGAAGATATGCATATCGCGCATAATTTCATACGGAGCCGATATGTGGTCATGCCTGATACAGCCAGGGAGCCGGCTTTAATTGCTGGCGCATGCCAGCCGGTAGTTTGTTTTCCAATCGTCGCGCTGTGATTGTCGGGTGGGCTTTGGTGTGTTGCGGTGACGATTTCAGCTTTCGCCAGATCAATCAAGTTTGGTTGGGCTACTGATCATCTCGTCGCCAATCTTATGCTGGCGAGTAAAGAGATCATGACGCAGTTGTGAACACATTGTGAACTGACGCAACCGATATCGGTTGCGTAGGAGGCGGGCGTCGCCAAGCGGTGACGGAAGGACTGAAGGCCATGCGATTACCGACAGTACCCTCGGAGGGATTCGAACCCCAGACCATCAACTTCGGAAGCTGACGCTCTAATCCGGTGAGCTACCGGCATGGGAAACACTGCCGGCGGTGGGGCCATTCGCTTATAGGGGCCGGCAAGTGCCGGATATTCTCCACGCTAAAGAGCGAAACGGCTCAGCCGCTGGCCGGTGTCGATTCTGGATTCTGCAAGGTGGTGGTTATGGCACGCTCAGGAGTGGTGGTAGCCAGGCGTTTGTCCCCGCCATCCTTGCCGCCATCCTTGCCGGCTTTGCGCACATCGTCAGCGTTTGCAAGCGGAATCCTAACGGTAAAAGTCGAGCCTTTGTTTAGCTCACTTTCCAATTCGATGCTGCCACCATGGGCCCGCACAATCGTAAGGGCAATGGCCAGACCGAGGCCTGTACCCCCTCCATAAACCTTGCTGCGAGTACGAGAACGCTCTACCCGGTAAAACCTGTCGAAGATTCGCTGCTGATCTGCCGGTGCAATGCCGATACCTGTATCAATTACCCGCACGATGGCCTGATCGTTGTTGGATCGCAAGGTGACGGTTACTTTCCCTCCACCCTGGGTCGCCTTAATGGCGTTATTGGTGAGATTTAGGAAAACTTGCTTTAGCTTGTCGCCGTCTGCCAGAACCATCACAGGTTTCTGCGGCGTGATAAATTGCACTTCTATATGTTCAGGTGCAATAACCATCACCGTGTCTTCCACCCCCTCAAGGACTTCCCTCAAGTCAATAACCGCCTTTTGAGCAATCACTGGCTGGCCGGCATCGGCGCGAGCCAGTTGAAGAAGATCAGATACCAGACGAATCAGTCGACCCGATTCGTCCGAAATGGTTTGCAGTGCTTCTGAAAGCAATTGCGAGTCTATGTTCGCGCCCCGTCGTTGCAGGAGCTTTGTGTAGCCTTGAATCGAAGTAAGTGGAGTTCTCAATTCGTGGGAAGCATCCCCGACAAACTGACACTGGATATTGAGTGACTCCTCCAGTCTGTTGAGCAATCGATTGAAGGCTTTTCGTAGTTCCAGTATTTCACTGGCCTCAACGGTATCGACCTCAAGCCGCTGCCTGAGGTCCATGGAGGCGAGCTTGGTGGTTGCGGATAGCAGATCCGTCAGGGGGCTTAAAATTAGCCCGGAAAGGTGCCAGTTGATCCATGCCAGGGCAGGCAGCAGAGGAATGTACCAGAGAAAGGCCAGCACATCCACGCCATGCAAACCGGAGACGATAACATGGCAGACAAATATGGGAATGACAGAACACCCTGTCATAACCATGGCCATGCGACCACGCACCGAATTGGACCAGCGAAACTTGCTCATTCCCCCCGACGCACTCTCGCTCCCTAGCGCTCTTCTATAACACTATAAAGCCCATCCTGCTCGCAAAGATACTCTTCGCCGGCGAGTAATTTCAAAACCTGATCATGGACTTTCCCATTGGAGACCAGTGAGTTCCCCTGATAAATGTCAGGAGATCCGCTAAGGTCGGTAAAAGTTCCTCCCGCCTCCTCAACAATAATCTTCATGGGCGCCAGGTCCCACGGTTTGACCCCCAC
>JAKFUT010000051.1 GCA_021732565.1 Candidatus Obscuribacterales bacterium
CAACTTGTCCGGCAATCTCACGAAAATAAATTTGACTGAGTTCATTATCCCAGGCAGCATCGCGGCTCTGAAATTCTGCGCCAACTGCATTGCGCTTAGCAATTCTTTCAAGTGTTGCCGGTTTTCCATACCGCTCAACTAAACCGTCGAGAATAGTATTTGCCTGCTCGGTTAAGAATTCAGCGCGAATTTTGTAGAGCAATAAGGTGCCATTCTTATTGACGAAATGGAACCAGAGAAAATTTGGTTCTATAGTCGCGATAGTAAATGGGAAACCATCCTTCGAAACTTCAAAGAGACGTGTTTTGGAAATTTCCAGACAGCTGGTATTCCCGCTGTCTGGCTTCGGTACATCTTTAAATGGACTGCTCGCGCGAAATCCCTCGAGCGTGCAGCCCAACTTGATTCCCTTCAAATCGTAAGGCTCAGCCCGTGCCACCGGTGGTAGTGGCGTCTTCTTTTTCTTAGCCAGAAGCAATTTCGATTGATGAACAGAATTTACCGGATGCTCACCGTCCACGCGAATTCGATCAGCGGCGTCCACGGCAACACAATAACTGAGCAAAAGCAGAAACGCTTCCACACCGATTACCACCGAGAGAATCTTCTTTAGATTTAGAAAGTACATTCTTGACAAAACCTCGGACGCGGTTACCCCTTATTATGAAGCACCGGCAAACCGAATCGCCCCAAAACCATTCTATTCATCCAGGTAATGCAACCTCCACGACTTGGTGCGCTGATCGGGATGATGAGCCGGCTAAGAAGGACGGGCAAGAAGTAGAGGTGAGACGAGACTCACCACAGCATTTAGAGAATTGACACCAAAACCGCACCGACCGTTCATAAAGATTCGATTAGAACGGGCTAACTCTGCCAGCCACCCTGATAGGATGGCTCGTTATGCACTCTGGTGTGCGTCTCTCGATGGATAGAGACGAAGGAGGGATACGGAATGTCAAGTACAACCCAGCCTGGAACAGAAGGTAAAGGTTCAACCGCCACACAAACCAAGATACCGGTTACCGTTGCAAAAGGTGATGGTATCGGTCCGGAAATCATGGATGCAACGCTGCACATATTGAAAGAAGCTGGCGCTCGCATCGAAATCGAAGAGATCGAGATTGGTGAAAAGGTTTACCTCCGTGGCATCACCACGGGTATCGAGCCTTCTTCCTGGGATTCACTACGAAGAACAAAAGTGTTCCTCAAAGCCCCGATTACTACACCGCAGGGCGGTGGTTATCAAAGTCTAAACGTGGCGACACGTAAGACACTCGGACTGTACGCCAATGTACGCCCGTGCGTGTCTTATCATCCGTTCGTCGATACCAAATATCCGAAGCAAAATCTCGTCATCGTTCGGGAGAACGAAGAAGACCTGTATGCAGGAATTGAGTACCGTCAAACCGACGAAGTCTACCAGTGCCTGAAACTCATCAGCCGTCCCGGGTCCGAGAAGATCGTTCGCTATGCATTTGAGTATGCGCGTCGATACAATCGCAAAAAAGTTACTTGTTTCATGAAAGACAACATCATGAAACTAACTGATGGTCTCTTCCACAAAGTGTTCGACGAAATTGGTACTGAATATCCGGACATTGAGAAAGAAGCCTGGATAGTAGACATCGGCGCCGCAAAAATGGCAGATACCCCGGAAGCATTTGATGTTCTAGTAATGCCGAATCTCTACGGAGATATTCTTTCCGACATCGCCGCTCAAATTGCGGGATCAGTCGGGTTAGCCGGATCTGCCAACATCGGCGATCACTGTGCAATGTTCGAAGCCATCCACGGATCCGCACCACGACGTGCCGGTCAAAACCTGGCTAATCCATCGGGATTGCTCCTGGCTGGAGTGCAGATGATGGTACACATAAATCAGCCGGACATCGCAGAGAGTGTGCACAATGCCTGGCTCAAAACACTGGAAGATGGCATACACACATATGACATTTACGAAGAAGGCGTAAGCAAGCAAAAAGTTGGCACGAAAGAATTCGCTCAGGCCGTAGCTGACAGACTGGGCAAAAAGCCTGAGAAGCTAGCTCCCGTTAGCTACAATCAAGCAACAAAGAAAGCCGATATTGTTAGCGTCCAGAGCACACACGCGAGATCGGCCAAAGAGACTGTCGGAATAGATGTATATGTCGATTGGAAGAGCGGAACGGCAGAAGATATTGGAAAGCTAATCGAAAAGCTTGGCACCGACAAGCTTCCATTCAAGATGCTCACCAATCGTGGTGTCAGAGTGTATCCCGGTGGATTACCTGAAACATTCTGCACCGATCACTGGCGCGCAAGGTTCTTGCATGATGAAATGAAGGCTGTAACCCATACAGATATAATTGAGTTGCTCAACAAATTCATTGAAGCAAAACTCGACTTCATCAAGACTGAGCATCTCTGCACCTTTAACGGAGAGAAGTCATTCTCTAACTAACGGTCTGGCCACGGTTCGATCCCTATAGAAAAGTAGACGCTGGTTCCGCTGGGGACCAGCGCCTATTTTTTCGTCCGGCTTTCCGGCTTCACTCCCGACTGATAAATCTGAGCATCAGGGAGGGTCGTTTGTGACAGCAGTTTGTTTAGATGCCAGTGCCGGCGGGCATATCGTCGGCAAACCGATCTCGGTGAGAGGGAGCTAGTGAATCAATTCGGGACCGCAACTAAAACATCGGAAGCCCATCCGCTTAGTCTGAAAGCCCAGGCGCTATTGAAGAACATGAACAGTGTCCTGGTCGGCCAGGAGCGCGCGGCTCGGCTGGCTGGGGTGGCGCTGCTGGCTGGCGGTCACTGTTTAATTGAAGACGTGCCAGGAGTCGGAAAGACCCTTCTGGCAAAGAGTCTGGCCATGTCGATTAAAGGGTCCTTCAAGAGACTGCAGTGTACACCCGACCTGCTTCCTGCAGATGTTTCAGGGGTGAATATCTTCGATCAGCGAGAAGGGCAGTTCAAATTCATGCCCGGTCCTATCTTCGCAAATATTTTTCTCGCCGATGAAATAAATCGGGCTAGCCCGCGAACTCAATCGAGTTTGTTAGAGGCCATGGAGGAAAGACAGGTTACCACAGATGGCACTACTCGCAAGCTACCGGATCTTTTCTTTGTAATTGCAACTTGCAATCCGGTAGAGCAATTGGGCACATTTCCGCTGCCTGAAGCTCAGGTAGACCGTTTCATGATAGCCCTCTCTCTGGGCTATCCGTCTCCAGCCGATGAAGCTCAAATACTCTTCAAGACGCAGGAAAATGAATCATTTACAGTCGAGCCTATTCTCTCTATTGAAGAAGTGATGCAGGCTCGCCATGCTGTTCGTACTGTGCGCATTCACGAACAACTGGTGCGATACATTGTCGCCATTTCCAACGCCACACGGGGGCACAGCTCCCTCATGCTCGGTGTGAGCCCCAGAGGAAGCCAACTAATGATGCGCGCATCTCAGGCATCAGCTTTTATTGATGGTCGAGACTACGTAACACCCGATGATATCAAACGATTGGCTCCGTTTGTTCTCGGCCACAGGATCATTCCCAGGGCCAAATCACAAAGAATCAGCTATGCGGAGATAATAGAGCGTATTCTAGATGGCGTACCAGTTCCAAAATGACGCAACAACCGGACGGTCTGCCGCCTGGTGGCCCGAGCCGGAAGCACCGCAAATGGTGTCTAACCAGCCGGGCGGTTTTCCGTTGCGCATGGGGCCACTTCTTACGCTGCGCATCGAACCGCGAGGCTTCATACTTTTCGGGCTGAGCATTCTCTTCTACGTAATGTCTGCCTTTGTCGGCAACGAATGGTGCTATCTCATTCCTGCCGGAATATTATCGGTGGTGCTGATTGGCATTTTTCTGCCAGTTATCGAAGTGCTAACCATAGACACATCTTTCTCGGTGGTTTGTTCACCATTGAATCCGCAAGCACCGGAAATTCGGGTAAGCATACGACGTAAGCCAATTTTTCAGCTCTTCTCATTTATGGTCCCAAGCGGCTACTTGAATGCCCGTCTTCTGCTGCAACGACGCGGATGGCAAGGCAGCCAGTCAGCACCGTTGGTGGTGCCCCTTCCAGGAATGATTGAGTCACTCAATCACGGATTTGATGCTCGGCTGAAAGTACCCGCGCTGAGGCGCGGCGTATATGAATTGCAAAATGTTGAGATCTCCAGTTGTTTCCCCTTTGCGGTGGCCTGGTGTTCCCGCCTGGCTAAACCAGCCATAGATGAAGCGCGGCGGGAGATTACAGTTTATCCGCAAGTAGTTCCAGTCTTCGGAAATTTCCATTCCAGGCTTTCTGACACTGACAGCTCCAGCGGTCGGCAAATACACAGCTGGTCTCGCCCGAGTCAGTCCATGAGCCTGCGCGGGCTCAGAGAATTCACCGAACGCGACAGCCTCACTCATATACACTGGTCATCCAGTGCGCGGTCGGGCAAACTAATGGTGCGCGAGTTTGAAATCGAATCAATCGCAGAGTTTGACGTTGCCCTTGATTTAACTGCTATCTGGAGTGAAGCACAGTTCGAACTAGCAGCCACCGCAGCGTACTCTCTGTTGCGATACGGCCACCTTCGCGGATTCATTCCTCAACTGATCCTGTTGCCCACCGCTGAACATGAATTACTGGCAGAACTGCTAGCCCATTGCCCGGGAGGACTAGCGGGAGAGGAACACGCAGCAGAGTTGCTGGCCAGGGTATCACCGCTACCGGAATCTCTTAGAAAACTCGTCTACGCAGATGCACAGTCTAAGCCTGACAATTCCAATGCCCGACGAAGTCTTGTTGGAATATTGCCGGGTCGGGAGTCTGGTGCTATTGCAATTGTTGAATTTGGACGCGCGATTTCATTGGCCAACAAAGAATCAGGAAGGGAAGCCGCAATATCGGATTTGATGCGAGTAATCAAAGAGTTGGCCCAAGTAGAAACCGAGTTGGAGCTATCGCGACTATGATGCTCCTCAAGAAGTTGAAAGAACAGCCAGCGGAAGACTCGGTTTTCCTGCGCGTTCTCTGGTTCATATTAGCGATGAACTGCCTCGTGCTAATTAAAATGGTTGATCCGGCCACCGCAAGCTTATCGCTGGCCGCGATCGGCATACCTTTTTCAATTCCGCTGATGGTGTTTTACATGTGGCTGGGCATTGCCGGCTGCTTTCTCAGTTATCACCACCGCCATGCCCCGAAACAATGGCTCATCGGACTGGGACTAATAATGATTGCCGTGGTTATCGGGTGGTTTCTCGACAATCTGCACCATCAGTTCATGAGCGGAATGGATATAGATGTGTTGTTACCCACTGTCCATCTGGTGGCTGGTTTGTGGGTAAGCCACACGTTCGAGATGCGGACCCGAATAGATTTCAATTTCTCACTCGGACTCAGCCTGGTACTTGTGTTCATGACCGCGACTCTGGGCAAGGGTTTATTGTTTGGGCTCGGCCTGCTTGTCTATGTCTGTCTGGCCGGAATCATGCTTTTGCTAGATTGTGAATCACGCACCTTTGGCGCGGTGTGCGCACGAAAGATTGACGGAATGGATTTTTCCACGCGGGAGTACTCCTCCTCAGACAGAACTGGAAACCTGGTTTTTCCAATTTCCTGCATGGTGGCACTGGGAGTGGCGCTATTTATAGCAGTTCCGCGAGCCGAGTCGCTGGCAGACGAAATAGCTGCTCGTTTTTTCGGGTTCATTAAACCCGATGGGCAGAAGCAGGATGAAGATGCATTGCCCTCCATCGTCGGCTCGATGCGCAGCCCCATTAGATTGCCACGGTCTGCTTCTACTCACGGCCCGGCATCGATGAAACCAGCAGTTTCGAAAAGAGGCGCTGACAACGACACGTCGGGTACACCGGATAGGAAATCTGGTTCCTCAGAGAAGAATGGTAATTCCACTGATGCCCCGGAATCAGACAAGGATCAGCAAGCCGGTCCCAACAAACCGAACTCAACCGCTCAAAGCAAAGTGGGACAAGAACGGCCCGCAAAACAGACAAAGTCCGACAAGACCAAGGATGCTAAAGAAACCGCAAAATCAAAGGAAGGAAGTGAGCCTGCAGGGGGCACGCGATCTTCCACTGGCGGCAATTCTTCTAAAGACAAGAAGACTAGTAAGCCTGCCGAGAATGCCTCATCGCAAGTGGAAGACGATAAGAAGGTCTTGCCTGAAGCACTCGATACGAGAGATCCGGCGCCTCGCTCTGATGAAGTTCTCTTTTCAGTGGAATGTAACCGCACAGTATATTTCCGAAAAACACTTCTCGATACGTTCGACGGACGCCGGTGGTATTGCTCAGACACGGCACGGCGGCAGACTATCGCCAAGCGGCAGTCTAACGTCTTTTGGCTCCCGGACAGGTCAATCATTTCCGTGCCGCCCAGCATACCGTCGATTCGACTGAAGCAACAATATCATTTTGAAAAGGAGATAGGCAGCACGATTCCCGTCGCCGGCTCGCCAGACCTCATAGAGTACGATGGACCATCGCTATGGCTCGACGTTTGCGGCACCATTCATAGTGGCTGGGCATTGGTGCCAAAGTCGGAGTATACCGCAGTATCCTTGCTTCCCATGTACAAGATAGGGGCATTGCGGGCTGCGCCGCCGCTTCCGCCCGACAAAGAATTGCAGGTTCAGGCCACTTTGGCAAACTTCCTGCAAATTGAAGAAACCGTTGATTCGTCTGTTAAAGAGCTAGCAGAGCAAGTTGGCGGTAAGGACGGCAATTGGTTTTGTAAGGCCGAAAAAATCGCGCACTACTTACGCAAGAATTGCGTCTACAACGACGGCCAGAGACATGATCGCAAGACCAGGGACACCCTTAACCATTTCATTCTAGAAACGAAATCGGGTGACTGCAAAGATTTTGCATCAGCGCTGGTAATATTATGCAGAAGCATTGGTATCCCGTGTCGATTTGTCAATGGATTCACTGCCGGTGATTTTGACGCGCGGCAAGGTCGACGAATCATTCGAAGCAAGCATTCTCACGCATGGGCGGAGGTCTATGTGCCCCGGGGCGGCTGGGTGCCATTTGACGCGACGCCCGACGGAACACTTCCCGAGCGCGGCGCCGAGGCGGAAAGATACCTTTCTTCGATTCAAGATCAATTAAAAAACACATTTACGCCGTCTTCGTCGACACCGCCACCGATTGAAGCAAATTCAGCCCCCACTCCCGCCGGAACACAGAATCTATCCCCGAAAAAGCCCGTGAGCGTTCTTGCGGTCATGCTTGCTCTATGTTTTCCATCGTTGCTCGGGTATAGCGGCTTGATGTTCTGGCGAAGCTTGAAAGGGAAGAAGATCCTTGTTTCCAAACATCCTGCCAGCAAGATTTATCGCAGATTCCTGCACAAAATTAAAGCACTCGGAATAGGCGTGCGACCTTCACAAACACCAGGCGATGTACAGCGTCAAGTTCACGAACGGATAGCCGAATTGCTTGACCGGGGCACCGAACCAGCACTAGGCACAGCGTTGATGGACAAAATCGACTCATTTATCGATACCTACAACGAAGTGTACTTTGGTGCGGGCAAAGACTTGAATCGCTTGAAGTTGCTCGGTGCTGAGGTTGAGCGATTGCTCCGCAAAATGTGATCGGGAATTTTTCGGAAACTCCGTGCCTTAGCAAATGATCCTCCCGGGACAGGGCGTCCCGCCCGCCCTATGTAAAGAGCGAATCATTTTGTCCGCGATGAAGCACCCCTGCTCTTAGACAACGCTTCGTTCCTCGCAGTTATCCTGATCTTCCGAGCAGGTCTTCAAAGAACGACGATCCGTCCTCTATGGAATCTTGTGAATTGGTGTAAGCAATAGCCCGACTCAACAGGATTCTTGCTGGTCGAACCATGATTCTTGCCGGTGGAGCATCAATAACGATAGGCTTGAACACCAAATTGTCCACGGGTTGCCACATCTAATTCCTTGCACCCGCGCTCAAGATTCTCAAGCGCCACTTTTCGTTGCATCAACTGCGACATTATGGGCTGCCCGTTGGCATCACGAGCCATTAGATTGTCTTGCACGCGCAAGTAATCGGAAAACAGCCCCCGCGCGGTTCCAAAATACTGGTAATAAGCCTGATGCAAGCGTTTTGTTTCCGCAGTAATCTGCAGCCCGTCGAGCGATTTAACAGCGGTATCATAGCGAGCTACCAGCTTTGACATGATCTCTTTGGCAGCAAGCTTGTCAGGTCCGGGAAGCAAGATTGATATTCCTTTCGATAGGATTGTGTCAGCTTGCTGTTTCTCATTGGGATTCATCTGTGCTTTTCGACGCACTTCATCATATTTTTGAAACCATTGCGCGACTTTCGCTTGCTCTTGCGGGCTCGCCTTTACAGGCACAACCGGGGGTTGGGCAGGATACCCCTGTGGAGTCCCGGGCATCGGATATCCGTTTGGTCCGCCGGGGTAATATGGCTGGCGCTGATCATACGGGGGCCGGGACTGAGGATAACCCTGAGATTGTTGATAGCCGGAGGGAGGGTAGCCTTGATAGCCTGGCGCCGGCTGATATGGCCCGCCATTCCCGGGCGGATTGGGCTGTTGCCCGTTGGGAAAGGACTGCGGAGGATAGTCTTGCCCGTTGGACGGATATTGCTGCGCGTTGACGCCTGTGGTAGCCACAACTGCAAGCGAGAGAAATATCCACAGTTTCGTTGGTAATTGCATGTCGGGCATAACTCCAGTAGTCTATATTTTACTTGGTTTGATAGCCTGCTACTTTACTAGTACCCGATTTCTTGAATTACGTGCTCGAAGAGCCCGATACAACAGAGGACCTCGGTTATAGGTAGAGCTTAGCGACGACAGCTGGCAGAATTTGTTTCTCACCTTACATACTCAAGGAGGCCTTTGAGCGAATGACAATCCTGGTGGCAGTAAAGAAGAACGGACGTGTCTTTCTCGGGGCGGACCGAATTACAACCTTCGGAAATGAGTACTTCACCGACCTGGTAAACGGGTCAAAAATTATAAAGCTCAAGAACGCATACCTGGCCACAAGTGGATATACACTCCTGGACAATATTCTTGAACACCTTCATGCCACCAATCACAAAATCATGGACAATCCGTTTCTGACGCGAGCGGATGCATTTCAATTTTTTCTTGAGCTCTACGCAGAGCTAAAGAAGCAGTACACTCTTGTGGACACCGGCAAAGAAACCTATGCAGGCATCTACAATGTGTTTCTTATCGTAACGGCCAATAGCATTTTTGGAGTTTCGAACAATTTGAGTGTGACGGAATTCCCGACGTATGCAGCAAAGGGCGCCGGCTCCGATTATTCTCTCGGTTGCCTCTATGCCTTGTTTGAAACTGTTACCGACGGACGGGAGTTGTGCCGCCTTGCGCTGGAGGCTGCTTGCCATTTCTGCATTTATTGCAAGGAACCTATAGATATTATCGAGGTGAAGGAGAGTGACTTCGGCAAATTAGGCAAGACCTACAAGGATCACGGAAAATCCATGGTCACGGTCTCTAGCAGGAAGGGCACCGGTAACTTGATCAAAGAAACTGCTCCAGCAAAGAAAGAGCCTGCTCCGGCCAGAAAGCCAACCAAGGCAACCACCACAAAGAAAACAACAGGCAGTTCAACAGCCAAGAAGAAGCGCGTGTAGAAGTCGGCTTAGCAGTCATCGCAGCCAATTCGCAAATCTTCCACGCAACACGGGCGTCGGATCTGAGTCGTTCAGAACACGTGTGCATTCCCCGGGAATCTACCACGCGTTCTGGCATTCCTCACGGGCCAAATCAAGTTGCAGCAGAGGCAATTTTTTTTGATGGGTGAAGCCCAAGAACGCCCGAATTCAGACGCTTTCGGGACATGCCGTGAAGGAAGCAGTTGCCGCTGCAACCGCTCATAGTGCTTTAGCCCAACTTTTCCATTGAATCTGATCGAAGAAGTATGCGTGAGTCTAGCCGCGGAGCGATGCTTACAGGACCTGCAACAGACATGCCAGGGAGCCCCGGGCGACCAGCCTGAAATGCTCGACCGTGGTCCAGCTTCAAGAAAGTGCTATGTAGCGCCCTTACCGGTGGCGCCTTTGTCATTGGTAGCGGGAGCAGATTTCACCGAATCACTTTTTTTCGGTACCGGCGTCGCCGCTGAAATAGGAGATCTTCGCACGTATGCAAGTGCAGCAGCTGTTTTCAACACCCGATTGAAATCGTGCTTCGGTAATGCCGGGGTTAGCCGAAACTTGTTCATCGTACGAACGTAATTGCAGTCGCTTATTAAAAGCCCTATATCATCGCGTGTTCGTTGATTAACCAGTACGCGTTTTGCAACCAGATTCGATACCGTATTGCTCTCCACCGGGTAAACCTCTGCGATTTGCCCCGAGGGAATAGTGATAGGCAGTATGCGTTTGTCGGGTGCCGGAACTTCACAAATCACGGCAGATAGACGATTGTCCGTCAGGTTTATCACAATGGTTTGCTTGTCGAATGTGGAGATGAGCGCCAGTGCCCCACCACGAATACGCGTTGAGACAGTTTCTCCATTAACCTTTGTGGTTACCGTAACGGGAATTCGCCCGGCGCGCACAAGAAGGGCACCATCTTTCACCAGCATATTATCTTTTGCAATTTTCGAATAATCTGCATTCTTCGTCGGCATAAAGACGGCTTCTGAACGATTGAAAAGCCTTTCCAGGAGATCAACAATGCTGAATCTTTGCTTCTCCATGTACTCGACGAAGGCAGATTTCTTGACAGGAAGTTTTTCCACAGGTTCGGTCAAAGCAATCGGAGCATAGGGAGGGTTGTTTGCCTGACTGGACTCGTCTCCTTCAAGGAACGAGAGCCAGACCCCGGTGAACTGATATCTTTCATCCTTATTGTTAGCAGCAACCACTAACTCTTCCTGGCTCATACCCGAATTATTCGGCAGTATGTTCATGTGAAACATTGGTGTTAAATCTGTTGGAATCAACGAATTTGGACCAATGACAGGCAGTACGGTTTTCAAATCGGGCAGAGGCACAATTGTTTTTGGTATCACCGGTACCTTTTCAATAACGGGTTCCAGAATGGTCGGCGTCACCGGCGTGACGGATGGTGTAACCTTCGGGATTTCTTGGGCGAGCGAAGGCAAAACGCCGCTCGCACCGAATATGATGCCAAGTGCGGTTGATGTTACAAGCTTTCGCATGCCCTGTTCCTCTGCCGTTTGTATATAGATGTAATCAAAGGCAGACGACAATTGCAAGCAGATTAGAAACCAAGAGCACCCTGCCCAACAGTGACTTCAGCGGTAGGTGCGCTGGAACTAAGTGTTCTTAGCTATATAAAATTTAGCCGGCCATCATTTTTGGTGTAGCTCGATTTCCTGTCAAGAGCAGTACCAAATCGATCGTTCCTGATAATGGTACTGGCCCGCATCTTACTGACAATCCCACATTTAGTATAACGGGCTACAAAAGTTCAGCTTCCAGCGCACGGTGGTTAAAGCACTATTCCAGAGGCCACTTGCGAACAAAAGACAGTCAGTATGACGATGAACACCGTCGACACCACAGGCGGTACTACAGTACGAAAGTCTTGACGAGACATGATTCCTCCTTCCCTTTTGCTGGCTCAGAAAATCTATCCACTGGCAACAAATTGTCGACATTAAACCTGTTGTCGCAGGTGCATCCACTAATTTTTTCTCTACACAAACGAAAGCGGCTAATCCATCAGCTCCCGCCAGCTGGCAGAAATCGTTGCAGATAGCGTATGACTCGGCGACGCGTGATGGAGCGGATCGGCCAAGTGGAAGCCCGGCGGCCAAACCTGACTCCTTGCGTCTCTAATAAGTTCCAGGCCTTGGACTAGTCGAAGGATTGCAAGCCCCGGGCACCTATTGACTGGACCTATGAAAAGTTGCAGTAGCCGTATCTTCCCTTTACTATGAGCTCGGAAAAACCCTTAATTCGGGCGGTCATGGAACTCCCTCAAGCAAAAGAATTGCATATCAGCAACACTCTCCATTAGTGACGGTGGCAACAGCTTACCGGTGTTTGCCAAAAAACATCGTCGCGAAGATGCGCCCGGTACACGGTACGTGAGCCGGGTAACACTGTTTGCCGAAGCTGCTACCGCTCACAACTCATTGCCATTCCACAGATCGACCATTTTTCGTCTCTTTAGTCGGCAAGAAGGCGCGCCAGATCGGCGGCGAAATTCGGATACGACACACCGACACAATTTTTGTTATCGACGTCGACGGGCTCCTGTGCAACGGCAGACGCAATCATGCCCGACATGGCCATGCGATGATCATCGAAGGTTTTCCACGTAGCACCACCGGCAAGAGTCTGACGGCCTTCTATAAGAAAACCGTCTTCGGATTCATGAACGCTGGCACCGGCAGACTGAAGATTAGAAACAATAGCAGTGATGCGATCGCTCTCCTTCACTCGCAACTCTGTGCCTCCTTCGATTCGAAAAATTCCATTACACAGCGCGCCCGCGACAGCTAGGGCAGGCACTTCGTCGATGCCACGGGCCAGTCGGTCGCCACCAATGGTAGTGCCCTTTAGCTCGGACCCTTTTACTCTAACAATCCCGATCGGCTCGCCACATGCCTCTCCAGTGGGAATGACTGTAATGTCGGCGCCCATCTCAGTCAACACCTCTATAACAAGGTCCCGCCCGGGGTTCAACCCGACATCTGTTAAAGTGATGTCTGATCCCGGCAGACACGCAGCTGCCACCATAAAGAAGGCCGCCGAAGATATGTCTGCAGGTACGGTGGCTTGAAATGGTCCAACCGGGCGTTCTAACCGAGAAACACCAATCGTAGAATGATCTTCGCTCAATGAAAATGGTACGCCCAACATTTTGAACATTCGCATCGTATGGTCACGAACGACAGAGGGAAGGCGGACGATAGTCTGGCCTTCCGCCTGCAATCCTGCCAGCAAAATTGCAGTTTGCACTTGCGCCGAAGCCACCTTTAAATCAAATTGTTTTCCAACCAGCGCTGCGCCTCTTATTGCAAAAGGAGCACAGTTGCGGCGGTCTAGATAGCTTATGTCGGCCCCCATCTCAGTGAGGGGATCGAGCACTCTGGACATGGGGCGAGATCGCAATGATCCATCGCCATCGAGCACCACTCGAAATGGTTGTCCGGCAAGAATTCCAGACAGTAACCGCATCGTAGTACCACTATTGCCGGCGTACAAGATCTCCCCGGGTTCTTTCAAACAGCTCGGACCAGAGCTTGTAATGTCGCACTGATCGACATCGGTTCGTTCGACTGTCAACCCCAGCGCACGCAAACACTCGGCGCTGCTGGCACAATCTTCTGCCGGAGACATCCCCGAAACACGACATGTACCTGATGCCAGAGTTGCGAAGATCAATGCCCGGTGGGTAATCGACTTGTCGCCCGGCACACGCAATGTGCCTGCCAATCTTCGATTCGCCAGTCTTTTGCTCGACATTTCCTGCTCCGGTTACCTGCGAAGAATGCCATTATAGTCCGCTCATGACGATTTTTGAAAGTTACTCTCTAATTTTGCTAGTTCGCCATCGATTCTTGCGGCTTCATTTGGCAGATTTAAGTTCCGAAGAATGCCCCGCTTCGCAAGGAATGGCGCAGACAACTGGAAACTCCTTTTGCCAAATCTTGCTCTCGTACGGTTGAGTTCTTCATCAAGCAACACATTGGCTTTCTCGAGCTGACCCTCTTTTAGAAGGTCGGCTACCAGTATTTCGTAGGTCTGTGCAGAATGGTCGCCAATCAAATCTCGGTTCTTTCGACGATCGTATGCCAGGGCTTTTTGACAAGCGAAATTCACTCGTTGATCCATGCCATTCTTTTGGAATGCTAAAGCGAGATCGTTAAACGCTTCAACAGTCTCATCGCGAACAATTGTCGGGCGCACTTCTGCTAACAGGCAGCGTTTTTCGGCAATTTTCAAAGCGGCTCTGTGGTCGGATAAATGCCAGCTTGCAGTAAACAGAAAGGCGTATACTTCGTCGAGTTCTTCTCTGGTGCCTACATCTGGCAGCTGTTTTTCCGCTATTCGCAAATAATCGATTGCCTTTCGCAAGCGGTTCTTTCCAGCCTCGCTCAGAGAAGACTCAGCAACGCCTCTTTCGGGAACAGACCATTCTGTGTAACTTCGTCCAATCAGGCTTGCAAGTTGGGCTTGGTGGCGAGGGTCTGTTTCATGCTCATACTCGAGTTCTATTTCCCCAATATCTTTCAAGCGTTGCACATCTGTATAGGGCACGGACGGTACGTCGTACTTCACGTCTTTTTCCAGCGAGGCAATCTGCTTTCGGACTTTGCTTGCTTTCTCGGTCTGTCCGTGTCTTTGAAGAATATCGACTTTGGCTTCTAGCGCAGATGAAAGCAAGGAACTTCCCTTGCCCCATCTTGCCTGAGTTCGCTCTATATACTCTTCGAGAAAGGAAAGATCTTCCGATAAATGTCCCTCGGGTTCGAGCTCGCCGATGAGATTCAAGTATGCAGGTAGCGCATAGTCTCCGAGCACTTTCCCGTGAACCAGCTTGTCATACTCAATTGATCTTCGGTAGGCATCATTGACTTTGCTTCGATCTTTATGGCCACCAGCTAAACTTATGGCCAATGCTAGATCGCCAAATGATCGAACCGTTTCATCACTGATCAGGTCAGCGGAGCTGGAATTCAGCTGGCAACGCGCTTGTGCGCATCTAAGATACTCCGTGTAATTGTGCAGATAAGCATTGGATGAGGATAAGTCTTCATAAATGCCACTTAGCATTTTGCTCGATGGATCGATCTCGATTTGGGACTTCTCTGCTTGCCCTAAGTATTGGATCGACCGGGTAAGAAGATCTTTGCGCTGACTATCTAGCGGTGCTGAGTAACTATCACTGGTAGGGAAGACCAGGTTAAAGTAGGCGCCTCCAATCCATTTGCACAACAATATCTTTTGTGCGGGGTCTTGCTCAACCTTGAGTGCTGTTTTCCATCTTTCAATTTTTGTTACTGCGGGCCGCTCGTGCATTACCTCGTTGCAAGCTGTCCGGGCGGGGGGTTTCTGAGACAATATTTGACCAAAGACTAGCGTCATGAGCGCCAGGGCAAGTCCGCCAATAATTACGGTGTAGATCGGAAACGCTACGTTGTTGTGACAAGCTTCGGCCATGTTTTGTGCTCCTTTCCTCTTCCGTACGCACTTTGTAGTCTAGATGGAAGATATTGAGGAAATCGTGTATACCGTCGTGGAACAGATTAAATACACCGCTTTGCCAATAGAGGCGAGCGGACCACGGCACGGCTCTCCTGCTCGCCGGGTACCGCTCGCCTCGCCAAGTACCTTTCTTAGTGTGGTGTAACGTTATACGGCAGCAAGAGCCCCCTTGGAGCGGGCTGTAGTGTAGAATCTGAATTCTCCTGATGAGATTATTTAATGCTGCGCTTTCTTACTTCCGGTGAATCACACGGGCAAGGGCTGGTCGCGATAGTCGACGGTCTACCCGCCGGTCTGGTTCTCGATACAGCGGCCATCAGCGCCGAGATGCATAAACGTCAACAAGGATACGGCCGAGGCAATCGCCAAAAGATAGAGAAGGACGAAGCCGAATTTTTCAGCGGCGTGCGGCATGGTATTACCACTGGTGCTCCCGTTGCTCTCCTGATAAAAAACCGGGATTTCGAGAACTGGAAATTTGTAATGTCTCCCTTGCCGGTAGATGAAACCAATAATGAAGTACAAGAACAGTTTGCCAAGAAAGCCATCGCTAAATTTAGACCCGGGCACGCTGATCTAGCTGGCACCGTCAAATTTCACCAGAAGGACATTCGCGATGTACTCGAACGAGCTAGCGCTCGCGAAACAGCTGCACGTGTGGCAGTGGGAGCTGTCTGCCGGCAATTGCTGAGAACTCTTGGCGTAACCGTCGTCAGCCATGTTTTAGCCGTTGGTTCGGTGCAGTTACCGCGTGAAAAGATTGATAGCGACCTCATTGATTTGAGCAGCCTTTCTTCACTGGTAGATTCATCGGATATGTTTTGCGCTGATGAAGAAACCACCGAAGCAATGCGAGTGCACGTAAAAGCTGCATGGCAAGACGGTGACAGCGTAGGCGGAATCGTAGAAGTGCTGGTTGACGGATTACCTGTCGGACTCGGAAGTTACACACAGTGGGACGCTCGGCTCGACGGGCAACTGGCTCAAGCCGTTATGAGCATTCAAGCCATGAAGGCGGTCGAAATTGGCGACGGAGTGCAGGCCGCAACGCTACCAGGTTCGCAAGTTCATGACGCTCTCTTCCCGAACAACGGTGAGGCCAACGGTCTGCCATTCCAGAGAAGAACTAATCACGCCGGTGGTATCGAAGGTGGTATGACCAACGGGTCGAGGCTCAGGGTACGAGCGTATATGAAGCCGATACCAACTATGAGAAAGGGCCTGCCTTCCATCAGTTTCCCGGAGCTAACCGCGGATACTGCCCACTACGAACGCTCCGATGTTTGTGCAGTGCCTGCGGCATCGGTGGTCGTGAAAGCGATGATCTCATTTGTGTTGGCCAGAGCAATCCTGGAAAAATTCGGCTCCGATGCCATGTGCGATTTAACCGCAGCGCTCGATCGGTATAGATTATACTGTCGAGCCCCTTTCATGGCGGCAAATTCGACAGGTGAAACTGAAGAGAGTCCGGAAATGGAGCTTGAGTAATGCGACGAATTCTTCCTGGCAAGGTTGTATCCCTTGGAATGAAATGCTCAATTGAGTCTCGCACGAGAATAGATATCTGCGAGTCGATCCGTCACCGAACAGGCGATGTGCTCAAACAAATAGGAGCGGGGAAAAAAGTTCTCGTCGTCTTTCAGGAATCAATACCTCGTCGATGGCTGGATGACACCCTGGAATCATTGATGCACGAAGAATTCGAGGCTTCCTTACACACATTGCCAGAAGGCGAATCAGCTAAATCAGAAACCGAGCTGATGGCATTGTGGGCAAAGTTGCAGTCACTTTCATTTGAAAGAAACGACACGGTACTCGCCGTTGGCGGTGGTGCAACTAGCGATGTGGCCGGGTTTGCGGCATCAACCTATCTGCGCGGAATCCGCTTCGTACTTATACCGACAACGCTGTTGGCACAGGTAGATGCGGCTATCGGTGGCAAAACCGCCATAAATCTTGCCGCAGGGAAAAACCTTGCAGGTTCAATTTACATGCCCGATGCAATTCTCATTGACAATGAAGTCCTCGCGACTCTTCCGACTCGCGATCTACGGTCTGGAATGGGCGAAATAGTTAAGTACGCCTTTATCGAAAAAACAATCGCCGACCAGACGGAATATACCGCTGGACCCGGGTCGCTCTTAGCCGTTCTCGAAACATCTTTTGCAAGTGGCGTGAGAGTCGATGATCCCGCAATTCCATCAATAGTAACCTCTTGTGCCAGAATGAAATTGGCCGTGGTTGCAGTTGATCCCCGGGAAGAGCGACTGCGCCGATGTCTCAATTTAGGACATACGCTCGGTCATGCTATCGAAAAAGTGTCGGAATATAGCACCAGCCACGGAGAGGCGGTTGCCATAGGAACTATGTTTGCGCTTCAGTTGGCGTGCTGGCAATCACGAATCAACCTCGACCAGGTGCAAAGAGCCCGGCAAATACTTACTGCAATGGAATTGCCGACCACTCTACCTCCTGCTCTATCCGTGGATGCGCTTATGTCGGCGATGTTACATGATAAGAAGAGGGCAGACGGTGAGATCAAATTCGTACTGCCTGAAAAGGAAGCGGGTTACGTTGATCTAGACTTTTCGGTCAAGACGGAAGCACTGAAAGGCTATCTCTGTCAGTTTGCTAACACTAATGAATAACACCATGTCCTTCTTCTATCAAGGCGCACCGGGAGCCTATAGCAACGCTGCCGCCGAAGTGTTTGCAAGCAACTATGCAACTGATTCACAATTGCATAGTTGCGGCACGTTTGTTGATGTGTTCAATCACTCGCTGGCTGCCCCTTCAAACTTCGGGGTGCTCCCGCTCGAGAATTCGACCATTGGAGCCATTGGCGTTAACTACGACTTGCTGAGAACATTCAAAGTCAAGATCATTGACGAGGTTTTTCTGCCAGTGCGCCATTGCTTGCTTGGCCCGAGAGGCACCACTTTACAGGGGATCAGGCGAGTGTATTCGCACCCTGCGGCATTGCAGCAGTGCCGCACGCTGTTTGAGACTCATTTGCACATGGAACCCGTGGATTTTAATGATACGGCCGGTGCCGCGGAGTTGGTGCGCAATTCAAACGATCGATCCGTGGCAGCAATTGCTCGGGCCGAAGCGGCATCCATATATAACCTGGAGATAGTAGCAGCCGACATTCAGGACTATCCCGACAATGAAACAAGATTCGTGCTTGTGACCGCTGCGGAGAATGAGATTAGAACGCGGTCTGAACGGGGTGGTCGATGGAAGACCACACTCCTTTTCGACAATGTCGGGTCATCTCCCATTCCGCCTCTTTGTACAGCTCAGACGGAGTCGCCGTTACAACAAAGCAGCGGCCTGATAACTTCTATAGTGTCCAGAGCAATTCCACGGTCCTCCTGGCGCTACGCTGTCTTTGTAGACCTGCTTTGGGATTCTGTTGATGCTTTGCAATCTGCACTACCGCTCGATGCAGAACAATGTCGCGTGTTGGGGCAGTACCCCGCATACAACAACGACAGGATAATCGCCAAGCCAGCCAATTCAATTCTCAACACATAGCCGGGGAACTGCGACGCCCATATGAAGATGCACCAAGATACAAGAGCCACACCTTCGTAGCCAAACCGCGCTCCAAAGGAATTAGTTGTGCTCTGACTATTCTCGCCCTTGACGACACCGGGGATGATATCTTTTTCGAAAAAGATATCACCGGCGATATGGTCAAGTAGAAAACATCTCACTGGTGGTATGTTTTTTTGCACATGACGACATCATCACTGGTATGTGCTGCTGCGGCCAGGGAAGCAGCCCAATCTTTTTGAATGACCCCGACCCTACCCTGGCACGTCTTGCACTACTGCTGAAACGGTCCGTGCTTAACGGTCAGGAAGCTAACGATGCATGTACTCTTGAGTATTTGCTCCATGTGCTTTTTATCTGCCTTCGACTGAGAGCGCGACAACGTTTTCAAAATCGGATTCCGGCTAATTGCAGAAACAAGTGAGAATTCACTTGCACTCAGCGTGATACCGGAAGGCAAATGGCGAGTGGTTGTCTTGCGAATCGCAATCGGTTGACGGGTGCCAGACGAGTCAATTGATTGCGCGTCACCGTTGGTGATGACGAGTTGGTGCCCAATGTTGACTGGCAATATCGAATTTTCACTCAAGAACACCACATCACCTAGTTTGCGATCGTGGAGAGTGCGAACAATGGTTCGCCCGTCAGTCACTTCGACCAATACTTTTGACCCCCCGCTAATTTTGAGCTTTCCGTCGGGCAACGAAACGGTTATCTGCTTAGCTGCTGGAGCAAACAGCAGTTCGCCCCTCTTAAGCTGAAAATCGGCCTCGCTTCCTCCGGAACGCAAATCTGCACCAAATGCGGTGACTCTGGAGATGAGCTCGCGATTGCAAGTCGTTTCGCAGACAACTGCAGAAGTGCTTCCTTCCAATTCAGCATACATCGCCTTAGCCGCAGCCGCCGACATTTGAGCCGGAACTACTTCTACCAGGCTGACCGGTTTGTTTGCCTCATCAATTTGTTCAGGCACTTGCACGTAATCAGCGTACCTCAGGTCGGAAAGACCAGAGGGCGCGGGTGTGTCTGCCGCATTGTAATCAATGCCGGCAGATAGATAGGGAGCACCATTTTCGTTGAAACGTGTTTCTGCCGTTCGTCGCAGAGCTATACGACGCTTGTATCGACCTTCGCTCGGCAGACCGTTTTGGTCCGTTTCATCAACGGCGTACGATACGAAGCCCGGCATGCCCGCAACTCCATTCTTTCCAGGAATCCCGTTCATTCCATTCGGTGCGCCTCCTTTGCCCACTGTGCCCAAATATGCACCACCGAGTCCAAAGTTTGCTGACGGGGTTGCACCTACAGTTCCGCTTCCGGCGAGTCTAAATATGAAACCACCGTTTCCGCCGTTACCGGCGTCGGCGGCGTCTCCGCCTTTACCTCCATCGACAGTTCCCTTCCCGCCAGCGCCGGCTACGCCGAGCTGGCTTCCCCCGAAACCGCCGTTAGCCTGTACTACTCCACTGGTGGTGAGCACTCCTCCCAGTGTGGTCAGCAAAATCAGCCCACCATTTCCGCCCTTGCCGGCTCCAGCAACGGTGCCACCGCCCCCGGCCTTAGGAGCACCATCGCCGCCCTTTCCGGCGGTACCGTTCAGGAGCAAACCCCCAGTGGCTCCATTTGCCAGAACGTTGCCGCCAAGCGTGATCGCCCCGTTGGTAGAATATATGAATATATTCCCTCCATTGCCCCCGGTTGATGCTGAGGCAACCGTTCCTCCCTGCCCTCCTGCGTTGCCGAGCAGGTCAAGAGAGTTTGTGCCGGCATCGCCGCCTTTTCCGCTTTGAATTGATGTAACCCCTGCGTTGAAAGAAAGTTTCTTCAAGGGATCAACAACTATCGCGCCGCTTCCAAATGTGAATAGAAACAGGTTGCCACCTTCACCGGATGCGCCGTTAGATCCTGCGGTTCCGCCGCCGCCCCCGACTGACGGAGCGTTGCCACCTTTGCCGCCCACTCCTGTAAAGTCCCCGAGTTGGCTTCCTCCATCGGCCAGCACTGAACCCCTCAATCTAATCTGACCATCGAAACTGGTTATAGTTAGGGTGCCGCCCTTTCCGCCTGACCCGTTTGAACCGGTGTCACCACCATTGCCCCCGTTTCCGGAGACTCCGAAGTTTTGACCGCCATTACCGCCTTTTCCGCTGTAGCCACCTACGTTGCCGCCGCTGATATTAAGGTCCTGAGCTACGTCGACTTTGCCGAACGTAGTAATTGTGACGGTACCACCGACGCCACCATTGCCGTTGTCTGAGGTCTTGCCACCATTGCCTCCGTTCCCGCTGACACCGGCGGTTTGATTGCCACCATTACCCGCTATGCCGGCGAAGTCTAGCGCGCTGCCACCGACAGCGGTGATCTGCGTAGGAGTAATGTCTCCCAGGAAGCTACGCAACTCAACTGACCCGCCACCACCACCGCTGGTGGCTTTGCCGATTATGCTGCCCGCCTGACCGCCAACACCTATACGCACACCATTATTGGTACCGCTCCCTCCGCTGCCGACGGTCGGAGCAAAGGACGCAGTGGCCGTGCCACCGTTGGCGACGTAGAACGGCAAGTTAATGAAGCCATTAGCAAATACGGTGATCGCGCCACCGGTGCCGCCATCACCTTGGCGGTCGACATTGCCGCCGATACCGCCAGTGCCTACACCAAGTCCGTCCCCACCGGTTCCGCTCTGGACTTGAGTTGCCCCCATTATGATGTTGCCGCCGTTGGCCGTGAGCGTGCCCATGCCGGTGACATTACCGATCTGACTTTTTAGAGTGATTTTGCCAGCGGTGCCGGCATCGCCCGTGCCCGTAATGCTACCCGCATCGCCGCCACCACCGCCGGCCAGACCTGCGTTGGCACCGTTACCGGCTATAGCTGTGACCGGATCTCGTGAACCGCCGTTTACACTAATTGATCCGTCGATCATGATGTTGCCTGAAGAACTAATGGCTATTTCGCCACCTCGTCCAGCCGCGCCCGGTGCGCCGGTGGATCCACCAGCACCACCGTCTCCACCGCCTACGCCACCGCTGCCGGCTTTTGCTGAATATGCAAGTGCTGAGCCCCCGTTGGCCAGGAAGCTGAACCCGCTGTTATTGACCAGGCTACCAACCGTAAAGGTGGGACCGATCTTGCCCCCGTTGCCTCCTTTACCCTGATCTCCAGTGGCGCCTCCTTTACCGCCAGCCTGAGCAGAATTGGGAAGTGTGCCCGCGCTTCCAGTGCCGCCGTTGCCGGCTGTGGCGGAATAAAGTCCAGTGTCTCCGCCACTCAAGTTTGTGTTTTGGACTACGGTCAATATTCCTGTTATGTTCGCGCTGATTGAGCCGCCAACACCGCCGCCTCCACTGATCCCGAAAAGTGAGCCCCCTTTCCCGCCCACTCCACCGGTAGTGCCCGCCGGCGGACCGATGACCGGTGAGGTGGTACCATTGCCACCATTTCCTGCAGAGCCTGTAATGTCTCCGCCGTTTCCACCATACATCTTGATCGGATCAGCCCCGAGTGTGTTTGACTCGATTAAAGTGTCTCCGCCGAATGTAAGACTGACTGCACCGCCCGCGCCGCCGCCGCCTGATATGCCGAGGTCTCCACCTGCGCCACCAGCGAGTCCGCCATTGCCACCATTGCCGGCGACGCCGCTATTCACGCCTCCGTTACCGCCGAAGGCCTCAATGGACTTCAATTGAACGGGGCCGAGCTTGGACGTTAACGTAATTCCATTGATTGTATTGGAGTCGCCTCCGCCTCCGGATGCGCCAACTGCACCACCTGCGCCACCACCGGCCAGTGTCCCCGTGCCGCCGTTGCCTCCGATACTAGCTTGCTGCGCACCATTTCCGCCGTTCGAAGTAAACTGCGCTGCATTAATGAGCTTTGCCGCGGAATTCAGGTAGATTGTCCCGCCCTTTCCACCGGCTGATGCGTCGTCGATTTTACCGGCGTCACCGCCAGTTTGACCGCCGTTGCCACCATTGCCCGTCATTGCCGACATCTTGCCGTCAAACGTGACTGTTCCGCCTCCGTTTGGCAATATTACTGTACCTCCAGCGCTTCCGCCGTTTGCGGTGAATCGATCAGGCGCGATGTCGCCCGTGAGCGGCGTTAAAGTAAACAGGAGAACAGAGCCTGCGTCTCCCCCCTTACCTTGCCCCTCAATAACACCGCTGCTACCTCCAAAAGTCAGTCCATCACCACCGTTTCCGGTTCTCGGAGCGTAAAGACCCTTAACTGAGTTTCCTCCGTTGAGGTTAACGAGCTCCGACGACGCAAATGATTTGCCTGCGAGAATTAACGCTGTGCCGCCATTTCCGGAGTTTCCTCCGTAGCCGATGGTCCCGCTGGACCCGCCTGTGCTGCTTGTAGACTTTCCTCCGTTACCGGTCTGAGCGAGATTGCCCGATGTGGCGCCGCCCTCCAGTATTGTCGACCCACCGAGCTTAATATCACCGCCGGTGAGGAGGAATAAAAGTCCTGCGTTTCCGGCTTTGCCATTGTTGCCGATGTTGCCGCTGGAGCCACCGATTCCGCCGCCAGTCGTGCCGCCGTTGCCTGTTTTTGAAAGGTTAAAGCCGCCATCGCCACCGCTTAAGAGGAATGAGCCTTTGGCTGTTGCAATATCTCCCGTGGTAGACAGAATGAATATCGCCCCACCGTTTCCACCGACTCCGTTGTTACCAATCAATCCACTGCCTCCAGCGTTGGAGCTTGTTGAATTGCCACCGTTGCCAGTCATAGCAGCTGAACCGATGACCGCGCCGCCAGCCGCGAGGACGTTGGTCAGTTTTAGAGGAGTGACTGCAGGAGGTCCGAATTTTCCAGAATTAGTGAGTGCAAAAAACAATCCACCGTTGCCGGCTGTGCCGTTGTCGCCAATAACGCCGCTCTTCCCACCACTGCCGCCGGCAAAATTGTTTGTGCCGCCTTTGCCGCCGCTGCCGGTTTGTGGTCTGTAGATGGCATTGATATCGCCGCCGGTCATAATAAAGTTGCTGATATCAATACCGCCGGAGGTGCTTGAAACGAAAATAAATCCACCATTGCCTGCGCTGCCGTTGCTAGATATGTCACCGCTCTTTCCTCCCGCGCCGGACGGACCGGCGTCGCCGCCAGCTCCGGACACGGCTTCCATGCCCCGGACCCCGGGGAACAAGAAGTCGGGCACACCGACTGAGCCGCCCGAGGCGACGACCACTGCTATTCCACCCATATCTCCGGCGCCGCCCACAATCGAAATTTTGCCGCCGTTGCCGCCGTTTCCGTTCTTACCTATGTCGCCACCATTGCCGCCACCGCTGCTTAAGAAGCCGCTCACCGGACCTCCAGTGCCGCCTTTACCGCTAACAGCTCTATTATCGGCAACAATGCCGCCGCGTGCGGATATGACATCGCCGCCGTTGATGTCGCTCAGCAGAGTGATGGTTCCAGGCATATTTATGGAAATGGAACCGCCCATACCTCCTGAACCAGCCATGCCTATGCCGCCGCCGTTGCCGCCTCTGCTTGAACCACCGGCATTGCCGCCGTCTCCGGACTGAGGGGCATAACCTACATAGGTAGCCACCGCTCGAGGATTCACAGACGTGTGCCCACCGTCAGCCTTTATTGAACTCTGGTTGAGAAGGGCGCCAACGCTTAGACTTAGACCGGTTACAAAAATCTGCCCGCCGCCGCCCGCACTGTTTTGGTTGCCGATGGCGCCACCATCGCCACCGGCAAATGATAGACCTTTGCCTCCGTTACCGCTCTTGGCGGTGTACAGCCCTGCTACACCACCGCTTGCTTGCACAGGTGCAAGATTCACCGTTACAGCGCCACCATCGGCAGCCATTTGGCTTGTGGAGATGCTAATGCCGCCGCCACCACCGCCGCCGCCGCTATCACCGGCCCTGCCGCCGGTACCGCCCGCAGAACCATCGCCGCCGGCACCCGTGGTAGCGGTCATATCACCGCCATTGCCGCCATTGGCGTTGATTCCCGCCAGGCTGACAGCCCCTTTTTCGGTGCGAATGTCGATGGTGCCACCACTGGCGCCGCCGCCGGCGGATAGAATCGCACCGCCCATGCCCGCTTGTGCCGATGAACCTCCGCTGCCTCCTGCACCGGCAGTGCCGGTGATAGAACCGCCTGCTCCGCCTAGCGTATTAAGTTGCGCAGTGACTAGAATACCTGTCTTGGCGCTCAGTGCTATGCGACCGCCAATGGCTCCGCCGCCACCGCCGCCGATACCGCCGCCATTCCCGCCCGAACCCGATGCAGTTAGTCCCGCGCCGCCCTTTCCTGCGATGCCGGAGATAAGGCCACCGGCACCGCCACTGGTGCTCAGCGTGCTTAACAGCCCGCCTACCGAAACACCTTTCGAGCTCGACGTGAGCGATATGCCGCCGCCCAGACCGCCTCCACCACTGGCACCCAGCGAGCCGCCGCTACCTGCTAACACAGAACCGCTTCCGCCATCACCTGCGGTGCTTGTGACCGCGCCACCAGCACCGCCGCTGGCATCAATATTTGCTACAGACAGAATATCACCGGCCGTGGTCACGGTTAGTTTACCGCCATCACCACCGCCACCGGCGCCGAACAGCGTTCCGCCGCTGCCACCGAAGCTTGCTCCGTTGCCACCTTTGCCGGAATTGTTAGCCATGACGCCGCCGTCGCCACCTTTGAGTTGCAAGCCGAAGCCCGAGAAGGTAACGCCACCACTGGTAGATGTGACGACCATGGTGCCACCACCACCGCCGCCGCCTGAACCTTGAACGAATCCGCCCGTGCCGGCGAGGCTGCCGTCACCACCTGCACCGCTCGAGCCGCTCAGTCCACCGGAACCACCGTTTAGATTGTCAAATCCAGAAATTGCAGACAGAGTTATGTTGCCACTACTGGTGGTTAGATTGATCGTTCCGCCGAGCGCCCCTCCAGATGACGTGCCGGTTGAACCGCCGGCACCACCGAAGACCATTTTTCCGGGATCTGAGCCACCATCGCCACCATTTCCACCATTGGCGCCATTGCCGCCTTGCAAATTGATGACGCCTTGAAACATCATGTTGCCCTTGCCGCTGTCTGCCAGGAACGTGGCTCCGCCACTCGCGGTGCCGCCGCCGCCGCCCATGCCTCCCGCGCCGGCAGTAGATGCGCCGGCAGCGCCGCCCTGGCCGCCGTTGCCGCCATTGCCCCCGTTACCGCCCGTAGACTTGATAGTCGAGAGGGTGGTCTGTGTGATGAACCCGTCCATTGTTTTGAAAGACAGCCCTCCTGCGGAGCCGCCCATGCCACCGCCGCCACCGGCACCACCAGCAAGCTGCGCCAAACCGAGGGCGCCGTCGCCGCCCTTTCCGCCATTTCCGCCGCTTGCATCTATGTTTGCGTTGATGGTTATGGCGTCTGTACCGGTAAGAGAAATCATCCCGCCGTTGCCACCCGCTCCGCCGGCGCCACCCGTTGTTCCTAATGCGCCGACCTGTCCTATTGCCAGCAAGCTGTTTAACACTTGCAGCGACTTGCCTTCTATAGTGATGTCTCCGGCGTTCTTTCCTGCAGCGACACTACCGGTGTTGATAGTGTTAAGTACGGTTATCGTACCGGCGCTCTTCATACCAACTTTGCCGCCATCAGTTTGAATGGACGCGGAAACATTGATGTCGCGGGTTGTGAGAGTGAATGGCAATACTCCACTAAAGCCACCGGTGCTGGTGAAAAAGCCGAATGCCAGGGGCGCAGCAGCGAAGAACTGCACGTTACCCGGAACGAACGAGTTCGCCCCCGTGATTTGCACCCTTACATTATCAATTGCGGTGTTGCCGAGCCCGATTGTGCCTCCTGCGCATAAAGTGACATTTCCATTGGCTCCAGTTCCAGAGCCGCCTGTGATAATATTTGCGTTCTGAATGCCGCCGGTTCCAAGACCGCCATAAGCCACCATGGTGACATTGCCGCCCGCATTGTTTCCAATGGTTGAACTGGCGTTTACAGTGGCGCCATTGAGGTTGATTGACCCACCTGAACCCGAGCCGCCATTAAGCGCCACGAATTGCCCGGGCACAAGGGCGTTCCCCGGAGGGGTGGTTCCACCGACTGGTGCTCCGAACGGAATGAAGTTTCCACCGGCAATGAAGGTTATGTCGTTGCCGATGCCGCCCGGGTTGGATTGAATTTTTGCGGTACCAACGGAAGTGATGTTGCCTGTCGCTAAGAATGCCAGAGTTTCCCCGACAATGATGTCGCCGTTGATCGTAATATCGCCGTTGTTATAGAACGTCGGATCGTCGGTTATAGTGATTGAGCCGAGATTGAGCGTACCTGATTGTGTGCCTAGTTGTGCGGAGCACCCCTTCATATTGACGATGCCGGAAATGTTATCCAGGCTCCCCTGGATCGAGCCGGAACCGCCGTCAATATTGAGTACCGGCGAGGCAATGTTACCTCCGACGAGGGAAAGCACCGTGTTCTTAGCCAGCTCGCTGCCACCGATGTTAACAGTTCCGTTTAGCGCTTGAATCAAGCCACCGGTATTATTGATACTGATGTTGTTCTGCAATACGGTAGCAAGATTGGTGCTCATTGATTGCTGAATTGACGCCAGCGCGGCTGTGTAAAGCGATGGATTTGCTAGATTGATGTTGCCGTTTATAGCAGCTAATGTACCGCTGTTAGTGATAGAGCTCGCCAGTACACTCAGATTGTTGGTGGCTTGCATCACAGCTGTGGTTGAACCGAGTTGCGTTACGTTCAGAATGCTTCCACCGGCGATGGCAGTGAGATTATTGGCGCTTGCAATTGTTCCATGATTGATAATGTCATTAACTGCCACTAACGATAAGCTGAGATTCGTTATAGCCGTGCTGTAAGCTGCCAACCCACCCGTTGGCAATACAGTGGTGATAGTCGCTCCAGGACCGTTGAAAATGTTTTGAGCGGCCAGGGTAGCAGTGTGCACCAACGGATTCGTCGAAATCACATACAAGACGCCCTGATTGTTGAGATTTCCGCTGATATGCAGCGCGGAGGAATCGCTCACATCCAAAACGCGAGTGGTGCCGGCTGCAATATTCAGCCCGCCTGAAGGATCAACACTACCTGAGTTAGAAGTAGAAGGAGGCTGCACGTTCTCAACTGCCAGCGCCGGCTGCAGCTGCAGGAAGGGCACACATTGCGCAAGTACAAGAAAGGAAATCAAAGCGCAGGTGTCAATTGTGCGTGGTTTCGTCAAATTGGTCTTTTGCATTTCTGATTTCCCCTGAATGAACGAGTTACCGCCCATATTCAAGCGGTTATTGAACGAACTCACTACCCGTCAGTTCGACGGACCCTATGTGTTAAATCACTCACTGATTGTTTGCTAGTGACCAACTTGACTGCAAAGATTACTTCGGCTGGAATATTCCGTGCTCAGGTACTAGCTAAGCGTAAGGTCAAATTGGCCAAGAGATCAACAACTATTCGTATCCACTTCACCTGCACTGAAATCTCCAATCTGGCAATAATACTACCGTTAAGTGAAGACCACGTGAGTAATTAACGTCCAACTCCATGAGCTGTATCCTTTCGCGATCCGCAGCCTATCCTCTCAGTCCGTCCCTTTCGGCTATGGTCGGCGGTGATCGGTCTCTCCCCTGATTGATTGCAGTTTCTGATATCGGATCTTAGGTGATCTGAGCGGTGATCGAAGACTGGTTGTTCGTAGTTTCCGCAGTGACAAAATCGTGACAATGACATAGGATTAAAGTAGCACCAGTGGGGGAAACAGGGTGACAAACGGCTTGCAATCGGTATCGCGTACATCGTGCGTCCTTGATGAAAAACTAAGCAGAGCAATAGAAGAACTAGAACGAAGTGGCCGATTAGACCACGAGTTAGCGGAATTTAGAAGCATCGCAACAAATTACGGCGGAGCAACGGCAATAATGGCCGCCGAAGTGTTAGTGGAGTTCTGGCGGGAATCCAGCGAACAAAAATTCCAAGATCAATAGAACTGACACCAACAAAGACAACGTGTTTCTTGCTGCATGTGTTCTTTCGTGCTTGAGTGCGGCTGTTGTTATTACGCATTGTTCTTGCCGAGTACCACTGTTGCACTTCCGACAATCATCGAACACGCCATCGCACGACACGGATACAATTTGAACGATAGGGGGCCGGAACTCAACCTGAGGAGTCTCGAGGACCTTACTTATCCGACGGGATGACACGGTTCGAAGAAACGTAAAGCAAATCAACTGGATAGATCAATGATTCATTTGTGTCGGGCTCATCCTGTAGCTTCTTTGGCTTCCTTATGGCTCGCAAAACTGCAGGATCAAGTCGGGATCAGAGAATGTCCGACTAATACCGGTCCGCCCCGTCGTCAAGCTGCAACTCCTTCAGCGGGCGACCACCACTTGCTGCTTATGTAGAAAATTGCGCCATCCGCAATTTTACTTAGAATGCAAATCGTAAAAATTCCCGAATTCACACCGTTTACGGTCTCGGTTGCTAAGGGAAAAATTGCATGTGGCGCAATTTTCCCTATAACGGTTGTAACTGATACCCTGCCCGACGCTTTTCGCCAGGCAGACCCGTTCAACAGAAACGCCAACTGGAGTTGTGCGGGGTTCCTTCGTGCATCGTCAGCCATTCTCAAACGTAATTCCGCCTCCCGGTGAATCCGTTTCAATGGCAAGCATTTTGCGAGATTTGCAGTTAAAACATGAGAGAAGAACTCTGGAAAGCCTTCCTTACCTGTTATACCTTGCTGCAATGAAAAAGAGAATAGCCTGGATTGTGATAATGACAGTGGTGCCATTGATTCTGGTTGGCGGCTACGTACTCAGTGTTGTCTGGCGGGTAAGCGTTCAAGAACAGACTAATTACGGACGAAGCGATTTGATTCCTCTTTCGCTACGTCCGCAAAAATACCAGGCAGCGGGTACCACCGATTCATTTGGACAAAAGACGTACCGTTTTGAGAATGCAGAGGGCAATGTAATTGTCTGGCGTCAAAAACTAAATGGTTTTCAGCATGTTTTTGGATCTGCTTTAGCGTGCTACGAACTTGGTGATTTTCTAGCCGATAAACTATTTTGCGCCAATGAATTCGCTGAATTCACTTTTGACTGGAACGGTGTTGAAGAAGGGGATTTGCTCGATCGGAAAAAGGATTTGGCAAATAACAAAATTGGCCGGTCGATCGCAGAGGAGTGTCGCCATTTAAATCTCATCGGTAATTCTGCTGAGGAATATATTGCTCGCAGATGCCTCAAATCAGTGGAACACAATCCCCTGTTTCTTGCACATTGCCGTGACATCCGAGTCCTCGCTCTGAGTGAAGCCGGGCTTGGGTGTCCTGGACTACCAAAGAGAAACATCTTTAACGCAATTAAGGATCTCATCCATCCCCATGGCGACCGCCCATTTTATAATCGCGCAATTGACAGGAAACAACTGACCAGCCTTAGCCGAAATCATCAATGACATCAAGCTCATCACTGCCGCCCTGCAATATTTTCAGATTGGGTCGAGTAGGTTGATAAACCCATCTGAGTAATATCTTTCGCAGCTCTTCCGGAACAAAGGGTTTGCTCAAGTAATCGTCCATTCCTGCTTGCAAGCACTGGTGTCGATCTGTATCCTCGTCTCTAGCGGTGATGGCGATAATCGGCACACCCTTGGCTGTGCGGCGTCGTTGCTCGATCGCTCGCATCTGGCGAGTACACTCCAGACCGTCTATTCCCGGCAAATTCAAGTCCATCAATATAGCGGCATATTGTGCCATCTCAAACGCGGCCACCGCTTCTTCGCCCGAGGCCACCACATGCACATCGTAGTCGAATAACTCACAGAACCGTTTGAGCACATATTGATGCGTCAAATTATCTTCCACTGCTAAAAGAGTTGCTACCGACATGACAATCCACCTTCCTATCTCCAAGTTAGTTGACGGTTTTCTTCCTGCCAGGTGCCGCCTATAGACCACAATTTTGTACTGAAAGTAGCGGTATTTACTGCCATATCCCACTTTTGCGTATGTATCCACCAGGCCAGGTATAACATCCACCGTTATCCCACCTCATCGAAACAGGTCACTCAAATCCGAGGCTGGATAAGACAAGGCGGAACTTGCCAACGAAGAATCCCGATTTCTTACCGTATTTAATGTTTTTGCACCGAAACCTTTTGCTCCTTACATGTGTATTGGAATCTGGAAGAAGCGGCACGCGTGACTAGTAAATTCCGCGACTTCATCAATCAAAACGGAGAAATGAGAGATGAACAAATTGCGTACGAACAAGAAACTTATTGCCGTGTTAGTGCTGATTCCAGCGATGGCAGGGCTGGCACAGGCTTCGCTGGCCGGCCCGGCTGCAGGCACGCTAATCGACAAAGATTTTGAAACCGCAATGCGAAAATTCGTGAGCCGCCGCTTCTTCAATCGAATTGATGCCAACGATGAACAGCGTGCAAAGCTGAGCGCCCTCATCGAAAAGACCACGGATGAAACTCGCCCCGCCCGGGAACAATTCCGCCAGGGCTTGCTGGACCTGTCGAACCTGATGGCATCAAAGGACGCGTCCGACGACCAAATTAAGCAAAAGGTCGACGAAATCCGGGGGATGAAGGAAAAGTTAATGGATCGCCGCCTCGTTGCAGTTCTTGAGGCGAGAAAGATTCTCACCGTTGAACAGCGGCAAAAGGTCAATAACCGCATTCAAGACGTCATAACCGGCGGCGCCAAGCCCCTTAGAAAGATTAGCCTTTTAATGGATGAATAACCCCTCACGGGCGGTGCCGGTCCCCCATGGCGACGGCACCGCCAGATTTTTAGGAAGGGCAAC
>JAKFUT010000120.1 GCA_021732565.1 Candidatus Obscuribacterales bacterium
TAGATTGTTGAAGCTTATAGAAATGAATGCCTGTAGCGAAGCACCATCAGGAGCC
The DNA here is from genome assembly GCA_021732565.1 of Candidatus Obscuribacterales bacterium. Classification (GTDB taxonomy): domain Bacteria; phylum Cyanobacteriota; class Vampirovibrionia; order Obscuribacterales; family Obscuribacteraceae; genus JAKFUT01. Next base: position 56 of record JAKFUT010000120.1, read on the forward strand.
CACGTCAGGAACATTCCATTTTGCTGGAAATTGGTAAACGTTGTTGTCCCCGGGAGTATGGACTCGACGCCCGGAAATCGGGGTTGTCGCGCCGGAGCGACCAGGTATCTGAACTGCATTGCGGGAACCGGATCGGAACCAACTCCATAGCGCCCAGCCGACGCCGGCGAGGGCAAAAAACATTAGTAGATGCTGCCATTTGAGCGACGCCATCACAAGGCAGATGGCGCCCACTCCGAGGCCAAGCGCCACGGTGCGATAGTGGGAACTCATTGCGAAGCTCCTGAAGATTATTCTGGTTTTGTAAGAGTGTATATACAATACACCGCTTCACGATATCGCGGCCACTTGGAAATTCGTCTTTTTCTGGTTTTCAGAATTAAATTGAGGCAACCGGGAAGAGGCAGCGATATTAACGGTTTTGGGCGTCGGGACAGACGTAAACCGATGCTGTCAACAGCGTCCGTTTTTTTGGATTTATTCTCGTGGGATTAGAACCGTAATTAGATCAACCACCGGTTGTGTGTGTTGGACAAAATTTGGTATTTTTCTGTAAAAAAAACTACATTCTGTGATGGTGGTCGCAGAAGTTTGCCGGAAGCGGTGGTTAAGCCGTGTCCAGCGACTGCAGTTCCTTGTCGAGCCACTGGAAATGCTGCCGATGGACTTACTGCTCAGCCTTCGCCCCGCGGCGCGCGACCTCAATCGTAGCGATGTCGATCTTTCTCATCGTCATCATTGCTTCCATTGCACGCTTCGCGGCGGCGCGATCCGGGTCCGTAGTCGCTTCGAGCAGCACGCGAGGAGTGATCTGCCAAGCGAAGCCCCAGCGATCCGTGCACCAGCCGCAGTGGCTCTCTTCGCCGCCATTGCCTACGATCGCGTTCCAGTAACGATCGGTGTCTTCCTGGTTTTCTGTCAGAATCATGAAACTGACCGCCATGTTCGGCTTGAAATTTGGCCCGCCATTCAGGCCGATAAACGCCTGACCCAGGACGGTGAACTCGACCGTGAGTTCTTCGCCCTCCTTCGCAGAGGGATTGTCCACAGCGGAGGCGTGTCCTTCCCCGACCTGGCTGTCGGGGAAAACGCTCGCGTAGAACTCGGCCGCTTCACGGGCCTTGCCGTGGTCGAACCAAAGGCAGGTAGTCATCTTGCTCATGTTCGCGATCCTCGCTTGCCGGCGCCCCCGGCACTTCGTGCTCCGATATGCGGTCAGATCTTACACTCTGTCATCGTGTCATCTCCCGATGTGTAGCGATTTGCGACATTCTGAGCGACTTCGAAGATCCGATAATTCCGGTCAAATTTAGCCGATAATTCGGCCAAAAGTCAGCAATTAATTCGCCGATTCACCCTTAAGGGACGACTGATATAAACTGTTGAAAGCCAATTCTGGCAAATAGAAGCAGCGGTGAACACTATTGAAATCGCTGAACACAATTTTCTGAAAATAACAATCTTCTACTGCAGTCTACAAGAAAGCCACTGCGGCGATTATTTCCCCGTGCAGGCCGAGCCTGCCCCCGATTTGCGATCCCTTTTAATCTCAAGTCACTAACGGTTGATCGACGCTCGGTCAGGCGGAACGAATTAAGACCGCTGTTACTTGCCATATCTCAGCAGTCTGGCACCAAAATCTTGTTTGATGCAACCATCAGGCTTGTATCCGTGCTTCTCGTAAAACCGCCGGGCGCGCTCGTTGACTTCGAAAACCCAGAGCTTAATCGTTTTGAAGCCCAGTGCCTCTAATGTTTCTTCGCACCATTGCATGAGGGTATCGCCGTGACCGTTGCCCCAAGCTGACGGATGTATGTAAATGCGGTCAAGTTCGCCCGCGGTTCCTTTCACATCCTCATCGGGCGAAGGTGCCACCGAGGCAAAGCCGACAATTTGCTCGCCGCGAACCAGTGCAAGAGTTGTGCACTCATTGTTCGTCAACCGCCGTTCCCATCCCTGTTCGCAGTGCTCTAATGTACGAGCTCTTACATAATTTTCAATCAAGCCTCCAAACGTTTCTCGAATGGAGTCGCGATGTACGATTGCAATTGCGCGGGCATCGCTGGCAGTTGCCGGCCGCGTTCTAAATGGCGGAGGTTCCCGATAAAGCAAATATGAAGGGTGGAACAACCCTGTAGGTTCGTAGAACTGAGCGGCTGTACCGAGAAAACCAAGCTTCAGCAAAGCATTGCGTGATGCGTTGTTTTCCGGATGATGACCGGCAAACAGCGCTTGTGCCAGCCCTTCGTCAAAGGCATGCTGAATGAGGCGCCTCCCAACTTCCGTGGCCAGGCCGCTTCCCCAGAACTGCGGCTTGAGATGAACCCCCAGTTCAAGGACATCTGTAGCATAGGGACGCAAACCCGCGCAACCAATGTGAATGTTGTCGTCAAGTACAAAAGCAGGCCAATACTGTATGTGGTGCCTCTGTGCGCTTTCAATTTCTCGTTCCAGACGCCGTGCTACCTGCTCTTCTGTAAGGGGTTCTTTGTTGAACAAGCGCGTCACTTCCGGATTTCCCCACAGTGCCATCGCGGCCGGCAGGTCATCCGACCGCCACCATCGAAAACCGACGCGAGCGCTCTTAAGAAAATAAATGTTGCTGCTGTTCAAATAGACTTTCCTCATGGCCGAGGCACGGAGAATCGATACTTCCGTCCGTTAAGGCACTTTTGGCGCGCGCAAAGGTTCGAAATTGCCGTGCTTAGATGTCACCGCTGACAATACCACCGCCATCTTCATGACCTTGCTCACGATAGACTTTATCATCATGCTTTCTGAGGTCAGCTTCTTAGGTACTGTCACCGATTGCAGTGTTATGGCTTCTCGCTCAAGAGCCAGAATCCTTATGGCTTCTCCCGTCGTCGTATTGAACTCGTACCATCCGACGCCGCGCCGCACTATCGTCATTCAAGCACCCCGCCATATGGGTATTGGTAGGTCCACTGATTACTTCCTGACCCGATCGAACAGGAATGGAACCCGCACCGGCGTGAACCACTATACTTGCTCCCGAACTCTCCCACAAACCACGCACCTTCAAACAACCGCTGACATCACGTTTAACCACTGCAACTGCTCCGGGGGGCAATCTCAACTCGCATGGTGCCCGACGAAATAACTATACACGAGAATCTCTCCCTGTCGCAATATAATGGCACCAGGTTGCACAATGGAGAATCGAGCATCATCCGTGTGCTTCACCACACCGGTGGTCGAGGTTACAGTAGAAACGGGGCTCACCGGCGGCAATGCTGCTTGCACCAAACCAATACTCTTGTAAGGATGCCTCAGTTCCATCAGGTTAGAGGATAGCGGAGAGCTAAAGTGACCAACCATAGAGAAATCAATCAATGGTTTGAAGTGGAAGGCGCAGCAATTTCCGGCCAATGGTGCTCCACGCTTGTAGCTGCACTCTGGGCGCACTGTCATGAACCAGGTCGATCAAATCGCTAATTGAAGTGCGCTCGTTGCCAGCCGCCGCGCTACGAACATACCAGTGCGTATCGCGAGATAAACGCGAGAGGGTCTCCCTTGCGGTGCGAGGATTTGTCGCAAGGTCGTGTCGAACATGGTGATCACTGTCTTCAGATAGCAAATTTATGATCGGGGCGGTTATCGAAGGATTTGTAGAGCAGGCTCGTCTTACGCTGGCGTTGTCATCTCGCACCAGCGTCGCTAGCGTGGTGGCGCGGATTGCTGAATTTCCGGCCACTGCTGTTCTTACCTGTTCGTCCGGATGGGCTGCCAATTGCGCCAGGATTTCGTGCGCGGTTCGTTGGTTACGAGCAACCCACATTGCCACATTGGAAGAAGCGTCGCCCGCTAGTTCAATCAATAGCCTCTGCGGTGCACCTTCATTGGAGACCACCCCGCAGCGCACGTTACTATCAGGATCTCGTGCCAGCCGAGCCAAAATTTCTACCGGGGTGTTTCGGTTGGAAGCAACAGCGGCTCGGACAGAGAATTCGCGGTCGGCTGCGAGCAGCTCCAAATCAGACCTGCGAGTGTTTTGATTATTCGCCAAAAAGGTTCTTACGACGCAATTGGAATCGCCAACCAATTGCGAAAGAATATCCGGTGGACAGGTGGCACGGCTCGCCACTGCCATTCTTACGCTTTCACTGCTGTCGCGCGACAGTAATCGCAGCAAAGCTGCGGGCACTCTTTCATTGGCAATAACGGCGTCGCGCACAATGCTGCTGCGATCCCGTGCAAGCGCTGACAATGTTTCTGTTGGTGTATTCACATTTCGAGCGACCAAACAGCGAACATCCTGGTCTGCCTGTCGAGACAAGCGGGTTAAGTCTGATTGCCCCGTATTGGGGTTCCCCGCCACACTCCAACGGACCGATCGCTCCGGATAACTCGTCAGGTGAGAGAGAATACATTGAGGAGTCAGGGGATTTCTTGCAAGCGCCACGGCGTCGGAGTGCGCGAAGTGCTCCAGTGCGTTGGTGGGACGTGCGTTGCTATTTTCTATTTGCAACGACGGCAGATCGCGAATCGTGTTTGCCGCAAACATTCTGTTTGAAATTGCGGAGTCGAAGGGCACTATCTTTTGCGAGGTTAGGAAGCCCTCATTTGATGCAGTCTCTGTACATATGTCTCTTTTCACAAGCCTGGCCCCCGGTAATGGACACGTTACGTGCTTCGGTACTCAGAATTGTGGTGGTGGACGATGGTCCGTGGCTGGTCCATTGCGTGAAAATATTGTGACAGCCGGATTTCTTTGTATAATGCAGCGGCCGTTTGCGATTCACGTACCTGTCTAAATGAATTCTGCCGGCACGGTGCTCTTCAAGAGCCGAGATGACAGTTACCGGATGTAAATTGATCGCGGGAGCTTCAAAGGGCATGGCCGTTTTGTTGCCAGCCTTCTTCTCCTGATAACGTTGTGAGAATGCAGTGTTGGCAGGATCAACGGATACTTCTGTGTTAAAGTGATGCTGCCAATTGCAAATTGAGGACCTCCGGATTATGTCCAACGACAATGGTGAAGATCAGGATTTCGTCGCAGCAGGGTGGGACAGCATCGATGCAAGCCTCACGGTGCTGTACCCGGGGGTGGAACCGACCCACTACGGCACAATAGTCAAATGGGCTCTAGGCGGACCAGATCCACTTGATGGCGTGAGTATTTTTCGTAACGCCGGACCACCCGATCACTGGCACTATGTGTCCTATGGATTGACCGAGCTTTACGTAAAAGAAAGTGAAACGGAAGAGTTTAGTGGATACGGATTCGAGTTTACCTTTCGACTGGCTATCGAATCGGGGGAAGAAGAGGAAACGCCACCCACCTGGCCGATCGGTCTGATGCAGAATCTGGCTCGGTACGTTTTTCAGACCGGCAACGTATTCGACTATGGTCACCGCATTCCTCTTAATTCGCCGATTTTAAAAGGTTCACAGACCCTGCTGTGCGGGGCGATGTTCGTGGTTGATCCTGAACTTGGAATAGTGGAAAGCCCCAACGGGCAGTATTGTTTCCTTCAGATAATTGGCACCACCAGCGACGAACTAGACGCAGCTGAGGCGTGGAATACCAAGAAATTCATCGACATACTGGCCAGAGAAAATAAGTTGCTGGTTACCAGCCTGCATAGACCGTCGATTATGGATAATCCCGAGGTTGCCACTCTGATAAAAGAAGGTATTGAGAAGGATGGTTCAACATGTGGAACCTTGTATGTTGGCGATTCCGAAATCTTGGAAGAACGCGAAGAAGCTTCACCTGAGCTGACCTTTAAAGTATTGGAGAAGGATGTTGCCAGTGTTCGTCGATTGATCGCCGGACGCTTGTTGCACGGACGGCAGCTCACGCTGGTCAGCCCGGAGAGCAGTCTGGTGCTTGTGCCAGCAGACTTTTGCGACTGGAATAAAGGAAATGAAGGATTCGTCGTAAACATGTCGGCGAACCTCGTCAAAAACGTTCTATCCGCTCTAGACTCTGGAGAAAAGAGATGTAGCTTTGATGAGTTGAAAGACTTCGTTATCGCTACAAAGTAATACGCAGATTAGTTAGGACACTCCAGTTCGCAAGGCCGCGCCACACAGTGAAATTCCACTTCATCCAAACACCGGGCGGCAGGAGTTCCTCGCCTGATAGCAACGTTTTCTTGTCCAAGAGACGCCTGATTTTCCAGCGCTTGCGCCGTGCCAGCCCCGGGCGCATTTCCGACTCCTAGATCCACAGTAGGATCAAACGGCTGTCCGTTTGCTTCGGTCCAGCTATATGGTGCATCCTCATAAGTTGCATCTCCGCAGGCGTTGAGGATCGTACCTGAGATGTTGAACCACGATGCCAGAGTGAATTTTCTTCCCTCAGCTCGACTTAGAGGAGCCGTATCGCTGAGAACCAGCTGGTCACCTTCATTCTTGAGCCACAGGGTTTGCCCCAACCCTAGTGTTCTACTTCTCAAAGCATTTCTGATTTCATCATCAGTGGCAAACGGTTTGATCTTGCGAGCATCCTGCAGAATGAATTGCATTGCCTTTGCGGGTTCAACCGTTGGTCCTCCAAAGAGCGCGTGCCCCGGTATCGCTTTGGCCATTCGTCGCGTTTTGCGATGCAAAATCTGTTCCATGTATTCCAGTGGACTGCCTAAGCTAGCAAACGTAGGCGAATATGGAGGTGTAGCATAGACTTTGTTGTCGTCAAACAGCTTCATCCCCGAGTTTTTGTCGGTTCCCCGAAAATGGGGTTTGTGAAACCGTTGGCTGAAATCCGCCCGACTCTCCAGACATTCAATTTTAATAGCTTCCAGCGCCGAAACGCCCTCCCCGGGTGGAGGCTTCTCAATTGACCAACGGCGAAAATTGGTGGCCCACGTTTTGAGCATCACAGGATCAAGGCATTTTCCCCGCAGCGACTTCGAATACATCGTGTGGGTGCACTGGCAGTCTATTCCTCTTATGGCAAGCAAGTCGTCTACGGTGGCTCGCTGATCTTCGCCGAATCCCTTGTGCATTTTTCCTATGGCAAAACCCATCGTTCGCGGGTCTCGTCCCCTTCCATTATTGAAAGCCACCCAGGCGTCCATCTGTGCACCATCTGTGGTGAATACGCCATTGGTCGATTGTGTCACTCGCGACGGACTGAAGAGTTCCTTGTTGAAAAGATCGTTCTCACCATCACTGACAATCTGCCCTGCACCTACCGGGCAAGATGGGCCATTTGTGAATTTAATTGTGGAATCGGGCGCCTCCACCGGGAACGTAACTCGGTTTGCCCGGCCGTAGACACCAGCGCTACTATTGCCGGCCAATCCGATAACCGCCGCCGCGCGTTGCAACAGAGAAGACGCTTCAGACTTAACACGTACGCTATTTGGCAGCGAATGCGCTTTGCTCAGGTTCTTCTGGAAGTCACCGTTAGATATAAGATGTGGCTGCTCGCCCGGAAACACTGGTAAGGCTTCGATGGTGACACCAGCTAAAACGATCGGCTCGTATCCCTTCACATAATACTGTCCATGCGGAGATCCGGGGCCGTCCTTCTTCAAAAACTTGTCGATTTTTGCAAACGATTCTTCGCTCATCGAGGCGGGATCAAAGTAAATGCTCGAAGCTTCGCCGGCTCCATAGTAGGACCATTCGAAATCACCCGAGCGCTGAATCTTCGAAGATTGGCTCACTCTCAGAAAATTCGCTCCGGCCATCTGATCAAAAGCTTGCTGCAGTTGATCGCTGCTACGGATCTTATTGACCAGTGCAGATGCCAACTTATCGAGCTGTCCTTTCATGTATCGGGCAGAACGCATTGCCTCCGGCGTATCCTCCTCTTCTGCAGACAAGGCCACGACTATGGTTTTTGCCACCGCATTGTTGTACGAAAGAAGTGAAATGTCGTTGCCCCTGTTTTCACCAAGTCCGGCGAATTCAGGCGTACCGATCGCAAGGACATTAACCGTCGGATTGTAGCCTGCTTCCTTGGCCACATTGAGCGCGGCCGCATCAGCCGAGTTGGTAGCCTCGCGCTGATTGAACACGACTTTACACACCATCACCAGTGCCGCACCAATCATCAGTGTGATTAGCACCATGGCGATGGCCAGGAGAATGACGCCCCCGCTAGATCGTCTTCGGGTCATCAATCGTCTCCCCTGATTCCAAGTTCTTTATACCCGTCGGATTACATCTATTAGCGATACTTTGGGAAGAAGCTGTCATTCAGCGATGGGCAATCGAAACCAAAAACTGCTTCCCTGGCTCAAAGCGCAATCGACACCTATCGCTCCACCATGCAATTCAACAATCTCTTTACAGATAGCCAGCCCAAGGCCGATGCCACCCCTTTGCGTGGAGTCGCTCTCTTCCACCTGATGAAACCGATCAAATATGCTTCTGCGATGTTGATGCGGTACGCCTCTGCCATTGTCGGTTACCCTAACTTCCACAAAGCTGTCATCACCGGTGGCAATGTTGATATGAATGGGATCTCCGGAAGGCGAATACTTGATGGCATTACCCAAGAGGTTTATCAACACCTGTACGATCCTCATCTCATCTGCAATGACTAGCACATGCTGAATATTTGCAATGAGAGGAATTGATCGGCTATCGGCTAAGGGCAACACGTTTTCGATAGAGCGCTGAACAATCTTTCCCAGCTCGATTCTAGCGGTCACCAGAACCATTTTTCCCGCCCCCAATTGTTCCAGTTCTAGAATGCTGTTTACAAGTTGAACAACAAAGCTGAGGGAGGATTGAGCTTCTCGAGTCCGGCGTATGCCCTTCTCTGAGAGTGATCCATAAACACCCTCGGTGACCGCGCTCAGAACAGCGCTCACAGACATGAGCGGGGTTCTGAGATCATGGCTGATCATCGCCACAAATTGTTGTTTCAGGCGCTCAACTTCTTTCAATTCAGTGATGTTTCGCGCCACACAGAAGAACGACGACTCATTGTCCGACCATTGCACAGACCAACTTATATCAACAGAATTGCCGGAATTATTGATGATCTTGTTTTCAAACGTCAAGCCCCCGGCTTCAGTGGCAGCTCGCTGAAATTGTTGCAATGTTGATGACTTTGCATCATCTGGCAGGAACTCATTTATACTGCGGCCGGTCAAATCAACCGGAGCGAGGCCGAAAAGCCGTACACTGGCCGGATTGATCTTGATTATAGTGAGATCAGCCTCCAACGAACAAATTACGTCTACAGCTTGATCGATAATCGCGCGTTCTTTGCGGGCGGCCTCTTTCACTGTGGCGGCTAATGCCTGAATATTGCTACTCATTTGGCGAAAGAGCATCTCATTCTCGCGTAACTCGATTTCGCTTAGCATTAACTGAATCAGAATTCCCAACTGAAAGGCGGCAACATTCAGCAGTCCATCCGGCGCTTGCGAAGAACCTGGCTCAAAAAACACTTCCATAATTCCGACGCACTTGCGTCGATCACGGATCTGCACCGCAACAGCAGTAGAGAATCCGGTTTCAGCAGCCGAGGAGTTACGCACATTCTTACTCTCGCCGGAGAACACCATTGTAGCCGGTATCCCGGTCTTGATTGGCTGTACAGGGAACGAGTCGCCAGCCACAACCATTTTCAGAGCGGTACATTCATTTACGAATACTTCAGCCGCAGAATGCGACTCTGCCCAGAATTCGTGACGATCGAGGGTATTGTTTTCTTCGTCGAATGTCCAGTAGATGGCACAGGAAGCCCCTAACAAAGAGCAAGCGTCATGCAGGAATGATTTGATCTTAGATCGCTCGGAACCGCTTTCATTTAACGATCGCAAACTAGCAAATTGAAGCTCAGCTACCACATCCATATCAATTTCTGACTGCGGATTTAGCAATTTCTATTCCCGCGGTAAATTGTTGTGAGCCCACAGAGCGGCCTGTGTTCGATCTCTCACACCAAGCTGCGTTAAGATGCTGCTGACATAATTCCTGACAGTGCCTTCGCTAAGGTTGAGCTGATTGGCGATCTCCTGATTGGAAAGTCCGTTTGCGATCAGTTTGAGAACTTCTTGCTCGCGGGCAGACATAAACTTGAGAATCTCGGTATTAGCCCGCACGTAGGGTTGCAGTCTTGCAAGTACTTTGTCTGCAACGGAAGGACCGAATTGCAGATGCCCGTGATGTACCAATTTGATCGAGGCAATAAGATCCTGGGGACGAGTATCTTTCAGTAAGTATCCGCTCGCTCCCGCCTTGAGCGCATTTACAATATACTCATCTTCATCGAAGGTGGTCAACATCAATACGTGTAAGCCTTCATGTTTTTGGAGTATTTCCCGAGTGGCATCAATACCGTTCATTCCGGGCATTCTTATGTCCATCAGTATGAGATGCGGATTGAGGCTTGCGGCCATGGCAATGGCCTCCAGTCCATTGGCAGCTTCACCAACAACCTCGATGTCGTCAGCAAGCGACAAGACGGCTAATAATCCTTGCCGAGCTAGCGGCTGGTCGTCAACAATCAATACGTTGATCAAATTTTTCCTGCTCAGGTTCCAATCTACGCAACAATTTTAGCGCACGGCGAATGGATGTGAGCGCTTCTCCCGCCAGCTCTCGGGTCTGCGATATCTTATCTGCTGTCTGGTACTTCACATCTGAGGAAATCTCACCGAGATTACTTTGAATTTTTTCGAGCAAACTCTCCAACGAACCTCGTATCTCAGTAAGAACTCGGTCGCGCTCCAACTCAGCGGATATCTCAGCCAGTTTCCCTGACAGTCGCTCTAGTTCAATTCTATGGCCGCGTTCGGCACGAATCGCCCACACCAGCCCGACAACAAGCGCTGCGCCTGATAGAAGAGACGGCAGCTCTCGCCCGATCAACGTTCCCCACATTCCTGAACTGGAGGAGAATCCGGAGGACGACTGAATGACCAGCTGGCTGTTGTTTGCCGATAGACAGAAATAAGTGACAACGATAACAGCCGAAGCTAACAACCATTGAAGCTTTTGTAATAGGAGTCCTGATTTGGCTACGGTGATTAGAATCAAGAGCTGGTATCCGGAAACAATTCCTGCACGGGCAGAAAAACCGGCTAGCAATGTTTCCAATAGCAGCATTGCGTAAACGAAAGGCACTTTTGTAGACCTGGTCAGGAGAAATGCAGGCACACAGATTGACACCAACAGGGCGGAAGACCAAACTAAGTTAGAGGAATTGGGTGACGAATTCGAAACTGCAGAGAATAGAAATTGAGACATCGTGATCCAGGCGACAATCGCAATCTGAAGAAATGTCAAATTAGCCAGCCACTTATCTTTCACTGAATTCTTCTAATCTCCTGAATAATCAGGATTTTTCAACTGTAGCTCGTGGATCTTCTTGCGCAAATCCTCGGCTTCTCGTGAATCGCCGGCAGCCTGCTTAACTTTCGCAAGCAACGAAAGAGCTTTCAAATAACGGGGATTTATTTCCACCGCTTTATATAGCAATTTGGTAGCTTCCGGGGTTTTATCCTCCTTCAAATAGATCATGGCAAGATTCAGATAGGGCCATTCAAAATCGGGGAAATCACGAGTTAAGTCTTCGAAGGTTTTCTTTGCCGCCGGAATGTCCTTTTTGGCGAGTTGATTAAATCCAATGGCGTTTCGTTGTTCCGCTTCCTGTGACACCTCCTTTTTGGGAAGCTGCGTATCCATAAGGAATTCGGCCATCGAGGTCACCATGCCGTTATGATCGCTTTCGATTGCCTTCTTGAGTTGCTGTCGACTAAGTTCGATACGTCCCTGTTTCTTAAATTGAAGACCTTGCCGGTAATACTCTTCTGCGCTGCGAAGCACCGATTGCTGTGGTTCGGCTCCGCAACCGGTAAGAAGAAGAACCGCCAAAAACCCGGTAATATTTAGCAGATGCTGATTGCTGGAGATGATGTTCAAATTGCCTTCTTTGGTTGTGGTAATTGAGGCGAGTTGAGCGGGGCTTGCGCGAAGGAGCGGCTAGCATGGACTAGGCAAGTGAGGAGCCGCAAGAGCGCCTGCAATTGAATGAGGCACTGGCGAGGCCAGCCGGCGAAAGTTAATGCACGTCAATGCCATTTTGTTTGAAAATAAATAGAGAGCTTCGTTTCGGAGCGAAACTTATTGATGCCTTCATCATACACGGGGGGCATGAATTGCGTCATTACTATGCAAGTATGCCCTTCTGGATGAATGGCATCGATCATATGACTCATCTTCTGCTTTATCTTCCATTTATTTGCGGTCAGGGAACTCTCGTACCAGCTAAGGACTTCCTGCGGTGGCTGCTTTACCGAGAAGTACAGTACATAAGAGGGGCCATTAGCTGTATTGGGCTTAACCCTTCCCTGCAGAAAGACCTTCCGAGGAAACTCTGCCAGATAGGGAAGTTCCATCGGCGCGGCGAGCTTTCGCGACTCGAATTCATCGACGTCAGCGGGCGTTTTCTTCTGCAAGGAAGTTGCCGGTGTTTGCGACGATGATGGCGACATTAGTGACGGCACAAATATCAAAGCAAAACAAAGTGCAGCCGGGAATCCCTTACGCGATACACAAGCCGGAACTCGACGGGCCGCCTTTCGATAAGACTTAGAATTCGGGCTCATTCCATCTGGTTCCCACAACAACTTTACCACTTCATTATACCGTCCGATTTAAAGGCCAAGCGTGATCACTCTGTCAAACCGTCATCTCAGGAGGCTCCTACCAGTCGACACATGTTTGATTTACCTGATTGTGGTTTGATGCCAACCCTGAACCAGAATTTCGCGCCCGCTCCACGCAGATTTTCTGCTCCGATGGTGCCACCATGTGCGCAAATGATACTCTTGCTGATTACCAATCCCAGACCGCTACTACCCGGGGAAGGATTGGCTTGTTCATACTTGCTGAACAACCGAGCCATAAATTCAGCCGGAATGCCATTTCCCTGATCAACCACGTAGACCTCTACCGAATCTTCAATTTGGCGTGCACAGAGCCTTATTTGTGCACCCTTAGGACTGTTCTTAATTGCATTCGACAAAAAATTAATCACCACTTGTCCGATGCGATCAGCGTCGATGTTCAACTTGATTTCGGGAGAGCTGATGAGAATGCTTTGCCCTTTAGCCGCGGCAAGAGAAGCCACTTCCGAAGCCGCAACTTCCAACACCTCGCATATGTCTGATTGCGAATACTTTAGAATCTGCTCCACTGGTTTTCGATTCGTCTCGAGCATCTCGTTGAGCAAACTCAGCAATCGTTTTGAGCTTCTGCAAGCTCGTTGAACGGTGCTTCGAGCAGACTCGTCGAGATCACCAATAGTACCCTCGGCTAATAAGCTCAAGGTGCACATTATTGACGTTAGTGGAGAGCGCAATTCGTGACCGATGTATTCGAAGGTATCTAATCTGAGTTGCTCCTCCACACTCAAACAATCACTTTCCCCCGCCGTCCTCCTGCTCTCTTGTTCTCTTTTAGAATATGCAACGGTGGGTAGCAGGAAAGTTCCAGTGTCTGCACCTGTGGTGCTATTGCTGTAGTAATGCATCATCGCCCTCCTCTTTGTCAAGAGCAACAACATCATCCCTATCAGTCTCCTTTCCGACACCTGTTAAATGTCAGGACTTTAATATGACATCTGTCATATCAATCTGCCGGAAATACAATTTTCAATACAGTACCCGCTCCGACCGAGCTTTCAACCTCAACTGTTCCTCCATGCGTCTGTGCTCGTTCCTTCATGCCCTTCAGTCCGAAACTACTGGATCGAACTGTGGACGGGTCAAAGCCTGTTCCATTGTCCTTGAGCTCCGCATAAATTTTTCCGGCCTCTTCCCTTACGGAAAACCAGACGTCAGCGGCATTGGCATACTTGGTGATGTTGTGCAGCCCCTCTTTAACTATATTGACGAAGTCACCGGTGGCAGCCGGTTTCATTGCACATGGCGTGGATAACTCGACGTGCAAATTGAACTGTGACTCCTTTTCATGCCTTGAGAGTAGATCACGCAAAGATTCTCCAAGATTCAGGTGCAATTGATCCACTTCCAGAGAAAGCAACTGAAACTCTTGTGCGAGTTGCTGTACCAGGCTGTTTGCTGTTAAAATCGATTGCAATGCTTTCTCTCTCTTCTTGATAATTAGAGCTTCGGCCACGTCAATGTGCATGCACATTGACGTCATGATGTGCCCCGCTGAATCATGTATTTCGCGCGCAATTCTCAGGCGCTCAACTTCTTTGGAGACTTCTTCCAACCGAGCGTTAAGTTGCTCACGCTCAAAGCGAAGCTTTCGTTCACTGATCACTGCATGTGTGCAGAACGCCGACAGCGTTAATAGCAACGAAAAATTGACCACACGTCCGACAACAAGTAAATGCACTATGTGTTGCAGTGGTGTTAGGGCATAAATATATCGTTCAGTGAGAACGTAGCGCAGTTCCTTTGACAAGACGTGCACAATAATTGCAGTGGCCAGCGGCAAAATCACAAACCGGCCGTCGAGCATGGCTCCCGCCCGCGCGATGTAGAGCATATAGAGCACATCGAAGAAACCCGGCACCCCGAAAGGAGCAGCAATACCGGCAATGGAGATCTGCAAGACTGTGATGCTCATCTTTTTGATTGGCGAAAACCGCGCTACGGGAACAAACGCCAGTAACGCTAGCATCAATAGTCCGAAATCAGACAAGAGGACATCGGGGGGTGCCACGAGTTTTTCAATTGAATTGTGAAAAAGCGTTTGAAAAGTTCCAATCAATAACAGTATTGCCAGTTCAAGACGGGCCAATATGAGTTGTAGCTGTTGTTGCGGATCCTGGATTACCGTTGTCCGCATAGAACCGAAAACCTCTGATCAGCAGTCGGGCACCCGAGAGCTTGACACAATCGCCATTTCGTCAAGATCATAACATCTCGTCCTACAGAGGCATCAGATTTCGTCTGCTTGTCGGGGTATAAAGCTTACGAACCCCGACTAAAAACCAGGATAGTTATCGTTTCAATGAAGGTGGATGCCGGCACCATTATCGATGACCGCTATGTAGTGCTTGAGCAGCTGGGCGAGGGCGGAATGGGCAGCGTGTATAAAGCACGTGAGGTTGGTCTTGAGCGAATAGTGGCCATTAAGCTGCTGCATCCGAGCCTGATAGGCAGCCAGGAGAGCCGTGTCCGGTTTTCTCGAGAGGGGAAAATTCTTTCGTCCATCTCACATCCGCAAATCTTGCAACTTTATAGATTTGGATTCTGGAATGAGACCCTTCCGTTCATCGCCATGGAGTACATTGTTGGCAAAACGCTACGCCAGATCACCACTGAAACCGGAGGTCTTAACCCCGACCGCTGCATTGCCATCGGCATTCAGGTTTGCAACGCAATGAATGTCGCTCACACTAACAACATTGTTCATCGAGATCTATCTCCGGCCAACATAATGCTGATAGACGAACACGTGTGCGAAACAGTTAAGATCGTTGACTTTGGCTTGTCGCGAATGCTCCCGCACTTGGCGGAAACACATGAGCAGCTCACGCAAACCGGGGCTCTGGTCGGCAGTATCTATTATATGAGTCCGGAGCAGTGCTCGGGCAAGAAAGCCGATCATCGATCAGACATTTATGCGCTGGGATGCGTTCTCTTTGAGGCACTTACAAGCAACCCGCCATTCGACGCGGACAATCCGATCGCGTTGATGCACAAACACGTGACCGAGCCGCCGCAACGTCTGGAAGAAGCTCTTCCGGATAAGGCTCTACCTTCCGGTCTGTCTGCGATAATTTCTAAGACACTGGCAAAGGAACCGGCAGAGCGATACCAATCGATGAGCGAGTTCAAGGCAGACCTTGAGTTAGTTCGAGACGGACGCGGCAGTGACATTGCAAATTTTGACAATCAACAAGCTAAAAGGAGGCTTCCCACTCCCGCTTTGCTCGTGGTGTCTACTGTGATATTCAGTTCAGTTATTGGTTTTGCGATATCAAAGTATCAGACAAAAGACTCATTCTATGATGATCCCTCGATCAAGCATTCCCTTAGCGGAAATACTGCTGCGCACATGGCGCATACGTTTGCTCGTCAGGAGACGGCTTCCTCCCAAAAGCGAATCGACTACTATACCACTTGGATAAAGACGTACGGATCGCCAGACTCACTTGATGCTGCAAGGGCTCGAATGGAGCTGGGACTAGAGCTTTCGCAGCGAAATGCCAAAGATTTGCGCGCCACCAGTTTACTAAAAGAGGCTCTCAGAAGGTTTATCATCATTGAGAACGAAAACCTGCCTGATTCCGAGGTCAACTATTCGGACTCGCGTGCAGATAACTTGCGCGAATCTGTACTGGGAATGAGCTTGTGTGCTACTGACCACGAGCGATCGAACATCGTGAGGAATGAACTGGCGAATCTTGCCTCGACTCTTAGCAAGATTCAACCTGGTGAGCGAAGAGTGCTCTTTGCCTGTTACAGAAACCTGGGAATCTTGGCAATGAGGCAAAACCAGTGGTCCCAAGCCTTACCGTGGTGGCAACGCGCACTGGCTTATGCAGGTACCGAACAACAGAAAGCCGAAATCTCGCTCAACGAGTCAATTTGTTTACGGTCTTCGGGGCAAAATGAACAAGCGCTGAAGGTGTTGGCCGGGTTGTGTAAAGAGGCTACCACTCGGGCTGACGAACGATTTCTTCCACCCTGGGTTACAGGTTTATGCAATGAGCTGGCCCGGTTGGGAAAATACCAGGAGGCTCTGCGAATTGCAAAAATCTTCGACAGTTACTCACCGAGCATAGATATTGATCTTGAGAGTCGTCGAATTCTGAATGCAAACATGCTGGAGGGGTCTGGTAAAGCGCTTGAGGCTTGCGATTTGCTTGCCCGGGCCATCCGCGAAAGAAAATCGGATAACACAAGAATGCTACTGAGAATGGCTCAAATTTCTGCCAAGAACAAGTTCCTGAAACGGGACGACGTGATGATGCTTCTTACTAATCGCATGAAGCAACCGGTCAGCTCCAGAGACCAACGAGACGATTTAGAAAAAGCGCTGGCCAACATGGAAAGCAAGATTGACTTAACCGATTCTACGAATTTGCCAGCCGCGGCAACATATGGCGAGCGAGACATCCAATATGTCGGTGAATAACCCGTACGGTTATTCAATTTACGTCTTCTTAGAAGGAACAAACCGGCGCAAAAGCGGAATACGCCTGGTGAGCATTTGCGGTTCTTCTAATCCACAAATGACGCAAACCATCCAATACAGTGCAAGCCCTGCGCTGCAAGCGATAGTAAGCGAAAGAACCAGCGGCAGGAAAGCCATGGTTCTTTGCGTGAGAGCGGGTATTGCCGGTTGCAGCTTTTCGAGAATCGAATAACACCACGGATGAGCGGCGGCGAAAGCACCATACACGGTGCCCGCGCAAATGACTGAAGCCACCAGCATAATGCCAACTGGTTTTATCAATCTGGTCAAGCCAAGCCCGCCAATTTTCCCTTTGAGAAAATAGGTGAGGAGACTCAAATTGACCAGCGTAATGAGGGTGGAAGCCGTGGACAGACCGGCCACTCCAAGATTAGTTCTTGTTACGAAGAACCAATCGAGGCAAGCCTTCACAACAATGGCGATCAGGGCAACATGATAAGGGGTTCTTGAATCCTTAAACGCATAGAAAACTCGAGTGATCAAGTCTCGCGCTACGTAAAAGAAAATCTGAGGCGTGAGGTAGAGCAATGCCAGACTTACTATAGCGGTGGATTGTGCATTGAAATTGCCACGCTGAAACAGTAGTTGGATTATTGGCGTGGGCACCACAAGAAGGATGGCGGTCAATGGAAGCGAGAGGAACCACAAGAATCGCAACGCCCGGCGCAGTTCATCCTTAAGGTCGTCAATTCTGTTCGTGGAGGCTTGTTCTGTAAATCGAGGCAGAATCGGAACTAGCATGGCAGTGAGCAAGACGCCTAAAGGCAATTGCACCAGCCTGTTTGAATTCACAATGGCTGTCCAGGCTCCTTCGCCTAAAGGAGCAGCGAAAAAACCGTCTACGTAGACAATCAGCTGGCCGACCGAGGTGCTAAATATCGCCGGCCATAACATGGCACAATATTCGCCGAATCCGGGGTCTGGTTTCATGTCAAATTTGTATTTCAAATCTGTGTTGGCAGTGCCAGGTAATTGTGCCAGGAGTTGTCCTATGGCACCGGCCAGTGTTCCAACAGCCAGCGGAATACCAGTTATCAACCGTGTCTCGGGATTGGAAAATCCAAGTACCGCAACGATGATCGCCAGGCTGGCGATAGCCGGAGACAGAGACGGCCAGAATACCTTGTTGTAGACGTTGAGTATTCCATATGAAATGCCAACCAATCCTGCCACTACTATTAGCGGAAGCATAATGTACAGTTGCGAAAGAAATTGATTCTCGTACAGTATTCTTTGGAAGGGAGTGGCGCAGTTGATAAATGAAGTGACTGCGCACACACTGGAGGGGTGAAAGCAGCTCAGGTCTGTTGAGCGTGAGATTACCGAAGGAAAGTATCTCTGTGCCATGAATCCAGCCAGGGAGGGGGCCAGTGCAGCAGCTAACAGGCTGATTAAACTGAGACCAGCGAATGTGTAAACAAACACCCGGGTAATCATGGTCCCGGCTCCCGCCTCCCCCTTGCGAGAACCAAGCACCGTTACCGTCGCGGAATGGAAAGGTCCGCCCAGACCGCCAAACAGCACGAAGATGTTGCCAGTGAACATGTAAGCGTAGTTATAAGCATCAGCGACAATACCGGTGCCGTAGCACGATGCCACCACCATGTCTCGTGCCAAACCGGCAACTTTCGACAACACCGTCAGAACAGCAACAATTCCGAATGTCTTGCCGATGCCGGCTTTCGCGGAGGTGCTACCTTCCGTCACTTTCTGGTCCCTTGCGGGGAATCTCAGCTGCATATTTTACCGATGGCGAAACAAATGTATCCGCCCCCTTTTTCTTTGAGTTAAGCTCGATACCGCAATTTGGTGGAATACCTAAATACCGCGCTGCTTCCACACAAATGGAGTTGAATACCGGGCCTGCTATCGTGTTGCCCCACCGTCCGTCTGTCTGCGGGCTATCCACGACCACTATACACAGCAACTGGGGATTGTTCTCCGGCAGGAATCCGATGAACGATGCAATTGTGCATCCTGCAATATAGCCTCGTCCGTTAGCAGTTACCTTCTGCGCGGTGCCGGTTTTACCGCCCACTCGATAGCCGGGAACTTTGCCGGCCATCTGAGTACCATTGGCAACGTTTTCGCACAGAAGATGTCGCACGAGGCGAGATGTTTCAGCAGAGATTACTCTGGCTTTCGGTGGCTCCGACCATTTCTCGGTGACACCGGTTCTGGGATCATAAATACGACGAATCATGTGCGGTGTGATCTTTGTGCCACCATTTGCAACGGCACCGACGGCCTGCACCAGCTGTAGAGGTGTTACGGCAATAGCACCCTGGCCGAATCCTGTGGTCGCCTGATCGATTGGCTTCCAATACTTGTGATTGAGAAGAATTCCTTTTGATTCTCCGGCTAATTCAATACCCGTTCGACTTCCCAGCCCGAATTCGCTAAGCTTGGTATAGAACTGCAGAGGCGTCATCAACAGCCCAATTTGGGCTGAGGCAACGTTACTGGAGTGAATGAACAGATGAAGCAGATCAATTACACCGTGGCCGCCAGGTTCATGATTATGAAGGGTGCGATTTCCCACTCGCAGGGAGCCATTATCCACAAAGCGACTGGTCGGCTTTATTACACCGAGGTCGAGCGCTGAAGCCACGGTGATAACTTTGAACGTAGACCCGGGCTGATAGACATCTACCATCGCCCAGTTTTTGGTTACTTCAAAACCATATTTAGTGTATTGATTAGGGTCGTAATTAGGATAGTTTGCCCACGCAAGGATCTCGCCGGTTTGCGGATCGGTAAGAATTGCGCACCCCCGCAATGAATGAGAGTGAATACACATCGCCGATAACTCTTTTTCGGCCAGATGCTGAAGATAATTGTCGATGGTTAATTCCACATGTCGGCCCATCGGCGGTGTGATGTCCAGCGATGACGCTTCGGTACCGTTGAGGATCGGTCGGCCATGACCGTCTAGTTGAGGTCGATGCAGATCGCCCGTGTTTTGCAGGCTATCTTGCTGTGCTTGTTCTATGCCACCCTGTCCGTGTGTATCCATATTGACATAACCGAGTATGTGCGAAGCGAGGTTCCCCTCGGGATAATGCCGAAAGGACCTCGGCACTATGTCAATTCCAGTCCAGTTAAGTTCCTGCAGCTCTTCTACTTCTTCTCGACCCAGATGACGCGCAATGGTTACAACCGGCCACTCGCCGTTGAGATCGTGATCGATTTTTTTGTAGTCACCGTGACAAATTCGAGCAAAACTTTCCGCCGCCAATTCCATACTAACCTTTAGTAAGGCCGGATGCACATATACGTCATATCTGGTGGTATCAATGGCCAGCGGTAAACCATGACGGTCTGTAATTGCTCCGCGATGAATAAGTAAGTTAGTTTGCTCACGTTGAATCGCGGCCTTGCGTGACAGTTCAGGACCTTTAATCACCTGCAGGTAGTAGAGCCGTCCTGCAATGGCTAGCAAACCGCAACAGATAATTAACTGCCAGACCCTCAACCGCCACAATGGCGAACGCGGCCCCGGGCGATTACGAGCCGCTCTCTTAGACGGAAACTCTGTGGGTGTTGTACGCATCCTGTGAGTCCCGCGTTTAGTATCCAGACATCAATGGCAGAAAATGTTTGCGTGCCCTGAATGGTTTCACATATAGTGGCTTAATTTCTTTTGCGATTATTACTCGCTCGGGCACCCGCAGTCCGGCACGCCCGACTACACTTGCTTGTATTCCCTGAAAGGAGATTGCTCGCAGTAATTGCGCTGACAGTTCCGTGTTTTGCTCACCGAGCCGACGTGCTTGCTCTTGAAGCTTAGAAACTTCAGACGAGGCTGCAACATCGAGACCGTATCCAAGAATCGCCAAACCACAGCAGGCTACAAGGACCGCACGCAGTATGCGATTTATTTTCACCAGGAAAGGAACATGCCTGGTGTTTAATCGCGGTGTCCAGTCGGGTAGACCGGACGAGCCTGTTGCGCGTTGACCGGGTGACAGCATCTGCGGTAACGAAACTGAATATGATTCCCGGGAATCGGTGTCTAGTGCGGCTTGAAGTGCTGACATTTACGGCTCCTTCACCACTCGTACCCCACCTCGTAGTTTAGCACTACGACTGCGGGGATTGGCAACTATTTCTATTTCTGAAGGTTGCAAAGGTTTTGGTGTGAGAATCTTTAACTCCTGCTTTTTTGAACAGGTACATATGGGGTATCGAGGTGGACAAATACAGGGAGATGCGAACTCCTTGAAAATTTGCTTAACTACCCTGTCCTCAAGGCTGTGGAAGCTGATGACAACTATTCGCGCACCAGGTGCAAGAATATTAATAGCATTTCTGAGGAAATTCTCAAGGGCACCAAGCTCATCGTTTACCGCAATGCGCAAAGCCTGGAATGTACGGGTCGCCGGATGCGATTTATCAGCCGGACCTCGACGTGAAGCATGAACTCGTGGTACCACGCTTGCCACCACGTCTCGCAGTTGAGCCGTGGTCTGGATAG
The DNA here is from genome assembly GCA_021732565.1 of Candidatus Obscuribacterales bacterium. Classification (GTDB taxonomy): domain Bacteria; phylum Cyanobacteriota; class Vampirovibrionia; order Obscuribacterales; family Obscuribacteraceae; genus JAKFUT01. The sequence goes on from JAKFUT010000120.1 coordinate 21,651, forward strand.
GCCGAGAACGCACTATCTTAGAGGCTATACGGCGAGATAGCCTTTCTTCGCCGTATTTGTAAATTATATCCGCGAGCTCTCTTTCGGATATCGAATTGATGATATCGGCGGCGGTGCGGCCTCTCGTGGTATCCATTCTCATATCGAGCGGACCATCGTTCATGAAACTAAACCCGCGTTCAGAACTGTTTAATTGCAGCGAAGACACGCCTATATCCGCCAGTACCCCTCCGGATATCTCTTCGATTCCTTCTTCCAGCATAAGTTCTTTTATATCGGTGAAATTGCCATGAATTAATTTGCACGATCCATGTTTATGAAGATCGGGAGAGGAATGCAATAGCTCTGCGCCGGGTTCATCGGCGAAGACTGTTTCGTAACGATTGACGGTGCTAGATTGAGAGACTTTGTCTTGCTCGGTCAACATGACCAGATCCGCGATGTTCCTGCGAGCCAATTCAAGCGCAGAGAGGTCCTGGTCAATACCAAATACGGTGCCCAGGCCTTTAGTACGTTTAACAATTTCCCGCAAATGCCCGCCCATTCCGACGGTTGCATCGACCCAGGTTTTCCCTTCAGCCGAAACCGACAGAAGGTCTACAGCCTCAGCGAGCATTACTGATTTATGTATCTGGTACTCTTGGTCAACCAACTCATTTGGACCCCGTAAGAAACAAATTGATATTACCCTGCCTCTGATTACCTGTCCGTGAATGTTCTCTCTGAATAAGGTTGTGGTCTTTGAGCCGCGGAGGCTCGTTCCTGCTGCTCGTTGGTATCGTATGCGGGCCGGCAAATGAGCTTGGTCTGTTTAGTACTCGTTAATAAAGATGTGTGACTACCACCCAAAGCACCGACCGGGGATGATAAGTCGGAAAAATGGGAGATTCGAAAGCATAGCTGACGAAAAATGTATGGTCCCTCACCAATCTCCGACGTTAAGAGTGACTGAACCTGCTGGATATGTGGGACCTCGGTTGCTCTTTTGGGTGATTTGGCGCGCTGACAACATTAGTATTGCACCGGCGCTAAGTTCGGTCATCGGCCAGTCGTTCCACTAAAGTAGGTGTATTCGGGCCAGGACATAAGCAAGGATCACGGCCCCGATTCTGAAGCTCTGGAAGGCTGGTTCGAAGCTACCCACATTGTCGAGAAAGACAACGAAAAAGGAGCAAGACCCGCGCATGGCGCGGGTCTCCTCAATTACCAGCCTAATTCAAACTTTTGTCGGCGGTCCCTGACACCTTACTTCCGGCGATGGAATTCAAAATCCCAACAGAAGAAATATATCAATTGCATACTCAGTAGCCCCACCAGTGCACTCACAAGACCAGCTGAGTTCGCGTCGCACTTCATGGTACTCGTCCACCAGGTTGTGTGCAGCGTTGCTGCGCTAATGATAGCCAGCACAGGGAGGAGGCTGAGCATCACAATAACTGTTAACTGTTTTGTGGTGGCCGTGGTGCCACCCCAGTGCCAACGATAGCCGTCCCACCAGAAGGTTGGTGCGATCTTCCATCCCAGCGTATTGGCAGGGTATAAGAGTCTTCCGCCGCGCAACGGCACAAAACTGCGTTTGCAGCTGTTACACGTCATGGTCTCCGTGTGACCGAAAGGCTCGAGCACGCCCGGCGTACAGCGCGGGCAAGGATAGCTCTGACTGAGGGCAATAACTTGTTGCTTTAGGGAGATGTGTTGGGAGGGAGGCTGGAACATTTGACCTTCATCCATCGGTTGACCGGGTATTGACATATAGAGACCATCCGGGGCTCTGAGAGCCGCTGCATCGTGTGTTTTCCTCGACAATTTTTAAATACCCGGGTAAGAACACTTACCTTACAAGTCAAGAGATAAATTGCCTAAATTTAATGAGAAATCGATCAGAAATAGGAATCTTTCCGATTTGCAGCCAAAACTCCGCATGCCAGCATCAGCCGAAAGAGCACGCTGTAATCGTCATTAGTCATTTCTACTGTTCTGTCGTCAATCCGCTTGACTTCCGGCAGTAACTCCGCCGCATCAGCCATTGCCGGATCGAACATTGTCAAGGAGAGAGTGACGGGGCGGGCAACGTTGTACATACTCCAATAGTCACGCTTGTTCACGGCTTCGATGGCACCCTGCCGTAGCGCGGCCAGCACCTCATTCTCCGGAAGGCAGACGGCTGAATAGCGCGATATTGCCTTTTTAACCACCACGGTGGTGAGCCGATCGCCGAGCAGCTCTTTCGCCTCGAGGCAAGCCGAGTCGTCTCCACTGAGGAAAGCGGTCGGTACGCCGAAGAATCCAGCCAATGCCGCGTTTAATCCCGTTTCACCGACCGCTTTCCCGTTGAGCCTTACGTCAAGATATACCTGTGCTCTATATGTATGGCTAAGCACTCCACATGCAACTCCCGCGCGGGCGTGGTACCCGACAAAGAAGGCTCCGTCGAATGATTGGTCGATGATCGGTTTTCCACCAATCGAGCCCGACACACCAGCAACCATTGAAAATGGGCGTTGCCATCCGCTAATCAGGTGCACCCCCTGGGGGAGCAGTTCGATTCGAAGATTGCGTGCGTCCCAATGAGCATCAGCGATGAATATCTCGGAAGCTCCCGCCGAACGAACGCCATCGATTACGGCCGCCAGTTCCTTATGCATGAGTTGAACAGCACGTTCATAACCCGGTTCACCCGGCTGAGTCTGGCTTGAGTGAACAATTCCGTTGATGCCTTCAAGATCGGCCGAGATGTAAATTCGCATTGGTTGAATATGTGATCGATATAATTTGTGTTTTCGACGAAAAAAATAATTCTACAAGAATCCAAAGACGAATAGCACGTAATCCAGAGCACCAGGGGCGGGTCATCATTAGCAGGGCACAACCAGTGCAACGTGCAATGGTGTAGGACAAAGTGTCGGGTACACTGGAAACCGAGGCCGTCCATCAATTGAGCATAACCGAATCGAGCAACGATCAATATCGAAACGAGCAACAATCAATATCAAAAAGGCAATGATCAATATCCATCAGCAATCATTCAAGCTACGACCACAGCCCACCTGGCCTGGATATTCGTAAAATATGGACGGAAGCAGTTGAAAGATTCGGCAATACCCCATGGAGAGCCATAGGAAAATAGGAAAGAGTTCGATGACACCACCAGTGGTAGGGCAAAATATGCAACTTATGGTGAAATCCCCACAAGAATGCCAGAAATGTTGTCAAGTTTTGGTTCATGTCAAGTCTGACTGGTTATAATCTGTTATGCGCAATGGGGGGTGCTACCAATTTTCGGATTTTGAGATTAGGGCTGGCTAAGAGTGGCGATGGGCGTCGCTGGGGTTCAAAATGGTTAGGCTGAAATCGGAGGTTACGACGACCATGTCGTCGGATGCTGATGAGATCCTGCTCACTTTTACTAAGATGCAGGGGCTCGGCAACGACTTTGTCGTAATTTCGGAAGAGGAACTGAGAAGCTGGCTTACCCGGTTAGGTAAGGAGCCACCGTCATGGGCAGAGGTCGCTCGTAAGCTTTGTAATCGAAACTTCGGAATCGGTGCCGACGGACTGATCGTTGTTTCACTGGAGTCAAAAGTCTGCGACGCCGGATGGACCTATATCAATAGTGATGGTTCGTCCTCTCTAATGTGCGGCAATGGACTGCGGTGTCTGGCTCATTGGTGCATAACAAACGGCGCCGTTACTAAGAAAGAGTTTACGGTAGAAACGGGCAAGGGGCCAGTGCGGATAGAGTATTTGGACGCAGAAAACATTACTACGGATCTGGGCGAACCGATATTGAATAGCGAAGCAATTCCAGTCGGTGGTCCACCGCTGGAGTCCGTGGTTGCAAACACCATTGAGCTGGCGAAGCGAACCGTTAGTTTGACCTGCGTTAGTATGGGCAACCCTCACTGCGTGTTATTTGATAGCGATATCGAGGCAATGAATTTCGCAGAAGTAGCCACCGAAATTCAGAGAAATTCATTTTTTCCACAAGGGGTAAACGTTTCATTTGTCACCGGCCATGATTCTTCCCGGGCCGACGTAATCGTCTGGGAACGGGGCTGTGGTCCGACTCTTGCCTGCGCCAGCGGCGCCGCTGCGGTACTGGTAGCGGGCGTACTGGAGGGCAAATTGCAGCGCAAAGCCGACATAACACTTCCTGGCGGAAGATTGACGGTCGAATGGCGGCAAGCGGACAACAGAGTTTTGATCACCGGTCCGGCCAGAATTAGTTTCGCCGGTAGTATCACTAAATCGGCACTGGAGGCGGTGCCATGAGAGCATACCTCGAAGAGCGCGCAGATCGAATTCGCGGACGTCGAAAGAAAAAGAAACAGGCCCGAGCTGCCCGCTGGCGTCGTCAAATTCTTCGTTATTCGCTGCTGGCTTCATTACTCTATCTGGGGACTAGCGGCATGATACGTGTGCCGTGGGCGTTGCCCGACCCGGAAGAAGACGTAAAAGTTTCCGGGAATCAGGTAGTGAGCTGCGCTCAGATCAAACAGGTGCTCATGCCCTGTTTGCAGAAGCCGGTATACAGCTTGAATCCAAAAGATCTTGAAGCGCGCATCAGAACTCTTCCCGGAGTTCATAACGCTTATGTTCGCCGTTATTTATTTCCGCACCCCTATATTCAAGTTCAGATAATGGAAGAGTTTCCCTGGGCAAGCGTTGCCGCAGGACCTGAGACCCCTGTCTGCGGGGTCATTTCAGAAACCGGTAAATATATTCCCGTTGCTCAATTTCCGGCCGTCGCCCAACCTTATTTGAGATTTTTTACGGCACCGTGTCAAAAAATGAGTGAACCGGATGTGCGAACATGGGCGAATCTTGTGAGCTTCATAGCGATGCAAACCGGCACTCCGGTAGAGTATGTTGATCTGCGCAAAGTTGATGACATTCGTGTTCAGGCCGGTGACTTACAACTGCGACTCGGGGCTTCCGACAGCACTCTGCCAAAGCGGTTGAATCGATTGGCTTCGATCTTGCCAGTGTTGGGCTCCATCAAAGAACGAGTTGATTACATTAACCTCGGGCTAGATAGCAATATCCCGCTCAAGGTCTCAAAATTCACCAAACAAGACCTCGCCGCAGATACTCAACGCCGGCTGCCACCACCTGCGGCTCCATTAGCGCAAACAGCACCGGCACTTACGCCATCACTTAATGCAAATAACTCGGCTCCCGCAGCACCGGCTCAACCAACTGCTGCGGTACACCACCCGACTAATGTGCGATCTACTTCCGCGCCGGCGATCACCCCTGTAGTTTCGGTACCCCGGGCCGTGGCACGACCGGCACCGCCGCGGCAACACTCTTTCGAAACTCCAAGGCAAACCATCGTTCAATCGGCTCCACGACACTCGCGCACTGCTTCTCAAAGAGCAAATGTCGCGAGGCAGACAACCCACGCTCCGCCCATTGCGTCTCCCACAGCACAGAGGGATGCTTCGCAGGCTACAGCTCGCACCGTTGAAACGAACCAGCCTCAGCCTGAGAGCCACCCTGTAGAAGCAGTGCAACCGCCTGTATCGGCTCCGCCCCCCGGTCCTGCGGCACCGGCACCCGCTCCTGCACCGAGTCGCCGGTTAGCCACCGGGGAAGAAAACAATTTTTAGACTGCAGCAAGAAGATTCCAATCAAAGCCCTGAGTTCACAGCTTTCCGACCTTCGGGAGGTTCGGGAATTTGTGCTCGACTGATTTCGCAGTTCCCTAAACTCAACTCGTTCGAGGACGCCCGGGAGCGGCGACGAGCACTGCACCGGGGTTCTTTCTTAGCGTTTGGCTTTGCCGAAGATGCTACAACAGTAGACCGGACGACATCGTATAACCAAGCATGATACGCGGCGACGATGCACTTTGCTGCCACTGCCGCGGATGGTCGAGGTGTGGGAACTCCTCAGCTTGCCTTTGGTAAGAAAAGCACAAAGACCCACGGACCGCAAAACAGAATATCCTTTTCCATATAGTGTTTCTTTATGGCGGCAATAACCTCGGGCGGCCAGAAGGCGGTGTGTCCATCGCTACGCACATCAGGCTCATTGATTATGATTGCCGGATACTCGTGACGGGCAATTTTTGTGTTTAACTCGTCAAATCCTTTTCCACTGTCTTTCCAGACATTCATGAATGTCGCACAGTCAACAAACACAGGCTTGGAACGAGTGGCGAGATTCAGGTATACATCGTCGGTCAATAGCGGTTTCCCTTCCAGATTTAGCGCCTGAATTTTGGCTATATCCTTTTTGTGTTGTGGTTCCATAAGAACTATGGCCCGCTGCTCCATGGCTACTTGATAAACATTGAGTCCGACAAATGCCAGGGTAACAACACACATGAACGATGGCAATTTTCGCAATGTGAGACCAATCCACCAGCACAAACCGAGCAGCGTCGGTATGAGGTGGTTGACGTTGCTAGCGGGAATGCCCATCGTGTAGCACATTATGATTGCAGCCATAAAAAATAGTATCAATGGCAAGCGCTCATCCAGTGAAATGTTCTTGTGCATAAGAATGCCCACTGGTGCCAGGACTACAGTAAACACCAGCTTGAATATGTCCAGCCCTGTTGCGGCGATATTTGTCAGGAGTACTTCCGAGCGCGAGTGCACTGGACGGAGAAGCGTCATATTTGCTAGTAATCCGCCCGACACCAGCTCCGTTGTCAGCAGGAGCGCTGCGGTGGAACCCAACCAAATTGAGGCGAACCCGATGCAGGTTTTGAAGCGCCGGTACGCCAGCAACGTCAGAATAATTGCCAGCGGGTAAACAACTCCCTGTTGCTTTGCGAAGATGCTTGTTGCGCACAGCACCGCAGGTAACACCAAGTCTTGCAGAAGCGGTGGCTCCTTCTTTCGAACAAGCAATACAAACGAATATAACGCTGCCACTCCAAAAGCCACGGAAAGCATATCCGGGCGGCATTCGACTGACTCAAACGACACCAGTTGGAAACTAAAGTAAAAAGCTGTAGCAGTCAATGCAACGCTCGTGTTGCATTCCTGCGTGCGCAGAATTTTGAACATGAAGAACGCTGCCACAGCTGCCGATAGCCCGCTGATGACACGAAGAGGCACGTACGACGGTCCCAGGACCATTGCAAATGGCGCTCCCAGCAACATGTATAGTGGTGGATAGAGGATCGTTACCCAGGGCTGCGACCCATGCGCGCTCAGCGGATAAATGTTGTGCCCGGCTGCTAGTTCGGTCACCGCCCATAGTATTGGTCCTTCAAAATTGATCGACGTGCTGGTTATGAAGATTGCGCAGTACCAGCTAACTAAGTAGCAGGACGCTACAACAACCGCGCCAAACAAAACTAACAACGAAACTATGTTCTCATAATGGCTTCGGGATGTTGAAATCGTCATCTACGAGAAGCTTGGTTCATGCAAGTTGAGGGGCGATCCTTAAGAGTGACGTTGATTATACCGTGGCAGTGGCCTTGCTCACAGCCCCCTTGTGCCAGTCAGCGAAATATTGAAAACCTGTGCGGTTTCCATGGAATTTAACCGCGGCCATGCCAATGAAAGTCTCGAACCTCAACAAATTTCGGGGAAACGAGGAGCCCGGGCATCCGGTGGTGGAGGCGATCTTCGTATTTTCAACCTTGTACCGGCGGTTGCAACAGGTAAGCTAAAGCTGGTATTGAGGGGTGGGGAACTTATGTGGCCGGGTTTGCCAGGGGGAGCTTTAACTGGAGCTCGTGATGGAGTGTCTAAGTTGCTGGCGTCTTCGTGCGGCTTTATGGGCGCCATAGGCAGCAAAATCAAAACCTTCATTGAGCCTCTGCCTCCTGAGGAGGAAAAAACCGATTCCGACGGCGATGCCCGACAGAAGCAGGAACTGCGGTCCCGCCGCATTCTTCTTCACTTACTGGCAAGAACCGATCGCTTTAGTGAAGTTTTGGCAATTGCGGAAGCAACGACCACCAGGGAAGAGGCGGTGTGGGCTGTTCAAGAATTGGTGGCACAGAAACCGCATGGTATGGACCAATACCTGGTTTATCTCGGAAAAGGAGATTCGTACGCGACAATTCCGGCTATTTCTGCTCTATTTAACGAGAAGTTTTTCGACCATATGCTTCCTCTGTTTTCTACCAGGTTAAGAAACGGAGATTTCTTGAGATTGATCTCAGAAGGCACGGTCAATCCATTCTCTGTTCTGGACTTGCTGGGTGTGCTTGAAACGTATGGTGTGGAAGTAGATGCGGTTAGCTATTTCGAGCAAATCTGGAATTTAATAAGTAATTATCCTCAAGAACAACACGACCTTCTGGCCGAAATCTTAGGAGACACATCGCCGGGCGGTTTCAGGTATGACCCGGAGAAGAATAAGGTACCTGCGGCTGTCAAGCTGCGCGCAGTGGAATTACTGCAGGAACAGAAGCCACCAGGTTATCTTCGTTCACTCTGGTATGGATCACGATGCGAGGACGATCTGACGTCGTGGACCGCAACCGTCACGCTGATAGACCATTGGCAAACAGAAAGCGGAAAAGTACCATTTGAGATGGAACCTTTTTCCATGCTTGAAACAGCGCTGCTGTTCTATCTCTGCCAGATCAGTGCCTCTTTTGGTTGGGGGGGACCGACCGGCGTGACGGAGCTGCATGAGCAACTTTGTAAGGATCAAGAGGAAGTACAAACACTTCCGACCGGTTCAGCACGGCGGGCCGGTTTACAAGATCGAATTGAACGAGTTGAACAACAGGTCGCCAAAATTACACAGTGTAGAGTAGAGAGCCTCCAGCCACTGGTAGACACCATCACACGCTACATGAATTTGCCGCATGCCCGGTTGGTGTCTGATACAACCGATGCTTATGCTGCATACATGTTGGGGTTCGGCACTGTCTTGCTCAGTCGGCGAGTGCTCCTCGATGATCGACCGTTATGTGAGGACTTCATGGCGTCTGTTTTGCACGAGCTGTTGCACATGGAACAAGACGTATTGATCATTCGAATGATTGCAGACGACTTAGATTTGAAGTATGGCCAGCACGCCAGATTGCTGAAGTCTTTATTTGAACAATATCACGCCATTATGGGCTACGCGCCAGACAGCATTTTTTTGTTGGAGGTGCTTCGCAGGCGGGCCGATCGACACCTGACCTCAGCGGAGAGAATAAGGGCGGAGAGACTTGCCGATGCGGCTGTCGATTTCAGTTATAGCGCAGCGGAGATTCAGCATATCAGTGAGCGCCTGGAACGCATGGGCGCGTCGTACTTCTTGCTTAAAGACGGGTCGTATGATGAATACCTACTTGAATGCCTGAGAGACGAACAGGGTTTGAGTTCGCTCTTTCAACACGGTCATGTGCCTGGTATATTGCTTGAAGAAATTCGTAGCTGCCGAGAAGATGTAAAGGAAATTGTTGGCGGCGCATACGGTGCAGCTTATAAGAACTCCGACCCGATTGAGCTTGCACAAGAGATGCTCGCATCTGAGCCTGACACTGGTTTACTCAACATTGTGGAGCGTTTGAAAACGGTATTGCTTCAAGTTCTGAACGAGGAGTGGTCTAGTCTTGCCCGCCGAAACTCCGATCTGAGACGCGCCGGATATCATGAACGCGAGGCATACGAAATATCAGATCGGGTGGAGGTTATTGTAAAAGCAATTCGCAAAGGTTGGTATGCTGATTCCTAGCTATTGATATCGCGCGCCGCAGATC
>JAKFUT010000198.1 GCA_021732565.1 Candidatus Obscuribacterales bacterium
TCTCCGCGATTTCTTGCAGCATCTGCGACGGTGGGCTCAGGTTCCACAAAAAAACGAGCGACCTTTTTCTCCCCCGAGATTTCGCGGACAGCAGACACATCCGGTATCAGACCATGTTTTCGAGCTGTCGATTCACTAATAATACTCATGGTGAATTGGGGTTTGATTGCAGATTCGGCCAGCCGGGTAACCCCTTTGTGCACCACCGGTAGGGCGATATTCAAAAATCCGCCTGATGCGATCGAATCCCACATCTGTTTGCTAGTAGTGGTGTTCTTTTCCCCCTGAAGTTCCGACACATAGTGGGATGATGCAAAGCCGGCGAACCCGCCGACTGCTCCCACTACCCCTCGCCCGGTGCCAACCACTAAAGCTTTAGTCACTGTGCCGCTTTCCAGCCCCAGTAACATTCTGGAGGAACCCTTCGCGACTGAAGCACCGGCGTTCATGGAGTTTGTTACATACTTGAGGCCAGCGTTTCCAGATTCGAAAACCGTGAAGGTTGCCATGGCGCCCAATGAGTTGCCTAACCTGGTTTCGCCTTCTCGCGGAGCTTTGGTAAAGTCATATACACCGGCACCTAGAACCATTGCCGCGCTTTCATTGGCGAGCATACGACTGGCGAAGCCTGTGGCACCGAAACGGGTCCCTGCCCCCTTCAAAGCGCAGCCCGTTAATTTTCCCATCGCCACGTAGGGCAAAATGGCGCCGCCGACTTCGGCAAACGTGTGAATCATCCAGTCTCGACTACCAGTTTCTGCTTGAGGCACCTCTGGCAGTGCAACAGGTTTTTCAGCGAAGGTGTTGTAAACCTGGAGCACACCGCTGCCATTTACCATCGCGTTCCAAACGTTGTCTCGCCACCACTCCGCCCTTGTCTCGGAATTTAACAGCGTTTTCGCATCGGCAGATATATGTCTGTCTCCAGCCACCGCGACGTGCCCTCGATTTAACCGCTCCCCATGCGGTTCTCCATAGCCGCACCAGCCGGCCTGCTTCTAGAGCCTGCTGAGCTGACAATTTCTTCTGAAAGCTAATGGAGATTCCGATATCTTTGTTTGAATTGACATAGATATTAGAAAGATTGTTGACTAAATTGGATCTTGCGAAAATGGGGATTTTACGAGTGAAGCTACGCATAATGGAACAGAGGTAAACGGAAGACGGCGTCAAATGGTGCGTTGCGGGAACCGAGCTCGGGGTCGTAGATGATAAGCTATTAACCCTCTTTCGGCTCTACAATTTTGGTGCAATGTTTTTGCAAACATTCTCTTTCAAAGTTCAACCCGGATAGTTCCGACGATCGTTTTATGATACCCGGGCTCGACGGGATGACCACAGCCGACAGTGGCAGCCGTCAAGTGGAGTGCATTGAGAAGATTCCGCAATTCAAATTCGCTCGTAATCCCGCAGGTTTTGTCATAGTCATCTCTGCAAATCAATGGTTGCCATGATTAAAGAAAACTAATACAATAGTTCCGTCCTTGCGGTGTTGTCTGCGAATTGGCAGCAGCAGCCGGTTTTACGTTTACCTTTTGCAGATTAAATGAACAATACCAAAGATTCGCGCATTGAACGACATACGTCCGACTCTAAACCGAGCGCTGAGCAGATGTGGGCAGAGGTAAGTCGTTCTGTATTTCGACTCGATTCCGACACCAGTACGGCAACTGCGTGGCTTATTGATAAAGACACGTTAGTGACTGATGCACATTGCGTTATGGGGCAGCGGCATTTCTCCGTAGTTGGTCAAGACGGGAAGCGTTATCCTATAGGTGAAATGTGGATCGACTCGGACCACGACCTGGCTATTTTGAAAACGGCCCCGGGGACGCCGCTTCTCGACAAATGTCTTAAGCTCGGTGATTCGACCGAGTTGAAGGTTGGAGATCAGGTTTGTTCCTTTGGCTACAAAGGACCGTTTGGCAGTCTGAAACCGCTGCAACGATTCGGCGGCACGTTTATAGAGTGCACTCGGTATCTTGATGTTCTCAAAGGAACAGCGAAACACTTTGGCGATGAGATTGAAGTACGAAAGTTGGAGGCTCTGGACAAATCACCCGCCTCGTCTTCGGATCCTCGAGCTGTCAGACTCTTTCGACCGCTGATCGCCCTTAAGAACAATACCGGTGTCGGCACTTCCGGCGGACCGGACGTTGATGCAAACGGAAAGGTAGTTTCAGTTATCAGCTTTGGCGGCATTGGTCCAACAGAAGGTCTCGAGTTCTCAACTCCGGTGGAAAATGTCAAAGTGTTGCTCAAGAACAAAGAAGGTATATTTGGAGTGGAGCATCGAACCGGCCATTATGAAATCGGACTGGCAACTTCGTTGCACTATGCACTCGATCACCCTCTGCATGCGACGTTTTATGGTTCTCTCAGCACCGCCGGTTATGGCGGGGCGGCGAAATTCTTTTACGAAGTGAATAAAGCTTCCGGCGTCGCTGGCATAAAGACAGGATGGAAACTCGGTGCATTAGCGGGTGCCGGGCTCCTGGGCTGGCAAACGTACTCGGATTGGCAGAAATTTCAAAGTAGTACCACTTCCCTCGATGGATGGAAGTACGGTACTGCCACCGCTGGTGATTCTGCGATTTGCCTGTCTGCTCTGTCAATGACAAGCAAGGGTTACTTGGCTCGCGCGGGGACAATCGGTAAAGTGTTACTTGCAGCGGGATTAGCAACTCGCCTGGCAGCGGAGTTTATTCCAAACAATTACGTCATTAACAACGGCAAGGCACCAGGCCGGTAGGCAAATTTGACTCTCGATTGCCGGCTTGTTGTTAAGTTGTACTCGGCCTGGATCTCTGTGCCAAGACATTGATGCGTTATCATATCGGTGCGCCTTTTTGCCTCGCCTGATTGTCTGTTGCAAGACTAAGGGACGGTCGTCAAGTTGGTCATGATTCTTCAGATATCGATAAATGCCTCTTTGTCTTGAAATAATTCTTGTGGGTCAAGAAACCGACTCCGCAAAGGGCCGCACCAATCGTCAGATTCCATTGGCTAATCTTTGTGGAGCCACCGTTCGTCAGCTATGAAAATCTTGCCTGGAAAGCCGTATCCTCTGGGAGCCACTTGGGACGGTCTTGGCGTAAACTTCGCTATCTTTTCGGAAAATGCTACCAAGGTTGAGCTTTGTCTTTTCGACACTCCCGAATCGACAAAGGAGTCGATGAGAATTGAATTGCCTGAGTATAGCAATCAGGTATGGCACGTATATTTGAAGGATATTCGTCCGGGGCAGTGCTACGGGTACAGACTATACGGTCCGTATGAGCCGGATGTCGGTTTGCGCTTCAATCCCAATAAATTGGTATCGGATCCGTATGCCAAGTCAATTGCGCGTGATCTGAAATGGAACCCGTCGCTATTTGGCTACACCATAGGACACAAGGAGAAGGATCTCAGTTTCGATGGCAGAGACAGCGCACCATATGCGCCACTATGTGCGGTGGTCGACGAATCCTTTTCCTGGGGCAACGATACTCGACCAAATACCCCCTGGCATCAGACAATAATTTACGAAGCACACCCGAGAGGGATGACAATCAAGCATCCGGAGATTCCGGAGCAGATGCGTGGAACCTACGCCGGCGTGGCATCGGATCCGATCGTACGACATCTCAAAAGTATGGGCGTTACTGCCATCGAACTACTTCCCATTCATCACCGGGTAGACAACCAGAACCTGGTCGAGGCCGGTTTGAATAACTATTGGGGATACAATACGTTATCTTTCTTTGCGCCTGATTTAAGGTACTCTCCCTACAACGGTGCTACCGAAGCTGTGCGCGAGTTCAAAATGATGGTTCGTGGGCTCCATGCCGCTGGCATTGAGGTGATCCTCGATGTTGTGTATAACCACACTGCGGAAGGAAATCATCTGGGACCGACATTGTCTTTTCGTGGAATTGACAATACGTGCTACTACCGCACCATGATTGATGATTTTCGTTATTACATGGACTACACCGGTTGCGGCAATACACTCAACATGGTTCACCCTCGGGTGCTTCAGATGTTGATGGACAGTCTTCGCTACTGGGTTTTAGAAATGCACGTTGATGGATTTCGATTCGACCTGGCCAGTGCATTGGCACGTGAATTGTTTGATGTCGACAAATTATCTGCATTCTTTGATGTAATTCAGCAAGATCCTGTCATTTCGCAGGTAAAGTTAATCGCCGAACCGTGGGACCTGGGGCTTGGCGGGTATCAGGTAGGCAATTTTCCTGTGCTTTGGACAGAATGGAACGGGAAGTATCGAGACACAATGAGGCAATTCTGGCGAGGAGACCCCGGGCAGGTAGGCCAGTTGGCGACTAGGTTGGCCGGCAGTAGCGACTTGTATGCTCATAACGGACGTAGCCCTCACGCCAGCATAAACTTTGTTACTTGCCATGACGGGTTCACTATGAGAGACCTGGTAAGTTACAACAACAAGCATAACTTAGCCAACCTCGAAGACAACCGCGATGGTGAAAGCCATAACATGAGTTGGAATTGCGGAACGGAGGGGCAGACCACTGATGTGGATGTGTTCGTTGTGCGGTTACGACAGCGACGAAATTTTATGGCGACACTGATGCTGTCGCTTGGTGTGCCGATGATTAGTGGCGGAGATGAAGTCGGTCGCACACAAATGGGTAACAATAACGCTTACTGCCAGGACAACGAGGTCAGTTGGACCGATTGGCACCTGACTGAGACAGAGCATGATTTTCTCAGTTTTGTGCGGAAGCTGGCTGCAATCAGAAAAAGTCATCCTGTTTTGCAACGGCGCAAATTTTTTAAGCGACAGCCGGGATCAGGGCGTAACAAAGATATTCTTTGGCTCAAGCTCGATGCGAAGGAGATGGATGAAGATGATTGGAAGGAAATTGAACTTCGCCAGTTAGCCGTTCTGTTCGATTCTGCTCATACCGACGAAGTTGATGAAGATGGTAACCCTGTCGGTGGTGGCACGCTGCTGGCTCTTTTTAATGCCTACTGGAAGGACTCGACGTTTGTACTGCCACCTCATCCAACCGAGAAGTATTCCAGGCTGCTCTCCACCGTGAATAAAACGTGGAAGTTGCTTCTGGAAACCACCGCTTCGCTCGGCCCCGGGTGTTGGGAAATTGGCAGCGAGTACAAGGTGAGTGCCAGAAGTGTTGCGCTTTTGGAGCTGTCAGAAAAGGAACGCCACTAGATAGATTTAATATGCCACTGGTCGGCGAATTGTTTTGCAGATATTTCGCAACGCACGATTCCCTGATGGTCCCCATCTCCCACTCGTCACCATCACGAGGCAACGCATGCGGGAATATCCGGAATGGGCAGCACAAGCCATCACCACAAAAAGATCCGCCAAGATTAGCACCGTTGCCCCTAAACGGCCGTCATGACAAATCGCCGTGGCGACTTTTCCTTAAGTCGAGAGGCACACCGATGGTCAGACAAATGGTCTGTGCGGGCGATCAGGCGACAAGCAAACTACCGGCCTTTTCGATGCTAAAGCCCGGTTCTTCCCGGACCTGACATCAAGGTTACAATAATGGCTCCTGGTCATGCAGCTTTGCTAGCCTGGCTCTGGCTCCGGTCTGCCTGCAAAGATTGGCGTACTTTTGAAGCGTTGACCTCAAAAGCTTAATGTCGCACGAGAATGCGGTTTCTTCGAGGAATTTCTCATATTCGGCAGTAGCCTTTTTCAATTCGCCTCTGCTGGCGTAAATTTGGGCTTTTATAAGATAGAGTCGGGGTGCCAGGTTTAGCTTGGCGGTCAGTGGTTCGTTAAGACTGCTGGTAACGCATTCATCAGCCCGCTTCAGATCGCCTTTGAGCATTATCAATTCCGCATACTCAATATTTGTGGTGATGGCGAGAGCGGTGGACAGGAGGTGATGCTTGCGGGACAAATACAACGCTCTGGAAAGATGTTTCTCTGCCTCTTCGTACTGTCTCCCGTCTCTGAACACTATGCCGGTAGACTTCTCCAGTTGGATCAGTGGAAGCGGATCTTCGCCTTCCAACTCCAATGCATGCGGAAGAAGTTCGTCATAGGCTTCCAGTGCTTCTGCAGGTTTGCCGTCAAGTAGCTTAATCTCTCCAAGGAGCAATTTGTAGCCGAACGCTGCTTCGGCGCACTGTTCAAGCTCGGTATTGAGGTTCGAAATGAGAGCTGAGAGAAAATGCTCTGCTTTATCGCAATGTTCCAGATGGCAATAATCTCTAGCAATTTGTGCTGCCGTAGAGTTCTGATCGGCCAGTACATCGCTTTGATCGATAAACAGTTGAGCATCAGCGTCTAGAATCTTTGTTGCAAGATCTGATCGACCAAGTCTGGCTAGATTTTTTGCCAGCAGAACGAGTTCCCACACCTCCTGCTTCGAATCCGATAGTTTGATTGGCCTGTCCACAATTTCATTGACGTATGCATCCAGGGTACAGTTGAGATTGTTGCGTCGTGCCAGTGGCGCCAGGGCATTCAGAATTGTAATACGTTGTTCCGGCACATCGTTCCAGAGTTTATCAATCGACTCACGTGCACGCTGTGCTTCTCCTTGAGATTCGAGAATGTCTGCGCGAAACAAGCTTGCCTTTACCTTTGGAGAAGTCTGAGTGTTGCTGCAGAGCGATTCGGCCTCACGGGCCAGACGATCCGCATTTTTGAAATCTCCCAGTTCCTTGTATACTTGGGCGGTTTCCAGCACGGTAAATGGGCTGTATGCCTTTATTTTGCATGCTGCAACTAGCGTTCGCTCCGCATCAGCGTTCTTATTGACCTGATGAAGACACTTGGCCATGTTGACCAATGTCGTTCTTCTATCCTGAAGTCCTCGATAAGAGGCAAGTTGACCGAAGAATCTTTCGTAAGCAATCACGGCTGCGATATATTCACCGTCTTGCCGACACATGTCGGCCAGCTCAAGCCAGAACGATGCTTGGCTCGATTGATCACCGACTAGCCGAAGATACTTACCGAATTCTGTTCGCCGTTGTCGATACTCACCTAGTATCAAATGACAATCGGCTATGGCGTGTAGCGCTTCGTTGAATAATTGTCGATCTAACCGTGCTGATGGAATTGAGATTATCTTTTTCCAGACCTGTAGCGACTCCCGGGAATATTTGAACGCTTCGTAGGTTAGTCCTTTCGTTAACAACTCTTTTGCCAGAAGAACTTTAATGCGAGCGGAATCAACGTCAAGAGGTGCTCCATACCTTGCTAGTGATTTCTTGTAATGGGCAATGCGATCGCTCGTTTCATCTGTGGCACGGGGGCCGGGTAGTGTCGTAATCTTAGTCCAGGATTTTTCGGCTTGTCTGCCGATGAAGCCGGTCAGCGTTGGTTTCATCGCAACAAAAAGGAGGCTCGCTGCGACGAGAAGGAAGAACGCGGCAGTTGCTAACGGTAATCGTTGCCTCTTCTTCGGTGTGAGGAGCCTTGGACACGAAATGGAATCTCCTTTACCTCCTTGTACCAGTTCCAGTTCATCGCGGAACTCGTTCATCGTCTGATAGCGATCATTTGGATTTTTCGCCATCGCTTTGGCCAGTACAAGATCAAGGGCAGCCGGAAAATCCGCCCCCATCTTTTCTGATAGAGGAATCGGGTCCACGTTTATATGCGACTGAAGCAGTGCAATCGGGTTCTCGGCTGAAAGGGGAGGC
Organism: Candidatus Obscuribacterales bacterium; assembly: GCA_021732565.1. Lineage (GTDB taxonomy): Bacteria > Cyanobacteriota > Vampirovibrionia > Obscuribacterales > Obscuribacteraceae > JAKFUT01. The sequence continues at coordinate 7,657 of JAKFUT010000198.1, forward strand.
TGGCCGCTGAGCATTTCATAGAAGACACAACCGAGGGCGTAAATGTCCGAACGCGAAGTGGCTCGTTGTCCCTTACACTGCTCAGGGCTCATGTACGACACTGTCCCCACCAGTTCACCGGTTTGGGTCAGGTGCTGAGTCTGAGAACCTTCTCGAGAAACCGTGCGAGAAAGACCGAAGTCGAGAATTTTGACGAAGTCGTCATCCTGATCAGACAGCAGAAACAAGTTTCCTGGTTTGAGATCGCGATGCACTATGCTTGCCATATGAGCTGCTGCCATCGCTTCACACAGTTTCATGGCGATCGGAATTGCCCGGGTGGGAGCTAGCGGTTGTTCCTGCAACAACGAAAGCAGGGTTCGTCCTGAGACGAACTCCATGGCAATGTAGGGAAACCTTTGTTGCCAAATTCCAAAACGGTAGAAGGTGAGAATATACGGGTGACTTAGCGAAGACAGGATTTTTCCTTCGCGCACAAATCTGGCGCGATTCTCTTCATCAGACAACGTGGGATGAAGTAGTTTTACCGCGACGATTCGGTCTAATTCAATTTCTCGTGCCTTGTAGACCATGCCCATGCCGCCCTCACCCAGGAGAACGATAATCTCGTATCTATCGTCGATGATCGTTCCCTGGAGGAAGAGCATGATTCGGTATGGCGTTTAGTCTTCGCGATTTAGCTTAAATACAACTATGCTGAGCGGAGGAAGCGTAATTGTAAGCGAATGATTGCGAGCATGATGCGGTTGATCTTCGCTCCATACTCCGCCAAAGTTGCCCAGTCCGCTGCCGCCATATTCAGTGGCATCGCTGTTAAGTACTTCTCGCCAAAACCCGCGTTCGGGAACACCGATTCGGTATCCCAATCGTGGAACTGGAGTGAAGTTTGCGGCAATCACGAGCATGTCTTCCGGGTTTTCGCCACGTCGAATGTAGGACAGAACGCTTTGATCGCTGTCGGAGCAGTCTATCCACTCAAAGCCGGCGGGTTCGCAATCTCTGTGAAGTGCCGCATCGTCCTTGTAGAGATGATTTAGATCTTTGGTCCAGCGTTGTAGCCCGCGATGAGTTTCATAGTGGAGTAAATGCCAATCGAGGCTGTCATCATGATTCCACTCCTTCCACTGGCCAAATTCACTGCCCATGAAGAGCAGCTTCTTACCCGGCAACGTGTACTGATAGCCATAAAGTAGTCGCAGGTTGGCAAACTTTTGCCAGACGTCTCCTGGCATTTTATTGAGCATCGACCCTTTGCCATGCACTACTTCGTCGTGAGACAACGGCAACACGAAGTTTTCAGAGAACTGATAGAGTCCTCGGAAGGTCAGGTTGTTGTGGTGATATCGACGATAAACAGGATCGTGAGCCATGAATTTGAGCGTGTCGTTCATCCAGCCCATATCCCACTTCAATCCAAAGCCCAGACCCCCCAGATATGTAGGGCGAGCAACTTGCGGCCAGGCGGTGGATTCTTCGGCGATCATCAATGCGTGAGGGTACTCCGCGTACACAACTTCATTGAGGCGTCGCAGAAACTCTACCGCTTCCAGATTCTCTCTGCCGCCATATTGGTTGGCGACCCATTCTCCGTCTTTTCTTGCATAGTCTAAATAGAGCATCGATGCAACTGCGTCCACCCGCATGCCGTCAATGTGAAATTTGTCGAACCAGAAAAGCGCGTTGCTGATGAGGAAATTTTTCACCTCATGCCTACCGTAATTGTAGACATAAGTGCCCCACTCCCGGTGCTCTCCCTGACGCGGGTCTGCGTGTTCGTAAACGTGAGTTCCATCGAAGCGACCCAAGCCATGCCCGTCTCGTGGAAAATGAGCTGGAACCCAGTCGACAATTACACCAATGCCCGCTTGATGTAATTTGTCTATCAAGAACATCAGGTCTTCCGGTTCGCCGAACCGGCTGGTGGCCGCAAACAATCCCAGTGTCTGGTAGCCCCACGACTGGTCTAGGGGGTGCTCCGACACTGGCAGAAACTCGAGGTGGGTGTAACCCATTTCAACCAGGTAGGGAACAAGCTCATCAGCCATTTCGCGATAAGTTAGCCAGCGGTTGCCTTCTTCCGGCACCCGGCGCCAGGAGCCCAGATGTAGCTCATAAATCGAAACCGGCGACTGAAGTGAATTGAACGACTTTTGTTCTTCGAACCACTTTGAGTCGTTCCATTCATATTGGTCCAGGCTATGGACTATGGATGCGGTTTTGGGTCGGACCTCACTGGCAAAGCCAATGGGATCTGTCTTTTCCAACCTTGACCCGTCCACCCGAGATGTCACTGCATATTTATAGATTGCTCCTTCCGCCAGATCAGGAACGAAAGTTGTCCAGACACCCGACTGATGGATCAGCTCCATCGGGTTGGCATCGCTACTCCATTCATTGAAGTCTCCTATCACAAAGACGTTAGCGGCGTTCGGGGCCCAGACGGCAAAACGAATTCCCGTTTTACCATTCTGGGTTGTAAGGTGCGCGCCGAACTTGTCATAAATTCGGAAATGGCTACCCTCGCAGAATAAGTGGAGGTCATAGTCTGTTAGCCAGGGTTGTTCTGTGGTGTCAATCTTGCCAGTGGTCATGGTGCCATCCATTGGTTTTTAACGAAACGTACGTGCCGGTTAGACGCTTGAAAGCGCATGAACCTGGCTTATTGTACGAGATGCCATTGGGAGTTGGCTGTCGGGGCTTGAAATGCGAGACAAAATGAGTCAAAATCCGCCGTCAAGTGAACAAAGGTAACTAAAATTAGCTTCGGGGCAGGGTGGACATGAAAAATCATCTAGTAATTACAGCCGTTGGCGAAGATCGTCCGGGCATTGTTGCCCATCTTGCAGAAGTTTTTGTGAAGAACAGCGCCAATATGGAAGAAAGCCGCATGGCGATTCTAGGAGGCGAGTTCGCCGTCATTGGTCTTGTGACCGTGCCCTCCGAAGCAATCGATGGACTGAATCGCGACCTGGATGCATTGAAATCCGAGGGTATATCGGTCACGGTGAGGAACACTCGCCCCCTCAGCACCGAACGTTTTGCCGGTTATACAACCTATACAATTTCTGTAAGCGGGGCAGATCACGAGGGTATAGTTCACCGAATTTCCATGTTCCTGCGTGACCGGGCAATCAACATTCAGTCAGTGGAAACGGGCATTGTGAACGCGCCGGAAACCGGTTCGCCGCTGTTTTGCATGTCTGGTACAGTGCAGGTGCCGCCATCAATATCGCTTCAGGAACTGCAAAAGAACCTTAATGCCATTGGCGATGAAGAGTGTGTTGATGTGAAGATTAAGCAATCGGCGGATAAGCCGCAAAATGCGTTGGCGTAAACACCCGTAGCCGGAAGGCTACTAGCGCTTCCACCATTCCCTGGCTCGTTCTTTCCCCTTTTCGTAAAGGTAACTGGCTCCGATTTCCACGCTTTCTCCGGCTACCTTGTCCACAATGGCTGAGACGGCTAATCCACCGGCAATCATCAGCCCGACTCTGCCAGGGGCCCAGCGTCGCAGGGTGGTCAGCCTGGCCAATCCGCTACCGGTCAGTGCCCCCAGTTCGTAACTCATCGAGTCGACTCCCACCCGAGAAAGTTTACCGATACCGTGAGCAGTGCCTTCCTTGAAAGCTGAGCGCAGATCATTTGCCAGAAACGCGAAGCCGACAGCACCGAGCGCGGTGCCAGCGCGCATACCGATGCGACCAAGTCGAGTTTCTGAGGCTGCAAGAGCCGAGGCAGCACCGGGCAGACCATTTCTGGTGGCTGTCTCGAAACCCGCATGCAGCAATGACGGGGCGCCGCCGAACATACCGTATCTCAGCCCTTTGACGCTCAGGGCTGCTATTCCGGGTTTGAAGGCATCCGTGACACCAATGTCTTTGATGTTTCGTTTTACGTGATCCCACAAATAATCTGTAGATGGAAATTGACTCATGTTGTCGAACATATCGGCGGCACTTACGCGTCCCCGTTGACCGGGAATGTCGGTCATGTCAGCGCCTTTGCCCCATTGATTATCGATGGTGAGCATGCCCGTGTTTGGATCATAATGGGTAATGGTGACGACATGTGGTCCAAATCCACCCTCTCCTGAACCGATTGGTTTCTTCGCTGCGTCGACAACGAGTACAACGGGAAATGCCTTATCCTCAGCCATTTTCGCGAGGCGGTCTTTGAATTCCTTCAGAGAAGAGACTCTGAAACAGCCGTGACTATCGCCTGAGACATACCATCGCTCAATGCCGAAGTTAACCGAGGGTCGGCCGGTTATTTGCTCATTTACTTCAGATATAGCGCTCAGGTCCAACCAGGGATGATTTGAATCGATTGTGCTGAAGTGATGTATTTCAGGCGGCATTTTCGAACAGTTCAATAGATATTCTGACGGTTCACCCGGCCCGCCCTGGCAGTAAAAGATATTGCCGACGCCTGCTTCTTTGCCGCCTGGTAACGTATCTTTTCTATTCCAGTGCACATTAATTGCAGTTATCTGAAAGACCTGACTTGCATAATTACGCGAACCATCCGGTGTTGGATCTGCTAGAGCCTCGCCGTCAGCGGTGAGTGTCCGAGGCTTTATTATCGAGCCGTCAGCAGTCTTGAACTGACCGTTGATTACAACATCTGCGACCAGTTTCGTTGCTGCTTGTGGTTCACGGGTGTAGAGACGACATTCTAAAGTGGTTACATTGCACGTATTGTGGCCACCCTGATCGATTCCCGTGGGATCGCTGGCGTTTTTCATCATGCCGCGCGCGATTAGCTGCGGGTCACCATATCTGGTGCGGGTTAGTGGATCAAGCACCCGGCTGACATTAAGCAGTGTCTCGGTAATATTGGAGTCAGACAAGCCGAAGTCCTTTGCTCGCCATCGGAAAGCTGCAAGGTGCGCAATGAACTCCATGAATTTGGCGCGATCAGGAATTGCTGTGGCTGCACGATCAAGTAACAATTGCTGAATATGTTCTATGTACGGTTTGCCATCGGAGCCGGTCTTTCCGTCCAGACCTTTCAACGCATCGGCAAGGGGCACTTCCTGTAATACCGATTTCCAGCCGGTCTGCGAAACTGCTGCACCGAGTCGTTCTGTCAGGAAGTCTTTGATCAGTTTATCTTTCTTGGCAATTTCTTCCGGGTGACTGGCAGCGGATCGTTCGACAGACAGTACTTCAAAGCGGTCTCTGTCTACAGGCCTTAGTTCCTTGATGACATCTGCCCGGGTGTGAATGCTGTCTGCCACGCGCGGTGGCCTGACTTCTCCTGCAATCTCGCTGCGCAGCCCTGACCCGGGTGGTAAAACATCAATGGCAAGTTTCGGCAGTTCGTTGGCGGGAGGAGGGAACAGAGGTTTCTCTGCGGGGGGCTTCCATGGATTGGTCGTCAGACCGGTATCCGGTTGTCCTGACCGGGATTTTTCGCCGTCTATTCGAATTCCTGAAGGCTTAAGAAAGTCCAGGTCTTTCAGGACGGATGATCCTTCGCCTTCGATTTTCGCTGGTGATGTTTCAACTTTCCATGGTGCCGCCGCCGGTGCAAAGGGAGATTGTGCCGGCACGGAGGAGCCGCAGGGAGCGCTTAAAGTTGAAGCGAGTTGAGCGGGCTCTGGCGCGAAACGAGAGGCTAGCGCGGACGAGGCGACGGAGGAGCCGCAGGGAGCGCTTACAATTGACTCTGTTGTAGTCTCACGAGCACCAGTCGGCCTAGGCTGTGACTGTCCGCCCTGTTCAGCCGCGGAGAAGACTAACGTGGTTGCCGGTAGAGTGGTTTTGTCACCAGTTTTACCGTCTGATTCCGGTGCAGAGAAAATCAATGTACGGGGTAGATGTGACTTGGCACAGTCTAACGGACTCTTCGAAGAAAACAGCTCGGGGGAGGAAAGGAGCGAAGTGTTCTTGTTTGACGCGGGTATGGCAAATCGAACCTGCTCGGCGGTAGAAGCCGTGGCGCTTGGCGGTGGCGGCAACATGTCCGTTGACTGGAGAACAGTTGATTTCGTTTCGAATTGCTCCGACTTTGACGCCGGTGCGTCAGTAGATGGTCGCTGCCCGCGTTGAACTTCCCAGGTCTCCGACATATCATGCCCCAGCTCTTGCCTCACTTCCCAATCCTACACATCGCTTAAAAATTGACCACTGCAGAATTGTGTAGTGACCTCAAAGTACTACGTGATTTCCCCATTTAGATCATCTAATGTTTGGACTTGATGGAGGTAATCACCAGTGAGAATGGGCGATATACGCTTTGATCAATTCGAAGATTAGTGATATATCACCTCCTCCTTTCCGTAAGGCAATAGTGCTCCACTGGAAATATTCACCAGCGAATCACATGGCTTCATGTAGTTGATTGAAGATTCTCCGGCCGGTCTGCAAGTCCCTGCCTCATACCGGCAACAGGAGACTTATCGCTTTGCCACTGTTCCCGTTTGCCGTCAAGCAAAATTATCTGTAGAAGTATCGTTGAACAGCGTGCGCTAAAGAGAAATCGTTGCGTGCTAAGGCAATTTCAGCGGATGACAACACTGCTCTCATCTTTTCAAAGCGAAATGGCAGCAATTCCTCGGGCGGACAGTTTGCTTGTTCTAGTTTCTTGACCACCGCTACACTTTGCGCATAGTAGTTGCTAGCTTCGTCTAGTTCATTGCGGCGGTGAGCAAGAAATCCCAGTCGATTCAATGAGATCATTTGTTGCCATGCTGCCACCATTTCTCTACCATTTGTGCTCGGACCGCAGCCCATTCGTTTCAACGTTTCGTGTGCTCCGAGAAAATGTTTTTCTGCCTCGTCGACATCGTTGAGTGCGAGTGCGTTTTCCCCAAGCTGATTTTCTGCAATTGTTAAATAGGGAATCGGATCTGAAAGCATCAACGATTTTTGTCGAGCATCTTCAAGATTTCGACGCGCCCATTTTAAATTTCCTTTCAACGATGCTTCGAACGCGGTGGTATTGAGAGCATCCCAAGCTCGCAAATTATAGTAATCGTCCATCGAACCCGGGTACTGCCCGAGGAGTGGCGACAGCAGAATTGCAGCGATTAGTCCTATTGAGCATGACAGCACCAAAATATGGCAATCGTTTTTGTTTCGTTGCTTTCGGTGAGAGCTTCTGTTTTACTTTGGACTGTCATCGCATTGGCTCAGATGTTCGGGGAGAGTTGCTTGAGCGGGTTATTCTGTCTGCGAGGAGTTGGACGGTCTTGGAGTAGTCAGTCCTGGCAATGTAAGCCCTTGCAATATTGTATATCAACGCGGTATCTCTCGTAGCGCGAACCTATAGGTGATTGTGGAGTGAGTCCGTTTGAAGGGAACTCCAGGGGATCAATGTCAGCTGTCTGGCTCTGGCCTCTGGTTAAATTCTGGCGCCGGATCAGGAGATTGTTGGACTGGATCTGCTATCCGTTCGCGACGAGCAACTCCGCGCACGACAAACTTGAATTGTACGGTTATCAGCCTGTGGTTTCGTTCAAGACGCGGTGCATCTTTCGCTGTCCAGGAGGCGGAAAAACTAGCTGCGCAAATACGGTGTTGAGTTTACGTACGAATTGCAGTGAGCGAAACATGTACTGGTGCGCCGCGGGCAGCGTTCTGTATAAGAACCTAAATGCAAGAACTGAATGTGCAGTCTCTTTCCCGTACAAAAGAATTCATTGCTCTCATTGTTAATCCCATGTTAAGTGATCTCCCCGGGACTTTGGCAGATGTGTTTGCCGTAGACATGCCGACCTCGGCACATTTACTCTCTTACTCAACAAGTTTTTTTCGCATGTGTGGCACTAGAATGTTTAGAAAGCAAACCTCAAGTACGAGGTTGCCGCATCTTGTTGATGGTTCCGCACTAATTTGATCTGGCCTTGGCAGAGATTCTGAACGATTAGGTGGTCGAGTTACCACTGATCGTTCTGCCTGCTTTGCCGATTTGGTAATAGCACTTTGGGAGACCTGGCTTTGAAGCTCCAAAAATTTCTTGTGATTCTCGCAGGATTGTTATTCTTTGTTCCGGCGGTCGAGGCCCGCCATTATTATGCCAAGAAGCATCGACCTGTGCATAAAGCACATCATATTTCAGTGTTAGTGCGGCCTGCGTATCCGCTGCAGTCAAATGTATGCGTAAGTGAATTGCGTGCGCGCCATCTTGTACTTCCAATTGAGGCAACAAATCCCGAGGATTGGAAAAACAGTTTTTTCAGCATGCGGGGAAATCAATATCATCACGCTGTAGATATGAGCGCTCCAGCCTCTACACCAATCAGGGCCGTTCAGGATGGCGTCATTGCCCGGTTGAGTTCTGGTGGTCGAGGCGGCACAAGTATTTATCTGGCCGATGTCGAGGGAAAGTTCAACTTCCTTTATTGTCACTTAAACAACTATGCTCCAGGGCTTCGAGTGGGACAAAATGTCAGGCGTGGCGAGGTGATTGGTTTTGTGGGCTCGACGGGGCATGCCTCTGGTCCGCATCTTCATTTCGAAATTTCCAGTATTACGGATAGAACGAGGTTGTGGGCAGGAGTGCGCATTAATCCGTATCTGGTGTTTTCCCACCCCATCGATTCGGATATAAGAACGATTGCATCGACTGCCACGTTATTTCCACGAACCCGTCTGATTGCCACATTCCCAAAGAAGGGTATCGGTTTGGGAGCCGTTGCCCGCGCAGATGTGGGGAACAAGGAGCGGATCTCCTCTCAGTCAACCAAGATGGCTCGAGTTGATACGGGCCATAGAGGACCATCGCCTGCAGGTAGCATGGTGGCCACAACTGGCGTTGGTTCGAGGCACCAGAGAGTCGCTCAAATTGCAATGGGTAATCGCACCCGCAGTATGCGGAACATGGCTCGGGGTTCTTCTCACCGAAGTTTCGTTGCATCTTCAATAGTTCAAAACGGATCACGCTTTGAACGGGTCGGGCGCACTCGGTCGGCGCGCACCATTGCATCGGCTGTTCACTTGCCCGCGCGGTGCAGGAATTCCAACCTGCGGATCTCTCGTGTTACCGTCGTTAACCGGCAAAGGCTTCTTGCTCATCATGGAGTACAGAGAGCTAACTGGCTTAAGCATGTCTCCGGCAATGGGAGACATGCTATCGCTTATCGAACAACAATTTCTCATCGCAAATCAAACATGAGCATTGCCTACTCCAATCGGAAAGCAAGACGACTGGCGCTAAGAAGAAACGGTCAAGCGATAAGGACTTAGAGAGTCTTCGCACTGCCACTCTTTGGGATGACCACGTGCTCGTCTGATCATCGGCGTGGCGAAAATTGCGCGGGATGCAATTTTCTACAACCCGCGCAAGCAGTCAATTGCCAAATTCAGAGGGTTTGCAGACTTAGATGCTAAGGGAAAAATTGCGCGCGGCGCAATTTTCCATAAGTCCATGGAGGGAGACCCCTCAGGCGCTGAACTGAAAATGGACTTTTTCAGCCTGATTAGCATCTGTACATCGGTGCGGAGCAGCTTTGGATGTTTGTCATAAAAGTGTCGCTCCAAATATGGTGGCAGGGATTATAGTTAAATGTGATTGATTCGACCGTGTAGGGGAACACTATCTTCCTTATCGCGTCTGGGTGTGATAACTTCACAAGAAGCATGCGGAGGCTCGGCATTGTACAAGGGCTATATAAACATGCCGAGGCTCATTGTCTATGGTCACAGTCTGTCCGTTTTGCTTGTGGCGAGCTGTTCGACGATTCTGGCGAGTAATTTATCAGCCTCCGGCGGCGATACCAGTTTGAGTAGTGATTCCATCGATCAATTGAGATCGCATCATTTGTTACTTCCTCTGGAGAGTACAGATCCTGAGCAATGGAAAGATTCCTTTTACCAGATGCGCGGTGAACGTCTACATCTGGCTGCGGACATGATGGCAGCTCGCGAAACTCCGGTTCATGCGGTGGAAGATGGAGTTATTGCGCGGATGAATTGGAACGCGAAGGGCGGTAATACTATTTATCAGAAAGATCCTTCAGGTCAATTCTCATATTATTATGCGCACCTTCAGCGATACCAAGACGGGGTAAAGGCGGGTGACTTCGTTCGGCGTGGTCAGGTAATCGGTTACGTTGGTACCACAGGAAATGCACCTGCTAATTGTCCTCACTTGCATTTTTCCATTGAGCGTTGCGCAAACGCTGACACAATCAGCGGAACACCTGTCAATCCGTACGACGTTTTTGCTGTGGTACCATTTGCTCCTGACAGAAAAGCATATTTGCGAGGTCTGGCCAGACAGATCCCGAGTCCTTCCCGGTTTCTCGGAACCGCAAGCGATCATGTGGAGAAAGCCATGATCCACGAGGCTGTGTCACCTGCATCTCTAAGGAGCACTAAAGTCGAGTCTTCCCTAATGGCGAACTCGCCGCCTTGTGTGCGCTCCGCTTCCAGCAATTCAGTAGACCGTGCTGGCAGAGACATTGGACTTCGCTCGCCTCGTAGGGCTCTGCGGAGCTGGCTGGGGGAGAAGACTCGAAAGTGGCTCCGCTTGGGGCTTCAGTAATGTAACGGTTATTAGGCTCGTTCGCCGTGTGTCAACCGCGTTTGGTTGTTGGTTCCGTCCGATCCTTTGGGAATTTCGACAAGACATGGCACAAACTCAAATCCAATTCGAAGACACCGTATATCTCCAACTCCAGTCGTTGTGCAGCTCTTGGTTCATCAGATAACGCCTCCCTTTGCTGCGGTCCGGCAATGAACAGAGTGGGAAATTATATATTCTATCAGACCGAGGAGGTAGAGGGTTTGATTCGATGTCGAGAATGCAGAGCTATTCTGGACGAGAAAGTTGTTGTGTGCCGTGCTTGCCGACGCCCCTTGATCGGGTATTTCCCTCGAACTCACATTTCCCGTGGTTCCAAATCTTGCTCCTTCGTCATCTTCGCGATCGAATCAGACTGCCGGACCAGCGATAAGTCCTTGAATAATGTAACGGGCCGCCGGTTAGCCGGAACACCGTTCGGTCTTCACCGCCTCATTACATGAGGTGAGGGAGAATCTATATGAATCACTTGCGGGGAATTGCCGGTGCATCGTTCTGGGCTGCGTTGCTGGCTTTCAGTGTGCCTACCGGTCCCTCGTCCGCAGCAGAAGAAATTGGTCTACACCCCGACGAGGGTGGAGTGGTCCTCAAATCGAACAGCTTTACGCACTCTATATCTCCACAAACCCATCCTCTTTATCCTCCTAACCAGCTCGGTTTGCCGAATTCCGCGCACGGAATTCGACTGGCGCCGTTGTCCGTGCCTACGCTCAACGTTCGGCCGGCCCGGGAACCGGAGAATACAAAACCTCGAGGTCCTATTGCGGTGCCTGACCATAAAGGCGTAAGTTCATCAAAGCCGAACACCATCAAACCCGGTAATGTTAAGCCTGAGCAATCGGTACCAGCAAAGGTGAATCCCTTGATTGGTCGGGAAAGATTGCATCAGGCACGACGAGATTCCAGGGAAAAGACGCCTCTGACCGATGATTTGAGTGATAGCATGACATGGACTCCGCGGAAGAAGACGATGAATCAATTTCGCGGGAAAGTCTTGCAGCCGCGCGAGTTCAGACCGATCGGCAAGGTCATGTAACGCTCTGTAGTCGGTGCAATTTCTAACCGCTTCTTGTAAGCAGAAAAAGTTTACAGTCAGTCAAAAAGGTTTTGACAAATTTTGTTCTGCGACGATAATGGACAACATGCGTAGAGAAGTTATGAATATGTGCAGCATGATGTCCATGGCGCCAGTCGCCAGGGAAGATGAGCTGCACCGGTTTATGCCTAGTTAGCGCATAAGATTTCACCCGGATTTTGCTCCTCTTCCCTCAGTGGGGAAGGGGATTTTTGTATTCAGGAGGTTTTTAAATGAGCGATAATAATTCCCGATGTAGTAGCGAACCTGCCGCATCAAACCGCTATTTCAACATTCAACATGAAGGTTTGAAGTTCTCAACCCGCGCAGTGCTGGTGGGGCAAGAGCCTGATCCGTCCACAGGGGCCATTAGTGTGCCCATTTACCAGACGTCAACTTTTCTGTTAGACGAACTTGGTAGTAATAAAGGCTATCAGTACGCGCGAACCCATAATCCGACAAGAACAGCTTTGGAAAAATGTCTTGCTTCCCTGGAGAATGGTGCTCATGCTCTGGCGTTTGGATCTGGCTTAGCTGCGGCTTCGGCCGTGTTGAATTTGCTATCGCAGGGCGATCATGTGATTGTCGGAGAAGACGTCTATGGCGGGGTTTATCGATTATTCGAAAAAGTCCTTACCCGTTATGGATTGACTTTCACTTATGTGGATTCTGCGGACATAGATCAAGTCGGAGCGGCGATTCAAGGAAATACTAAGCTGCTCTGGCTGGAGAGTCCTACAAATCCGATACTCAAATTAGCAGACATAAGGGCGCTTGCCCGACTTGCTCGAAATTACGGCATAATTTCGGTAGTCGACAACACCTTTGCCAGTCCTTACTTTCAGCGTCCGCTTGATCTGGGCGCAGACGTAATCGTTCACAGCACCACTAAGTACCTAAGTGGTCATAGTGATGTCATAGGCGGTGCCGTGGTCACTTCGTCTGATGAATTGTTCGAAAATTTGAAGTTTCATCAAAATGCCGTGGGAGCCGTGCCGGGCCCGTTCGATTGCTATCTCGCGTTAAGGGGACTGAAGACCTTATCTCTTCGCATGAGAGAGCATGAGCGCAGTGCCACCGCTGTCGCCACTTTTCTAGAAGAGCATCCGGCTGTGGAACGAGTGTATTATCCAGGGCTTACAAGTCACCCGCAGCACGACCTGGCGAAGAGCCAGATGGGCGGCTATGGCGGTGTTGTTGCCTGCACCCTGAAAGGTGGAGAAGAAGCCGCCAGAAGACTTCTAAACGGAACAACAATTTTTGGATTAGCTGAAAGTCTCGGTGGTACGCGTTCGCTCATTTGCCATCCCGCGACAATGACTCATGCGCCGGTTCCCGCAGAAATTCGCAAGGAACGAGGTATCACCGACGGATTGATTCGACTCTCGATCGGTCTTGAGGATGCCGAGGATCTAATTCGGGATTTGTATCATTCGCTGGAACGGCGTCCATTTGCAGTGGTGTCGGATGCGACAGCAAAACATGGTAGTGTCTCATCGGCGTCACTTTATGATGCTAACGATACTGAGCACGATGCCACAACAGCTTCAAACAAAGCGGTTTACACAGAACAGCGAATTGATAAAGAAGTGTGTGAAGCCAGATTCACTGTTTCAGTTTAGTTTGTGAGTCCAGGTCAATTTCGGGCACTGATTTTCGGCTGTAATCGGTTCATTCAAAGCTAAATATTTTTCAGAAGCGATCGGTTGCGGACCGACTGATGCGCGAACGTATCTACAAAATTGGTTGCGCAATGAGATTTCATGCGCAGGAGGTTTCACATGGCAAAAGAAAATAGAGGTTCTGCGGCGTTGGCAACTCTAGCTAACGCACGCAGTAATGGACCCGTTTCGGTATTGAAATTCGGCGGTTCCTCGCTAAAGAGCATCGCACGCATTCATCACGTAGCTGACATTATTGAGCGTCGCCTCAAGGATGGCCCGGTAATAGTGGTAGTTTCCGCCATGGGGGACACAACTGATCACCTCCTCGACCTGGCTTTTCGTTGTTGCCCAACTCCCGATCCACGCGAATTGGATCAATTGATTGCCACGGGAGAGCAGGTTGCTATTTCCCTGCTTGCCATGTGCTTGCTTTTCCGTGGCATCAAGGCGCGCTCTTGTACTGCCGGACAAGCCGGTATCTTTGCTGACTCGTCGCACAGTCGGGCCCGAATCACTCATATTGAAAGAGATGTCTTTCGCTCGGCGCTCACGAAAGAAGAAGTCTTGGTGATTGCTGGATTTCAGGGAGTGGATCCCGATGGTGATATAACTACGCTTGGTCGCGGCGGTTCCGATACGACTGCCGTTGCCATTGCCGCTCGACTCGGGGCGGCATGTGATATCTATACGGATGTGGATGGCCTGTTCACGGCTGATCCCAACAGAGTCAAGACAGCAAAACTTATCGACGAGGTGCCATCAAATATAGTGCTGGCCCTGGCACGAGCCGGTGCACAAGTTGTGCACCCTCGAGCGGTGGATCTTGCACGTCAATATAACGTACCGTTACGAATAAGAAATACGTTTCAACCTGATCAAACAGGAACTTCAGTTTTAACAGGAGAACAAGAGGTGGAATTTTATAACCCGATTTGGGGCGTGGCTGCCGACCCTGATGTGTCCATTGTGACGCTGCAGTTTGCAGACACGTCTACCGATGTTCCGCTCGGGATTTTGCGATTACTTTCGGAACAAGGCATTGCGTGTGACGTTTGTTCGACTTCGCCGTCTAGCATTACTCTCCTCTTGCCTATCGTCGGTGCCAGAGTACTTGTCGAGTATTGGGAGCGACACGCCAGGACGACGAAATACACTATTGATGATGATGTTGTGCGCGTCAGTATAGTCGGATGCGGCTTGGCCGGCAGACTTGATGTGCATTCTCGACTGCTTCAATTATTGGCTAGAGAGAAGATTTCGGTAAAACAGATTGCTTCAACTGAACAACGGGTTAGCGTGATTGTTAAAGAATCGGATTTGTTAAAGGTAGAGGGACTGCTTCATGACGAGTTCATCTGCGTCGGGCCGCTTGCTCTTGCATCTGTTTCATGAAAACGTCCGGATGTAACCCTTCAATGTGCTTTTCGCTCTATTGAGACTTTAGAGTTATCTCTTATACTCACGGTAGCGCACATGCCGATTGCGCACAGGTTGCACCAGTTCGCTACCAGTTATGGCTTCGGGCGAAGGGAGGACTTTGTCGTACAAGTTCTTTCATCGTTTTTGAAACACGCAGTTTTAATTGTAACCCTGGATGCCCCGCCCCGGGCTTGCCCCTGAGAGTTATCGCACTTTTAGGCTTAGCGTAGCGTCCATGCTGCCGGCGCACATACAACGGATTCTGCTCTGCGGGAGTGCCGAGATTAATTATGAAGCGTTGAAGTCAATGAGGGTGTAGAGACGGAGGAGCCGGAGGGCTTACAATTGACAGGTCGTTAGATGGGTGCCACGCAAGTACAAAAGTCTTCGCAAGCGTGGGTGGATGCTCGTCGTGACCGTTAACAGCACTGATGGAAATCCCGAACGGTTTCCACACTGGCAAGCAGCCGAATTACCAGGCTCGAGGAACTTGTAAATGACTGACGGATTCTTTTTGACAGCAAGCGAGGCTTACTCGCGGCTACCCCAAACGGCTGATCCTCTGCGTTTCGTCGAATTGATCAAACGGAAAGGGGTATCTATTGAATACTACTCACCGCAAGGTGTAGACGTTCAAACCCCTCACGATCGTGACGAAATTTATGTAATTGTGGCGGGCAAAGGAATCTTCATGAACGGTAATGCGGCCCAGCCGTTTGGTGTTGGAGATTTGTTGTTCGTTCCTGCTAATCAAAATCATCGGTTTGTAGAGTTCACTCCGGACCTCCAAGCATGGGTCGTTTTCTTTTGATGGATGGATGAGGTATGTATTCCGCAATGTACGGCACACAGCAGCCCCGTAGCTCGCACCGTCCAAGGTCTATTGTGCTGATCCCTGCGTGTAAGCGCGTCCGTGACTCGAGGGTGGATCACAGCACGGATTTCCGAGCAATCCATTGCGACTTACAGGCATGTTCTGAACATCGAGACCCGGCGTGGGATCTTGGATAACGTTCGAACCGGAGCCCGGCGATGGATCAAGAATTACATTTGAACCCGTTCCATTAGTAACAGCCTGACATATGCCACCGCCGGGAACGAACGAGTCAACGGCTCGTCGGCCGACTGCAACAGGATATCCATTGGAAGACTCAGTGTACTCCATTGTTCCTATCGTCGAAGATGCATTTTGTGATGAAGGTACGATCGTGTAGTTTGGCGGAAGTGACAGTGCTTGTCCGGCTTGCATTTTTGGAGCGAGCGACGCTGCAGGCACATCTACCCACTGTGGTGCCGTAGCCCGGGGTGGGGCCTGTGCGGCCACCGCTGGTGGTGCAAAAGGAGCCGCCGTCGGTGGGGGCAATGGTGGCGGATATCCCACGGGACCATCGGAACTACCAAAGCGCATACCCTGACCGCTTGCAGCTTGATCCGTAGACTTGCTCGGTTGGGTTGGTCTGGAGTCAACTGAAAAATATTGTAGAATGGAAGTTAACAGAATTCCTGCAGTGAGGCCACAGGCTAGTAAGATGATCGACTTCTTGTATCGCTGGAACTGCTCTAAGTAATATCCAATGTGCTGCATGCAGGACTTGCTCCAGAGAAGGATTTGTTTTGGGTCGCAGATGGGCTGTTGGCCACCCGCTGATTTTTGTGCTCCAATCATCCCTGAACGACTGCGCGTGTGCGCTTTACCAGCTGAATTATCGTGACGGACCAGATAGAGCCTGTCAATCCCGGAGAATACGAAGTTCAAGGTAGCCAACGTTTCACATTCCACATGACCGGAGTTGTGCCCATCTGTAATCTACTCCTGCGCATTCCTCTTCGGTTGCCGGTCCTCGAACATACCTCCAGGTGTGAACGCGGAGGGAGGGACAGACATGATCGGGTGACCCTGGTATGGCTCAAGACAGCAAACGCTTGAGCACCTTGCCTGTTGAGTTGCGTGGCAGAAGGTCGCAGCGGATTTCCACAAGGCGAGGCACCTTATATGGTGCAAGATGCGCATTGCAATAGTCTTTGATCTGTTCTTCCGAAAGAGCGGCTCCAGTTGCAAGAACCACGATCGCCTTTACCCGTTCACCCATGTAGGTGTCTGGCACTCCGACAACAGCGGCTTCGCGGACACCTTCCATTCTCATGATCACATCTTCAATTTCGCGCGGATAGATGTTTTGCCCACCGCGGATAATCATTTCTTTCTTTCTGCCGACAATGAAGTAGTAGCCTTCTTCATCGGCGAATCCCAGGTCACCGGTGAGGAACCAACCGTCGCGGGTTACCTCTGTGGTTGCCTCGGGTTGGTTGTGGTAGCCTAGCATTACATTGTTTCCGCGAACGGCGATTTCACCGACGTTCTCCGGACCAGGAGCTAATGGCACACCGCTTTCGTCGAAAATACATATTTCGATGCCTTCTAATGGAGTGCCAATTGAGCCAATTCTTCTGGCATTTATGCGGTTGATTGTCGCACCGCAAGCGGTTTCACTCAATGCATAACCTTCCACCACCGGTGCACCAAATGCTCTTTCTGTGCGCTCCATTACTTCAGGAGTTAGAGCTGCCGCTCCGGAGAAGCAAACTCGAATGGAGGACACATCGTACTTCTTTCGTTCCAATTCCATCACCATGAATTGGAACATGGAGGGTACAGCAGGAAGTAGTGTCACTTTCTCTCGTTCAATAGTTTCCAGGGCAGTGACCGGATCGAATTTTTCAAGAACTGCAATGGTGCCGCCAGTTGCGATGGTTGCGTAAACGATCACCCCAAGACCGTATACGTGACACAGAGGGAGCATGGCCAGCCAACGGTCGCTGTGTCCGATGTCGCAGTGTCCGAGCAACGGACCCGGCAACACCGCCGTTACGTTGCGATGGGTAAGCATTGCGCCTTTTGGTTTGCCAGTGGTCCCGGATGTGTAGACGATGAGCGCCAGGTCTTTGTCGGGGTCGATATCTTCGTTGGGCGCGAAAGGACCGAGACAATGGTTTTCAGCAGTAAGACTAATTGCTCGGATGTGAGAAGGTAGGCGATCAAGTGTCGCCTGGTCAATGGTGGCAACTACAGCACTCGAACTCACTAATAGATGCTCAAGCGAGGTGATACCTGGCAGAGCAGTTATTGCTTCTGGAAGGGAATTTGACTGAACGATCAAGAGCTTTGCGCCGGAATCCTGCAGAATGTGCCTGATCTCCTCAGACCTTAACAGTGGATTGATGGGCACCACTACGGCGCCGAGGCTAATCACTGCGAAGAAACTCGATACGAACTCCGGATTGTTGGGAAAGAGCAATCCAACCTTGTCGTTCTTCTTAATTCCGAGTGAACTTAATTGCCAGGCAATGGCTTGGGTTCGTTCTTCAAGCTCACCATACGTAGTGGCGGTGCCTTCAAAGACAATCGCTTGCTTAGTACGGTGCAATTTTGCAGAGTTAAGCAGTGCGATGGATAGGTTGCCAGTAGTTTGGGGCGCCAGAGATTGTGTCGGAGTTAACAGTTGAATCACGGTCTTAACCCATTAATTGAATAACGTTGCCATTATCAACCGTCTTGGATGGCACAGTTGCTCTAGTGGCATAAATTATTTTGAAAGAGACGGAACAGGGTTGACAAGCGCCAGGCTCCCGTTGTCAACGAAAGGGACATTAAAGCACCTGGCAACTATGTGCGGCGCTTCAGGCAAGTGATTGAATGCCTCCTAAAGATCGTCAATCTCTTTTCGAAGCGAATCAAGCTTTCTATGTTTAGTCGAAGGTTTGCCGGTGGCCGCCGTCTGTTTTGACGAAGTACCCTCTGTAGTGCCAAACATGTCCATAACATCTTCATCTTCAGAATTCACGAACAGCGACACCTCATTGGAGACCTTCTTGAAGTTTGCAGGCAAGCGAAACACTGAAGGTGCAAGGACTGTTCGCTCACACTTGATAGTATCCGCTACTGTTGTTCGAGACCCGTCATTGTTGACGTGAATGTCCTTTAGCATCGGGTGCATTTCAGCTAGTCCCAGTGGTTTTCCGATTACATCCACCAGCGGTTTAGCAAAGGAAATGTTCTTAGCCAGATAAACTTCTCCCCCCGCATAATTGCCTAAGTCGTCCGCACTCTCAAATGAAGGAGTGCCGCTGGTACCTTTGAGCCGGGCGGCCAGTGCGGCAATTCCCGTTGGCTTGGGATTGGGCGATTGGACAGGGCGCAGTTGCGCCGATGGCTGCAAAGATTTGGAAGTTTGTGCCGAAGGTGGAGTTACCGTTGGCTGAGCCGCAGGTGGTACGGAGGGAGAAACCTGCGCCGTTGGTTTTTGTCCGAACATGCCACTTATGAATGATGTTATCCCATCGAAAAAGCCAGGTG
This sequence comes from Candidatus Obscuribacterales bacterium, assembly GCA_021732565.1. Taxonomy (GTDB): domain Bacteria; phylum Cyanobacteriota; class Vampirovibrionia; order Obscuribacterales; family Obscuribacteraceae; genus JAKFUT01. Next base: position 26,699 of record JAKFUT010000198.1, read on the forward strand.
TTGGTTTGTTAGCCACAGGCGGAGTTGTCGCTGCAGATTGAACAGGTGCAGGCTTAATTGGCGCCGAGTTTAGTGAGCCTGGTGCCGCCGTTTTTGGTTGCCCGGGAGCCGTTTGTTTAGGTGTGACCGGGGTCTTGTTGGCAGTGCTTATGCTCTGTTTCCCCTTGTCTGCCAACGGTTTACCTACCAAAGCCGTAGCTGTGCCAGGTGAGTGACCGGGAGATTTTTTGTTTACTTTGTACACAAACAGTAGCGTGTTTTGTCCTTTGACTGCGCATCTTCCATCTACTAGCTTTGTGGATTTGGTCATCGTTCCTAGCGGGAACTTATTACTTTTTAGCATCGAGCTTAGTTGTTCCGCTGTTGGTACAAAGTAGCTCTTATTCTTTTCGTGCACTAAAATCGGGTTCCACTTGGGAGCCGCGATTATCAAGCTTAAGCCACTCTTAGGAAACGTCCAGCGGGCTCCGGTGTCACTGGTATGGACAGTGAAATCGCCCAAAGTGCATGAGTTTTGATACAGAATCCACCCCGGTTCCGCCCCCAATACTGGTGCAAACGGCGAAATCAGTATCGCCAGGGTCAAAGCCGGGCTCAGGAAGATCGGTGTTACGTGAGAATTATTCATCAATTCTACTGTAAGTGACTATCCATTCTACGTGCCCCGGTGGCTATTGAGTTTAACAATAACCAGCCGATGGCATTCTCGATGCCAGTTTCTCAATGAGGTGTCAACTTCGGCTCTGCTGCTGTGTTGATTAAAGTATAGATGTCAACCTTCCTGATCCATGTGATTGTTCGGATGTGATCCAGTGAAACTGATCATCGCTCCATGGGCGTATGAGGGACGTCAGTCCTATTGCTTCCGGCAAAGTAAGTTTCCTCTGTCTGCCCCTTTGATCGGCGCGGATTGCCGAGTTGTCGGTTACTAGAGCAAGTCTGTTATTACCTGTCAGCTCTGAGTCCTGCCCAGTGGCGCCGATCGCAAAGGCTCGGCCCATACGGAAGAAATTGGCCCCAAGATGGCACAGCTGATTGCCGCTGACCAGCCGGCGCAACGCAGAGAGCTCTATTTGGAACCACTGGACGCGCTTGCGGTGAAGTCTAAAGGCGGGGCATGGTCGCCGGGGTAGTGCTGAGCGTCCGTGGGATAACATAAACATTGTGCGCATATAAAGCCGACAATTTGGGGATATACCCAGTGTTGACTCCTTCTCCGAGTAATTCCAGTGAATTTCCAGGAACAGGAAGAAAAGCAAGACGAAACCCTTGTCACCTCGAACGATCAAGCGCACGGCACCAGAGTAACTGAAACTCCATCTCGTCTTGATCCGCTTGTGGGTAACACATTTGCCGACAAGTTCTTTATAGAGGCTGTGCTCGGACGTGGCGGAATGGGGGTGGTTTACTTAGCCCGACATCTGCTTTTGAAGAAACAGCTCGCTATCAAGACTATGCACGGTCATATGGAGCTTGATGACACGAGTCGCGCTCGTTTTCGACAAGAAGCCGAAGCCGTCAGTAAACTTTCGCATGCAGGCATTGTTTCGGTCTCGGATTATGGTATCACAGCCGATGGCACTCCCTTCCTTGTAATGGATGTCTTGTCGGGAACGACCCTTAGTACCGTTATCGAGAAGGAGGGTCGACTAGATCAATCGCGGCTGCTGCAAATTTTCATACAAGCTAGCGATGCACTTGCTCATGCTCACGAGAAGGGCGTTATCCACCGCGATCTAAAACCGAGTAATTTCATGCTCACGGCGAATTCAGAAAACGGTGATGCTGTGAAAGTTGTAGACTTCGGTATTGCGAAGGTGCTTAACGATCAAGGCGCCACTGCAAGTGTGCGGATAACTCAAACCGGGGAAACACTGGGCAGCCCTTTATACATGAGTCCTGAGCAATGCCTCGCACGAGAACCGGATAGACGTTCCGACATCTATTCGCTTGGTTGTGTTTTGTATGAAGCAGCAACCGGTCAACCTCCATTTCAAGGACAGAGCGTGTACGAAACGTTGCACTTGCACATGCATGGTGAGTTGCCACCGTTTACAAAAATAGCGCCTCAATTGGGCAAGTTCAGCGGTCTTGAACGCGTGGCATTCAAGTGCTTGGCAAAAGATCCCGCTCAACGTTATCAAACTATGAGGGAGCTAAAAGCCGATCTGGAAACCATAAGAGATACGCCGGCGCAGGACATTTCAATTAGATTCAGAGATCGAGTTGAGTTACTTCGCCTACGGGGGGTGCCGAAGAGGATTGCAACAACGATCATTGGAGTTGTCGCTGCTCTGATTTTTGTTACCACTGGAATTGCCGGCACTTTTCTGTCAGGTGTTGTTCCATCCTTTCAAATCCTGCCGGATAACGAAATTTTCTGGCCTCTGTATCAGGATAATGCAACTCCTGAAAAGAGTGACAGATTGCAAGACTTTCTTGTATTGAAACTTCAGGAACCTCATCTTCCCAACCAGCCTCTGGAGTTGGTGGAAGTAATATTAACCAAGGCTTCAGTGCTTAAGAATTCGCTCCGCTATCCTGAAGCTGTACCGCTGTACAACAGGGCAATCACAGCAGCCAACCAATGCAAAAGCGCAGTTTGTGGAGACATGGTTCGAAAGGACAAGCTACTTGCGAAAGCATATGGGGGGATGGGAGATTGCTATTATCATCAGAGCCTATTTAGCCCGGCAGGGGCGGCCTATATAGAGAAAGATAGTATCCTGGAGCGATCGAGAGCAGACCGTCCATGGCTTTTTAACAGGGCAAACTTACGTGACGTGGTTCAGACCAAAGCTAAGATTGCGGACTGTTTCTATTTTCAAAAAAAATTCCAGGAAGCTCAACCATACTTTGAGGGAGCATCAGGTTTAATTGTCCAAAATCACGACCATAGTCATGGACCCTTAATTCAGACAGAGACTAAGGTCTATGCACTGTTTGCCAGTAAGTGCGCCGATCTGGAACGCAGAATGGGCCGTTTTGATGTCAGCGAGGCCTGTTACTTGGATGCGCTTGAATCATGGAAGAAGAACGAAGGCGAGGACCGTAATTTTGCACTCTGCGCAGACGGTTTGGCACGTGCATATACTGCGCAGGGTAAGGCTGCATTAGCTCACGAGTCATATGTGGACGCTATGAAAGCGATTGAGAAAATCAGGACCTGTAAAGACGCGGCGCTATCGTTCATAGTGAGGGATTACGCATCGTTTCTCTGGCACACTAATCGCTGGTTGGACGCTGTGCAAATGCAACAGAGTGCTCGCAAGTTTGATTGAGCCTCTCTCTTTAGTTGTCGCGAAAATCATCTAGATTCGGCGCGTGTATCTTTCCCGCTCTCACCTTTGTTTCAAAGTTCATCCGGCGAGTATACATATTAAAGCCGTAGTATGAATAGTATCCGATCATGAACAGGAACGTTATAGCCAGTGCAATGAATTGTACGGATGCGATTTGCAGCTTATCTGCTGCTTGCCTCTCTCTTTCTGCATATCGACGTTTCTGCAAAGTGGTGAATGACAAATAGGTTTCTCTATCCAGCGATTCTTGAAACACAGCAACCTGCCTTTGTAAGGACATCAGGTACCTGACCGTGTGTTATGCGCTTGCTTCGGCAAATGCTCGGTCGTACGGCTTGATGGAAAGTGGATGACTGACTAAATGCATATGGCGTTATTCAGCCTTCCTGTGTTTCTGTACTTACGCCTGTGTGGAAGGTGTGCGCTGTCAACCAAATGTTCTGCTGCTTGTGTCGGGCCGATTCGGCTGGGACCGCACCGCACCACGCAATTGAACTCTTATCCGACAAGTGCAGTTTCGTGCTCAAGGTAGTGATCGATGTATGCAGCCGTTCCGCTCATAGGTGAAGACCGATGGTCGCGATCTGTATGCTGGCGGAAGAATAACGGAACCGTCTTTTTCTGTGTACGTCACACTACTCGACGAAGTTTATTTATGAGGTCCTGCGATGATTCGTTTATTTGTGCGGCTTCTACTGACTGCCCTTGCGTTTGCGTTCTTGCTGCCTCTCATCCCGGGCATAGACTTTCACGGAAATATGACAGCTGCGTTCATCATGGCAATCATGTTTGCAATAATGTCATGGGTGGTGGATATCGTGGCCGTGTTACTGTCGGCATTGATGACCATCGGTTCGCTCGGTATGGCTCTTCTCTGGCTGATACCACTCTGGATTTTGGGATTTTGGCTATTGCCCGCCGTGGCACTAATACTGGTGTCTGACACGATGCCATCCTATCTCAGTGTTCATGGATGGATTCCTGCTGCCATTGGCGGTCTGGTAATGCTGGTGATTGGCGCGCTGACCAGTTCGGTTCCGCGCGAGACTTAAATAAAAGCGCACAACTCCCAGCGTAACCTGGTGCCAACTTAATTGAAGCGAGTTGAGCGCGCTCTGGCGCGAAACGAGTGGCTAGTGCGGACGAGGCGAGGGAACCGAGCCGCAGGGAGCACATGCAGTTGAAGCGAGTTGAGCGCGCCCTGGCGCGAAACGAGTGGCTAGTGCGGACGAGGCGAGGGAACCGAGCCGCAGGGAGCACATGCAGTTGAAGCGAGTTGAGCGCGCT
>JAKFUT010000242.1 GCA_021732565.1 Candidatus Obscuribacterales bacterium
GCGAGAAACGGAAGAAAATCCAATTCGCGAACCGAAGATACAAGGGCGAGCACTGCCGCGAGAAACGGAAGAAAATCCAATTCGCGAACCGAAGATACAAGGGCGAGCACTGCCGCGAGAAACGGAAGAGAATCCGATTCGCGAACCGAAGATACAAGGGCGAGCACTGCCGCGAGAAACGGAAGAGAATCCGATTCGCGAACCGAAGATACAAGGGCGAGCACTGCCACGCACCGAAACATCGGACGCGGTCTCTGCAAATCTCGAAAAGGCTTCTTCGGCATTGCGAGTGATTCTGGCTGGCGACTCCGCGGACACGCAGGAAGTAGCAGCGGCTATCAGACAATCAATGTCCGAAAAGAAACGCGAACACTTCGATCCGTGGATTGCGCTCCATCAAATCGGGCAAGCGTTGGAAAAGAAAATGGGACAGGGACACAGCATAACCCTTGAACTAAATTCAAATGCAAAATTGGCTATGTCTGTTCGCACGGCAGACAAAACAATCAACATTCCGTTATCAAAATAACTCGAGAGGAAGAAGGACATGGCACACGTACAAGCTTTTAATCCGTATCACTCGGAAGATGCGATAAAAAATAGTTGTTACATGACCTTCGAACCAGGTCCGCCTGTCCGGCATGTGATGGCGGACACAGGTCGACAATGTAAGGATAAGCTCGCAATACACGTTCATTCCCAATTCCGTTCTATGGTGTCGAGCGCCGCTTTCCCTTGCATTGTCGGCAAATCTGTAATCGCAAAAAACAGTTATCGGTTTGGGCTCTACCACGATGCAAGTGCGGAGAGTCTGGAAGGGCTCAGCCGTGACTTGTTTTCGTTTGTAATTGAACAGCAGACGATGACCCATGAGTTTTCCAGCTTTGTCGCCAGTTTCCGATCTCCTAAACTGAGAAATGAAAAAGACTTTGAGAAGTTTTTGTGGAACATCCTACAGGAATTGAATGTTCGTGACTCAGAATATTTCTCATGGAATCATGAGGCGTCGAATGATCCAACGACGTCAGGTTTTGCATTTAGTTTTGCGAGCCGATCATTCTTTGTCATCGGATTGCACGCTTTGAGTTCCAGAGTTAGTCGAACATTCCCTTATGCAACACTCGTCTTTAATTCACACGAACAATTCGTGAGGCTGCAAGACAGCGAACGATTCGACAAAATTCAGCAGGTCATACGTCATGCCGATGTGGACCTCCAGGGAGATATCAATCCCAGTCTCACCAACGTTGAGGCAGCCCAGTATAGTGGCAGGCAAGTTGGCAAAAAATGGAAATGCCCATTCAAGGCGTTGATGAATGGTGAACCTTTGTTCTCCTGGGATTTCTAACCATAACCATTCCAATCCAATCCACGCCAAAGAAAGTCCGAACATGAGGTTGCGTTGTTTCAGAAAATAAACAAAGCTGTGATGTCTTACAATAACCATCAGTATGCCCTTAGCAATTTTGGAGAGACCTGGAAAATCGAACATCTCATATTGATAGTGGTGGCATGGGTAGTGTCTTCCTTGCATATGATAGAGAACTTGATCGCCAGGTTGTTGTTAAGGCACTCCTGCCCACACTGTTAGGCGATCGAGAAGATCGGGCGCGGTTTAAGCGCGAAGGACGGGTTTTGGCTGATATGGCACATGAGGGAGTTGTTCAATTCTACTGTTTCGGTGTGTGGCAAAATCGATTTCCTTACATCGTAATGGAGCACCTTTCTGGCAGAAGCTTGAGAAAGCTTATCAGCGAAAAAGAACGGTTGCCGGTACAACAGGCCATTGAGGTAGCAATACAGGTCTGCGAGGCACTGGCCGCGGTGCACGAACATGGGATTGTCCATCGCGACATCAAACCAACGAACATAATCATCACCGAGCCTGAAACTAAGGCAAAATTGGTCGACTTTGGACTTGCTCGCATCCTCTCCGGTTCGCGAGTGGCTTTAACTCATCACCTCACACGAACAGGTTTGTTGGTCGGGAGCATAGACTGGTACGACGCCGCTAATGGCTGACAATCCTATCGGATTACTTCACAAACATGTTACTGAAGAGCCGAAGCCCCTGGCTGCCGCAATGAACGAGCTTTGTCCAGCTGGTCTTGAAAATGTACTGGTCAAGGCAATGGCAAAAGAACCAGCCAGGAGATACCAGTCAGCGAACGATTTCAAAAAAGATCTCCAATTGGTTCTAGAAGGCAATGGCGCGTCAATCAAGTTACCTGCACTGGAAAAGACAAAAAAACTCCCGCTAAAGATGGAAACCACAGTTCTGACAGTTCGGGCTGTGTGTTATCTCTTCTGCTGGACTATGTCCGTATTGGTATTGGTTTCACTTCTACAGGATCTCCCCGAAACTGAGGATCAAAGTGGCAATCCAGTTCTTTGAGCTTGGCAGGATTGTCCGCGGTTCGTAAAATTGCGGAAATGGTCAAAGAAATCTTTAGATTCAGGGCGACGTGATACCAATTTCCATAGGATAATCGACGGTCCTGTTCGATACGGTATGGCGGAGCGAGCACGATAATCCTATGGGGCCAATGACTTGTAAGATGAAAGTCCAACGCGAATTTGAAGCCAGTAAAGCGCGCGCTTAACGAGTGGTTAGCGCTGGACGCGGCGATGAAGGAGCCGAGGGAAGTCCGTTTTGTTAGTGGTAGACTAAGCTACCACATGGAGTACACAAAGAACAATGCAATCAGCCACGGTGGTGTTACGCGAGAGATTCGGATTACAGTCCTTCCGTCCCGGTCAAGAAAAAGTCATCGATGCTCTGATTACTCACGGATCGGCACTTGCTGTCTTTCCCACGGGTAGCGGTAAGTCCCTGTGTTATCAATTACCAGCACTCCTGTTTGAAGGAGTAACCGTTGTCGTTTCTCCACTAATTGCTTTGATGAAAGATCAAATCGATTTTCTTCTTTCAGTTGGAGTTGAAGCGGCCAGACTTGACAGTACTCTGAGCTTAGCTGAATCGCGTGAGGTGACACGAAAACTTCGGGATGGGTCTTTGCGCCTGCTCTACGTTGCTCCAGAGCGCTTTACCAACGAGCGCTTCTTTGCACAAATGGGGCAAACAAAAATTGCTTTGTTCGCTGTAGATGAAGCGCACTGCATTTCCGAATGGGGACATAACTTCAGACCGGAGTATTTGAAGCTGGCTGAGACTTCGCGAGATCTGAAGGTGGAACGAGTCTTGGCGTTGACTGCTACTGCAACTCCATCAGTTGTCAAGGATATCTGTAGTGCATTCAAGATTCCTGAAACGGCAGCAATTGTCACGGGCTTTGAGCGGCCGAATCTTTTTCTCAGTACCACCCCGGTGGTGGCACAAAAGCGCACCGAGGAACTTGTGTCGCGATTGATGAATCGTCCCGCAGGGTCCTCAATTGTTTACGTTACTCTTCAGGCAACCGCAGAACTCATTGCCGGTGCTCTTGCGGAGGCGAGTCTGCCCGCTCGGGCATACCACGCAGGTATGAAAGATGACGAGCGTTCGGAGGTTCAGGAGTGGTGGAAACAGTCTGATAGAAACATCGTTGTAGCCACAATTGCGTTTGGCATGGGCATCGACAAAGCGGATGTGCGGTATGTCTATCACTACAATTTGCCAAAGGGAATAGAAAGTTATAGTCAGGAGATTGGACGTGCAGGGCGAGACGGTAAGCCCTCTACGGTCGAATTACTGGGCGAGAAAGACGATGTCACAACATTGGAGAATTTCGCCTATGGTGACACTCCTACAAGGGAAGCCATTGAGAGTCTGTTGCGGGAGATTCTCGGAGGTAAATCAGAATTCGACGTTAGCACTTATTCGCTTTCAAATAAGCATGACATACGTGCACTGGTCTTGCGCACCGCCCTTACCTATCTGGAGTTGCTTCATGTTGTGAGGCAAGGCACGCCTTTCTACTCTAGTTATAAGGTTCGGTTGAATAAACCATTGCCCAAAGTACTGGCTAGCCTTTTGAGTGAAAAATCGAACCTACTGAAGGCAATTTTTGAGAATTCCAAATTTGGGAAAGAGTGGTATACGATCGATCCCGAGCAAGTTGCCACCGATCTTGCCATCAATCGTGGGACTATAGTGGAAGTGCTCAATTCTATCGAGGAAGAGGGGATGGGCGAGCTTCAGGTCTCGGGTGCAATGCAGCACTTCACCCGCTTGATCGAGAAACCCGACATAAATGCACTTGCAAGTGATTTGATGGAGAAATTTCAACGCCGTGAATTACAGGAAGTCGATCGGGTACAGAATATTCTCGAATTGATTACGAATGAAGGCTGTCAAACGAATTTCCTACTCAACTATTTCGGTGACATTCGTAGTGAGCCTTGTGGACATTGCACGTTTTGCCAAACTGAGGCCAGAACAACGCTTTGCGCTGGCCATGTGACGCTAGACATGAGTCAACGCGTTGACGTTAGACAATTCAAAACCATTTGCCAAAAACATTCGGCTGCTTTAGCGCATGCACGGCAGCAAGCCAGATTCCTATGTGGCTTGAGCAGTCCCGCTTTAACGAAGGCCAAGCTATCGCATCACCCGCTCTTCGGTGCGTTTGAGAAAAACAGTTTCAAGGAAGTACTGGCATGGTTACAGACTCAAGAAAAGTAAGCTGGCAGACTTTCGTCTGGAGAGAAAGCGTCCAGCATTCTCTGAAGTTTCTGATCAAAATGCTTTCTACTGCTTCCAAGCGGTCGGCGAAAGCGAATTTACAATTGCCGACCTCGATAAGGTCCACGCGACAGCTTCATTGGCAGTTGTGATCTCCGGTGGCACGCAGAGAGAGTAAGAATTGAAACCATGATCGGCTGTCTCATTAGCCAGAACTATGCCAATGAGCGTTCCATCAGGTAATGTTTTGCGATAAAGGATGCCATAGTCGTCTCTATGAATTTCCGTTGATCCGCTTTCCCTCAGGTATTTAGAAAGCCCAAAGCGTCTAATCATTACTTCCCGCAACAGAAACCGCCTGTCACTAACGGCATCTATGTCGGCTGCCGAGTATTGGTTCTTCACGACTTCTTCAGGTACCTGTACATCATCTAGTGCCCAGAATCCCCAACCGTCTCTGAATCGCATTGCCATGTCATTCTCATTGTGAAGACGTAAATGGTCCGTTACGTGTATTTCTGCCGGGTTATCACACGCAAAGCAAACGTCCTTAAACGGCCACCACCAACCGCCTGCTGTCACAGCATCGACAAGTGGATGCTGCGTTTGAACAATGTTAACACCAAGAATCTCGAGAGCTCGATGGAGCGCCGCCGAAAGAGCGTCTGCCATGGGCGAGCGCGCAGAATTAAGAGCCGACAATCGTCTTGCATTTCGAGCCAAGCACGACCGAAACTCCTGATTGTCCGCGGCTGATATAGACGACAGGCGCATGCCGATTGGGTCCCAACTTTTCCGATACACCTGAAGGCTTTGTTTGACCGTGTCCCATGGACCGAGCAGCTTCTCTATCACTCCATTCTCAATTATTTCCGTGAGCTGTCTGTTGATCGGATAAATCATATGCTCCCTCAGTCTCATCAACACCGCAGGTCCAAACAGCTCTTGCTCAACCCCGCCGCCTACTTGTCTGTCAATTACTTTACCTTCCAATCCTTGCCTCAAACTCGATTCCGCAGCTGCCTCCGGATCCTTGATGAACGCCATCAGTTGACTTATCATCGTTATGCCGTGGCAATCGGGGATCAAGATTCTTACCGGGTTGGTAGAGACAACCTTCACTGAGGTTGAAAGAACGGACAACAACTCGCCGGAGGAACGTTCCGTATCCGCTTGTGGACGGAGCACCTCTGCGAATTGTTCGGATAAAAGGAGTTCTGGTTTGTCGCTGGTGGAAAATAAAGTGGGGAATTCTAACTTCAACTCCTCGTTATCAATTTCCGCCTGTCGCCTTAGGCTCGACATGAACTTCGATTCAGTCCTCGCGTCGGTAGACATAAAGGTATTGTGGGAATGAACGTACGGATCGAGCATCCAAATCCACAGTGCGACGCATATGCGTGCATCAATCTGCGAATTGAACCATAGTACTTGACGTGGTGGCTCTAATTCTGCAAGGCGATAAATATTTGCAATGGCATGCTCCAGCTTTTCGCGATCGGCAGGGCTGGTACTCAGTGCGTAACCCAAGTATTCTGCACGGAGATTGAGCAATTCTTCCCAGTGCTCTGTCAACAGTACTCGAGTATCCATGCGCTACCATTTCTCTGTCAATCAGACGACTTACATGGCAATATTGTATCATTGAAAAAAGAGACAATTGCCGAAGACATCTCCAGCAGTGGCGATCCAATTGCACGGTTTCGAAACTACTTTCGGAAGAAAATTCAAGGATGTCCATGGAAGCAATTTTATTAGCCATTCTTCTTTTACCTGTCACCATTGTATTGGCGACCTGGATTTGTCCTCTTCTGCTGTTGCACTGGGGAACGAAGCTTTTGAAAGCGCACCGATTAGTAGAGGCAGAGTCAATGTTGTCTCTCGGGTTAAAACTGGCCAGGGCCACGGACGGCTATATCGCGAAACTCGGTATCAGTAGATCTAGCACGCCACTTCCTCAGTTACTATTCGGTTTGTCACTGTGTTATTTCAAACAGAGCAAGTTTGACAAGAGTTTTGTACTCGATGAAGAAAGGCTTCAACTCCTGGAAAAAGCTGGCGAGTATGCGGCTGCCGCTTCTGCTTCAGCCCGTCTGGGCGTGAGTTATATGCTTCGGGGTGATTTGGATCGAGCCGTATCATTGTCTGAACGAGCGGGAGCAGTGATTGAATCCTCATATCGAAACAGTCAAAAGGACAACGCACCTCAAATTGAAAAACTACAAACGAGCCTCTATGCAGCGGAATTGGGAAGTGCCATGTACGGACGTGCATGGATACTGAAAGTACTGCGCCAATATGCCGAAGCAGAGACCGTTGCCAGGCGAGTACTCGAGATAATGGAAGGACAATTCGGAGGCGAGTGTTTACAGATTACCCCTTATCTGATCAATGTCGGTGAGATTTCTAGACTGCAAGGAAAGCTAGTTGAGGCGGAGGAACCATTGTTGCGAAGTCTGCAGTTAAGAGAGCAATTGAAGGCTTCTGAGCTGCTCCTGGCGTCTGCTCAACAAGCCGTGGGCGATTTGTACCGTGATCAAGGGAAGTTGTCCGAGGCAAAGCCGCTGCTTGAAAAAGCATACCTTACGGCCAAGAGATTGGAGCCCGCCGATAGTGCAGGCCTGGCTGAATTCGCCGTAAGCTTAGGTCTGTTACGCATTGCAGAGGATAATACCGGTGAAGCCGAGTCACTTTTATGTGGTGCGCTGGCCGTACGGGAAAAGCAATTCGGCTCGTTGAACCCGCTCTTGCTCGGTTGCCTGGAAGCAATGAGACAGGTAAGTTTTAAGAGCGAAAAGATTGACACTATCGAAACTGAGAATCGGATAACGGCCATATGTCGCCGATGGGCTGTCGAGCCAAAGACAAATTATGAATCGAACTAGTAACAATTCTCAGAGGAAGTGATCGAAGATGATCTTCCGCAAACCCGAGAGCCGGTCTGCGATCAAGCTTGAGACTCGTTATACAAAAGTTCCCAGGAACAAGAAAACGAGCAATTACTATTCTCTTCGTTCCGTTCGATCTCGTCTTCACTCAATATGGTCCTTGTCTCACACATTACCAGTGCTATAAGTCTCCAAACATCAGGGCGAGAAATCAAATCTTGATCAATGTTGAAATATCTCAATACCCGCTTGCTCGGAAATCCAATGCGTAAAGCATTCGGCATATCGAGTTCCAGAGATTCAAATACAAGATCCCGTTCTATACCGAGATATGCAGAGAGATCCCGCGGCGTTTGGATATGTCGGATCGCATCAGTATGAACACTCTGATGCGGCCAGTAGATTGCGCACTCAAGAAATTTGTGCAGTGGATTCAGGTCCAATACGCCCTCTGTCTCGTGGAGACAGTCTAAGAACACAAAGGCATTGTCCCCAAATCGCAGTTTCAATTGCCTGTAAGACTCATCTTCAGGCAGCCAAATTTCAAGAATTTCATTGTACGGGATTCGCGTTGCAGAATTGTCTTTGACTTGGTGAATGCCTTGGCAAGTAATAAGCAGTACGTGAAAAGGCGAATTCACATACATACCAAGCAAGTGTTCATTCGAATCTAATGTCAAACCAAGTTGACTCAGGTCCAGTTCTGCACTTTGAACATAACTGTAAATTCCTGAGAGTAATTCTGCGGCTTTTGATTGGAGGGTGGCCATGATTGGTAATTTAGACGGCAAGGTCAATATTAGCAGCTGTAGCCACTTTCATAGCCGCCTTAATTCAGAACGATTACATTTTCAACAACTGATTTCCTGCGGTCCAACAATTCTGCCGGAAGTCTCGAAAGACGCGTAAGATGCGACGGAGCCTGCTCGATTACTTTGACAGACCACCACCGGCAACTTGTTGATGCGATTGCTGATAGGCGCCACGGTAATTTGTCACCATGGAGATGGCTGCCGCAGTCTTGAGCATTTTTCCTGCCAATCTCTTCGATACTCCATCACGGGAACTGACTGCGTCTTTCAGTTCGCCGAGTTCCTGAAGCGCACTCAGTATCGAGAAATCTGCCTGATAGGCGGTTATGCCATCAGCCAGCGGGTGCTTCTCCACATTACGTGAGGCAACTCTGGTGCCAGGATTTATTTTGTCAAATGCAGCCTCCGACTCGCGAGTTAAAACGAGTTGTGTGCCCGGGGTCAACTTGAATTTGTGACCGCCGGTGCTTACCGAAACGTCGTTACCGAGTCCGTCATCGTAGAGGTCGAATACTGCTACATCGTTGCCTGTTTCCATCACGTATGCGATGGAGCCGGCTCCAATTTTGACGTCACCTTCGTGAGTGCGAATTGTCAAATTCTTCGGAGCGCACACCAACAGATTGCCCTTATCCAAAGTCAGGATATTGCCACCAGATCCGGGGCCCACAATAATCCCGGCCTGCGTGAGGCGATTAATTGTATCTTGATCGATTTTACCGAAGGCCAGCCGTGAGCCTGGACCGAGCGGTTTGTGATTCTTGCGTGTGATACGGCCCTGCAACGGCTGGCGCAACCCATACTTCTCGAGCTCCTCGATGGACTTGTCGCGGCTGGTCTTGTTCACAGGAGTTAAATCGGTGGCTGATCGACCGCCCAATTGATTCGCTATCGACGTATCCAGCGGACGGAATACAAAACCGTTTGGCGCCAGAACGGGTTTAGGATTTCTGCTGGTCCTAATGGGATGTGCCAGGAATATTTGCGCAGCATTTATCTGATAGTAGCCGTCGAGGCCATCCGCACCATAAAGATCGATGTTACCACTAGAGGCAAATATCGGAGCGCTGGCAAACAGAACGCCACCATATCCGTAGCCTCCGGTGCCGTTAATGGAGCCGACGTATATTCCGCTGCCGCTATTCAGCACGACCGAACCGCCGGAGCCGCCACCACTAACGTCTATGTAATTAGCCGAGATGGCGCCACCGGATGTGATGCCTACCGTTCCGCCATTTCCGCTTCCAGAAGCAGAAACCAGTCCGATAGTCGTGCCGCCGCCGGCATTGATGAGTGCATTTCCACCGTTGCCTCCAGAGACATTGATAAAGTCTGCATAGAGATTGCCCGCTTGAGCCGAGAACAATCCGCCAGATCCGCCTGCCCCTGTAGCCGATGCGCTGCCAATGGCGATGTTGTACCCGTTCAAGTTGATTGCACCGCCTGAATTTCCATTTGCGGAGGCTGAGTTAATGTTGATGGTGCCCGCGTTTGCAGAGATGGTGCCGGCCACCGGACCGTTGGCATAAAGCCCGATTGCCGAGATACTGCCAGTGGCGATCAAGCTTATTGTTCCAGCTGCTCCAGACAGCGATGAAACATTTACAGTACCTACATTTATTGATATCGGGTCAATAATGATTGCGCCGCCGCGTCCCCCGGCGTCTGCAGTTGCGGTCAAGGTACCAATTGAGATGAGGCCCGGGGACTTGAGGGTGACCACTCCGCCGCTTGCACCGCCTGTGCCATTAGATGAAAGCACGGTGCCAACAATGTTGCCGCCCGATGTTAGCTTTATATCTCCCGCGAGCGATCCGCTACCCTTTCCATTGGAAATGAGAGTCTGGAATGTAATGTTTCCATTGGCCTGAGCCGTGAAGTCCGCACCATCTCCGGTGGCGTTGGTTAGATTCAAGTTCTTAGGCAACGAGAGGTTGCCGCTGCTGATCAAAGACATCTTCGCTAGATGTGCATTGAATTCGAAACTGTTTAATACAGATGATTGGCTGAAAGTCGCATTGCCGGCTGCCGTTGCCGACAGAGCCAGCGTCGTGGTGTCGAGGTTGCCCAGGCGTACTGCGTCTCCCGCCATTAGCTCGCCCGATCCGGAAATGTCGACATCGTTGGCAGCTCCTGAATGAAGTCCTACCAGACCTGAATCCGAAGCGTTATTCGTTGCTTCGATTTTACCGTTGTTCTCGACCTTCAAAGTTCCGACCCCGACGGGATTCATGGCAATCAAAATTTTGCCGCCTGTGCCGGTTGTGCCATTGGCCTGTATCAACCCGCCTGTGGCAATTTTGAAGCCTCCTCCCGCGCTGCTGTCAATGCGTCCACCGTTGACCCCGTTGGCGGTGATACTGCCGTTGACGAAGTTTGCTCCCTTGGTGCCAACTTCAAACAATGTATTGCCGGTTATGGTGAGCTTAACTTGGCCTGCGTCGCCACCGGTTGAATTGGAACTGATGGAGCCGTCTATGCCTAACGTCCCCGCAGTGGTTATCTCAATATTATTGCCGTTAGCACTGGCGGCGCCGCTCGAAGAGATATTGGCCGTAGTGATGCTCAGCGGTGCCTTAAGATAGACTGTACCGCCACTATTTCCGGTGCCACTTCCGTTTGATGTCAGGTTCTGAGTCGCGATGGTTGCGGTTGTGCTTTGCAGATTGATCGCACCGCCGTTTGCTCCGCTTGCGGTCACATCTGCGGTGGAGATTGCGTTATTCGACCCGAGCGTTATGGAGGAGCCGTTGGCAGAGGTGCTACCACTGGCGGAGAGGTTCGTTGTTGTGATACCGGTCTTGCCGTTGAGGTAAATGGTTCCTGCTGCGTTTCCATTGCCGACGCCATTGGTTGTGATGTCTAGCGTATTGATGGCGTCGGTGGCTGAAGTCAGGCTCACTGCACCACCATTAGCGCCGCTGGCTGTTATGTTCGATGTGGAAATCGCTCCGTCGGCGAGCAATGTTACAGAGGCTCCATCGGCCGAACTAGTTCCGCTGGCAGAGAGATTTTTTGAAGTGATACCGGTCTTGCCGTTGAGGTAAATCGTGCCGGCTGCATTTCCACTGCCCGCGCCGTCGGTGGTGATGTCTAGCGTATTGATAGCGTCTGCGGTTGAGGTCAGGCTAACTGCTCCACCTTTAGCGCCACTGGCTGTTATGTTAGATGTGGAAATCGCACCGTCGGAGAGCAATGTTACAGAGGCTCCATCGGCCGAACTAGTTCCGCTGGCAGAGAGATTTTTTGAAGTGATACCGGTCTTGCCGCTGAGGTAAATAGTACCGGCTGCATTTCCACTGCCCGCGCCATCGGTGGTGATGTCTAGCGTATTGATAGCGTCTGCGGTTGAGGTAAGGCTAACTGCTCCACCTTTAGCGCCACTGGCTGTTATGTTAGATGTGGAAATCGCTCCTTCGGAGAGCAATGTTACAGAGGCACCATTAGCCGAACTAGTTCCGCTGGCAGAGAGTTTTGTTGTTGTGATACCGGTCTTGCCGCTGAGGTAAATAGTGCCGGCTGCATTTCCACTGCCTGAACCATCAGATGTAATGTCTGAAGCATTGATACTATCGGCGGTGGATCTTATGTCGATGACACCACCGCTAGCGCCGCTGCTTGTGACGTTCAATACGGAAATCGGGCCGTCGGAGAGGAGCGTTACCGATGCGCCATTGGCAGTGTTGCTGCCGCTGGCGGTGATATTGGCTGTGGTGACACCGGTCTTGCCACTCAGATAGATGGTACCGGCCGCTTTTCCGCTTCCGTTCCCGCTGGAAAGGAGGTTAAGAGTCTGTACTTTGCCACCATTGGCGCGCAGGTCTATCAATCCGCCTGATGCTGTCCCTGAGGAGGTGTCCACATCGCTGGCGAAAATGAGATTCCCTCTGGAGGTCTGGAACTTGGATGAGCCACCGACAACGTTGATCTTGCCGAGCACTTCGGTAACATCAACATTTGTGCCATTGGCATCGGCGTAGAAGTTAATGGCGCCGGCTCCTGCGGTTCCGGAGCTCAATGTTCCCGTACCGGACACGGTGGCCTTGCCTTTGTTTGTTTGGGAGTTGAAGTTGATACTGCCCTGAGTCGATTTGAGAATTACGCCCGATCCCAGAACTACGCTTACCGCATTTCCGTTTGCGTTTCCTGGCACGTTGCCGGATATGTTCAGATTGTGATCTGCGGTAATTGAGCCGTTATCATTCAGGGTCGGTGTAATCAGGTTGATGATGTCGCCACTGACGGTCTTCGAGGCATTCACTGTAATGAATCCGCTCTTGCCGCTGGTTAGAGTTATAGAACTGGAAGCGGTGAGATTGCCGTTGACAGTCAAATTCCCGCTCTCCAGCAAATCAAGGAGGGTGCCGCTCCATCCCGTAATGGTGAGCGCACCATTCACATTGCTGTTTTGCAAATACACGTTGCCTGTGGTGACAAAGGTCAATGTAGTCGCATTTGTTTGTAGCTTCGCTACGCTGCTTGTACCGATGGTCCCGCTGCCGCTTGTCAAATGTAATACTGGCGCAGAAATCGAACCCGTTGTTTGCGTTATCGATCCGCTTCCGTTAGCTGTCAGATTAATGATTCCCGTTGCAGCCGTTGCGCTGAGGGTGTCGCCAAGGGTGATGCTGCCATCGTTGGCAGTCGTTATGAGGTCGACGTTACTGCCGGAGACTTTTCCTGTGGTCGTGATCGCTTTCGAGGCGGAAGCGCTTATGCCTCCTGTTACAGTTAGCCCTGTGATCTCCAGTGTGCCTGTATTCACCAATGTGAGGCTGCCACTGCTGTTGCCAGTGAGCGAAAGATTCTTTTGATTGGAGATACTCCCGGTTCCAGCTGTACTGGTGAGGGTAATCACATCGGCAGATGTTTTGAACGCATCGTTGGTGGTTCCGGAAATCCCTCCCGAGCCACTAGTCAAAATGAGTGTGCCCGCCGATACCAGCTTGCCTGTGGTGAGCGTTATGGCGCCTGTGCTGACCTTACCAACTTGCGCGTCTGAATTCTCTCCGGCGAATAGCCGAACCTGGCCTGCGGCGGTCACATTATTTTGTAAGTTTATTGAACCGCCTGGCGCTGCGTAAAGGCGAATGTTCCCGGAGGCATTGAGAGCTCCGGTAACTGTTATGTCCCCGGCTTGAATCAGCGTTAGATTGGCGCCGCTCCATGCCCCGATGGAGATGCTTTGAGAGGAGTTGGCGTTCAGGAGGTTAACGCTTCCGGTGGTGGCGAACACAATTGAATCTGCACCGGAATAAATTGGCGCTGCTGATTCGCCTATGTCGCCGCTGCCTGACCGCATCGTCAAAGTCGAAGCTAGTATGAGACTTGCGCTCTGGGTTATCTTTCCACTGCCATTTGCTATAAGAGTTACAGCCGGTGCTGAAGAACTATTGGTCGGTCCGATATTCTTATTGAGGATGATGGAACCATTGCTTCCTGTCGCCGTGTTCAAATTGACAGCCTGGGACGCCGCAATCGGTCCGTTCACGGTCAAATTGCCGTTTGCAGTTACCGTTAGATTTGCCGCGTGATTGGGGAGGGAGGCATTGGTGCCCAGCACTACGGCACCGGAGGTGGTGACATTGGCGTCGCCCAGGGTGTTGATGAGCAACTCGCTGGCAGTGGTTGAGGTAACTGTTACTCCGCCGCTGCCGGAAAGTAATCCGAGCAAAGGCGTACTTAACTGGTTTCCATGAACGCTGGAGGTGTTCGATGAACCATAGAGAGTAATCGATTTTGTAGTGGTGAGAGTGCCAATGTCGATGTTGCCTGCCGTCGATGTTAAACCGATGTTGGGAGCGCTGAGCAGAGAAAGCCCCGTACTATCAGTGATTGAGGTTGCCGCACTAAGCTGAATTTCCGAGTTGTCTGCGATTCCGGTGATGCTGTTCTTGATGAAGATACTACCGGAACTCTCCAGCACGATGAAACCGCCGGTGATGTCACCGCGGGTGGTGAGATCACCTCCAGTAGTCTTTATATAAAGTGCATTCGCGTATGAACTGCGCAGCGTAACCCCACCGCTGGCGGAGTCTGTGATGAAGACAAGACCGGTGGTTTTTGTAGACAGGTCTCTGACATTGAGGGAGAGGCGTTGTCCGGGATAGCCGATGTTTCCGGCAACTGAATTCAAGCTGGCACTGTAACTCGACAGGGTGCCGGTCAGTATGTCGTTGTTGGCAAATGCGTACACTGTTCCCGGTGCGGCACCATTACTACCGGTAGACGCTGTGACGTTTCCTGTGATTATCGAACCGGAACGATCTGCGCCCTTGTGGGCCTGCAGGTACACAAGTTGAGTGCCCGCTGAACCAAGGGCTAGTCCGGGTATATTTATGTTGCCACCGGAAGTGGTTCCACCGCCGAGCACGAGCCAGGCGGCATTCGGATCTCCCTTAGCATTGTTTCCTGTGCCGTATGTCAATCCAGCTGCAGCATCTCCTGCTGCCATAATTAACTGTAATGCGGGACGAGTTGAGCTACCGCCAAGATCGAGAGTTGCTCCGGTGGGCGTCTTACTGCCGGCGACGATGTCGCCCGCGGCCAGTATCACCAGATCCTGACCTGCATAATTTGTGGTGAAGAGATTGGTTCCGCCAATGTCCGCAAGATCGACACTGCCGGTTTGATTTTGAATTAGTTTCACAGGAGTGGTGGCTAGAACTTTTCCTGTGCCACCGCCTATGGTTAATCCCAGGCCCAAAGGAAAAGCGAGTTGTCCGAAGAGGAGTGGTTTGATTAGATATGAAACGTTGTCTTTCTGCGTTATAAATGTGATTGATCCGCCTGAAACAGTGCCGGCGGTAGTTGGCGGTCCGCTCGGTCCGCCGGTTACTTCAACGGTGGGAGCCTGTATAAGGATGGCTCCGCCGTTTCCGAGGTGGGCATCGGCTTGGAACGCGACTCCGTTTTGAGTATTTACCGAATACACGTGAAGGGATTGCCCGCCCAGCGCATTCATGACCCCGTCTGTTTTGAAGCTGCTACCGGCAATGGCATTTATGTTGCCCCCGGTTGGAGCATAGGTACTATTGGTGATGACACCGCCTAAACTATAAATTCCAGCACCAGCGGTAGAGATGTTCTTGCCGGTCTCCGGGCCTGGTGTAAGGGCAGTGATATTGTTTTGGAAACTTGAATAGGTAAAATCGCCGTTAAGCGAGGCGGGAGGTGTTATACCGTTGGCTGACAGAATCGGACCAATTGCATTTATCAAGTTGACGCCCGACGTCACCGTCAGTCCGCCAATAGTCAAATGCTGTTCCACCGCCGTGGTTCCGAACAGTATCTTGTAGCCGTAGACTCCTGATCCATCTGCAGCACCGGTGTTGACCCAGAGATCGATACCGTTGATGGGCAGGGAGCCCCCGCCAGTTACGAGGTCTTTGACGTTTTTGAAAACCATGCCACCGACAGTGACACCGTCTATGGTGATTGCTCCGCCCAGACCACCTGTAACGTTGGTACCGACTGTATTCAACAGGAGATTTGCGCTCAAGCCGAAGTATGTGTGTGAGGCACCGTTTTGTCCGCTCAGCCCGTCTTTGCCTGGCGATCCGGGCAACCCGCCGGTGTTTCCATAACTGAGAACATCGCCCGTGATGTTAATTGAGCCATTGCGAGCCTGCAGTCTGATATCACCGCCGTTGCCAGCAGTACCCCCGAGTCCGCCGTTTCCTCCGAAGCCGCCTGATCCGCCTTGTGAGCCGGTTGTGCTGACGTTGAACCCGACAGTTGCATCCACTGTTACGGTATTAGTTCCCGTGGTATCGCCATTGGCGCCGGCAGTACCAGCGAATCCTATGCCGCTGTTCGCGCCGTTGCCACCATTTCCGCCGTTGCCTCCGGCGCCACCGCCGCCGCCAGCACCGCCAATGGTGCTAATCGCACCAAGCGTGCCAGAATTTGTTAAAGTGATATTGCCGGTTTCCGATATGACGATAACGGTGCCGCCATCTGCGCCGTTTCCACCTAGACCGCCCGGAGCAACCGCGCCACCGGCTCCCCCTGTACCGCCACCCCCGCTGACAACTCCGCCTCCTCCATTAGAAGCGTTGCTACCGTCGCCGGCGTCACCGCTTCGTCCACCGAGGCCGCCGGCACCACCTTCTGCCAGCAAACTGCCACTTACTGTTAAATTAGACCCGCTGGTTAGTTGAATGGTGCTGGCTTTTCCACCAGCTCCGCCGGCTCCGCCAGATCCGGCAGATCCTCCGGCACCACCGGAACCGCCACTGCCGCCAAGAAAGAAGCTGTCCGCACCGGAAGAGGTTCCACCAGCATTGGCGCCCGAACCAGCGTTACCGCCGCCGCCGCCTTTTCCGCCAGATGTGGAAATTGTGCCTCCGAACGTCAGTGTGTTGTCTACTGCAATAGTGATGGTGTTGCCAGCACCGCCAGCGCCGCCGCCGCCACCGGCACCGCCTGCGCCACCATCTCCGGCGTCTCCGGCGCCACCGCTTACGATACCGCCACCACTACCGCCGCCTTTCGCGCCTACGCCACCCTTACCACCGGCACCGCCGGCACCGCCCGCTCCACCTGTAGAATAGATGCCACGGTTACTGGTGCTCGTTGATGATTCCACCAGGCTCGTTGCTGTTATGCTGACCGCGCCACCGGTGCCGCCTGCGGAACCTTGACCGCCGATGCCACCGGCTCCGCCGAAGCCGCCGTTGCCACCACTGTTGCCTACTAGTCCTCCGGGGGCACTACCTGCCGCGCCACCGACGCCCCCGATTGCAGCGTTGCCTCCGATACCGCCGGTTCCGCCGCTACTATATATGGATAGAAGAGAAGGAGAGAGCGCGCCGCCTGTAATGGTGACCCCGCCTCCGTTACCGGCACTGCCGCCGGCGCCTGCGTTGCCGCCGTTACCACCGTTGCCGCCCGAGGCTCCCTTCCCGCTTGCACCAATGCCGTATGCAATGCCGCCCGAGCCGCCTACACCGCCCTTACCTCCGATTCCGCTTCCGCCGCCTGTTCCGGCCATTCCACCACCGGTGTAAATAGCGTAGGTTGAGGCGTTAACGGTTATGCCGCCGGGAGCGGAGATCGTGACAGCACCGCCAGTACCACCACTTCCACCTGTACCGCCGTTTCCACCGACTCCGCCAATGCCGCCGTGTGCTCCGTCGCCGGCATTGCCAGCGACATACGAATCGCCGCCACTGCCACCGTTGCCACCGGCACCACCGACACCACCGGCACCAGCCGCGCCGCCGGCTCCTCCGGTAGTCGTCAGTCCCCCGACGGTAAGCAAGCCAGTGGATGTCAATGTAATGGTGCCACCATTACCGCCGCTTCCGCCGTCCTTTCCCACACCGCCGGCATTGCCCGACAGTCCTGCGTTTCCATCGCCGTAGGCGCTGCCGCCGCTTCCGCTGACCGCGTTGCCCACTGTCTGTTGTACGGCATCGGGTGGGCTTCCATCCGATTTTGGCGCCGAAGTATTTGTGATTACACTGCCGTTGGAGAATGTGTAGGTGTAGTCTGTGGTTTTTCCGTTCTTGTCGGTATTTGTCACATAGGTGAAGGTTAGTCCCTTTCCGGCACCACCTCCGGTGCCGCCTCCACCTAGTAGCCCCGCGGCTCCGGCCCCGCCGGCGCCACCCCGGGTGTCGATGCTTCCCAGACTTACGGTGCCAGTGGCATTTATGGTGACCACCCCGCCATTAATGCCATTGCCGCCATTGGATCCGCTTGCGCCAGCCGCACCGGCTGCGCCCGCCGTGGAAATGTTACCTGCTTGTATATTTCCGGTGCCACTGTCGCTTCCAGCTTTCGCTACCAGTGTTACTGCACCGCCATTGGTTCTAAAGCCTACATTGGAGAGCTGAATACTACCGCCTGAGTTGCTGTGTCCGGAGTCAATGGTTGTGCCGGTAAACTTTACTCCGGCACCGATTTTTACCTCTGCAGAGCCGGTATCGATGGTGTATTGGGAAAATCCCGCCGGTAAACCGGAAATGGTGACATTGCCACCAGCCAGTGCGATCAGCGATTCTCCCGTGCTGTAGACATCTGAAGTGCCAACCCACGGAATGGTGACGTTGCCGGTAACGGATGTAAGGGTGGGGTCGCCTGTGAGATCTAATGAAGCGATATTAAGATCGCCTATCTCCACACCGACATTGGTACCCACGCCCTTGACGTTTACAGCACCATCGAGTTGGCTTACATGAATATCCGAGGAACCGCCTGCGCTAATGATATTGATTTCAGGACCTTTGATTAAACCGCCCAGAACAGACACATTAGGACTGCTAAAGGTATTATCGCGAAGGGTCGTAATATTAACGCCCGTGGCACCGAGGATTTGACCGAGATCGTTGCGAACAGCCAACGATTGATTGAGCAACCCCTGCAGGTTGACCGAACCGTTGATGCTTTGCAAAATACCGTTCTGATTATTCAGTAAGGCCGTGGCTGCGTTCAGGTTGCCGACCTGCGTGGCTATGAGGCCGGCATTAACCATGGACGTGATGGCACTGATGTTTATATTTTGCATCGCGGTCATGGCGGCGTTGCTTGCATTTGTTACAGTATTGGCCGCAGATATTGATAAACTTCCGGCGCTATTGATAACGCCCTGGTTCAGAAAGTTATTGAGTGCGGTGAATGAAAGGCTGAAACCACTTACTAGAGTAGCTGGATCAAGGGTGAGCCCGGGAATTCCTCCAGCTGGCAATATCGAAGTGATTAATCCTGTGCCCCTGTTTGATATATCGAACGCGCTGAAGTGCCCGACTCTGGTATTGGGATCGGTGGAAAACGCGTAAATCGTTCCCGCGTTGTCGAGGTCACCATTCAAAAACAGTCCGTCTGCACTGAGCGTTCCGAAGTTAATCGCAAGCGTTTTGTGAACGCCGACCTTCAAGTCGGTTGCATTCACCAGGTTGGCTCCGGTCAGCAGCGTTGTCGAGTGAGCACCCGAGGCATCAGATGTGGTACCGGTCGATGTGTTGACCGTGTCGGCAGCAGCTGCAGTTAAAATCGGACCGCTTGCCAGCGACAGAGACACAAATGAGCAGAAGAGAACGCCGCGTGCTTTTTTCATGTGATTTTCCAGGACAGGGATAACCGGTGATGCCGATGAGGAGCGTCCTGTATAGTAACTGCAAGTGCGTACTATGCCAAGGCGTCAATTGTCAGTTTTCCATGGCAAGGCATCTGTTTATGGGAACCTTACGAAATGCCCCCCGGGAAGATTCCCATTAGCCGACATTAATGGCCCGCATATATGTGACAGATAACTGTTTGTGGTTGTGATGACGAACGACGGACATCAAAGAAAGTGGCAAAAATGTGGAACGTATTGCGATCTGTTTCGCTTCTTACACTTAACAAAAATGCATGTTTTCTGCATGTCGTTGTTGTCGTTGACAGGGATCCGTGCAGTCATTCTCGACCATGTACTCATGATCTTTGAATCTTCGGGAACTGCCATCTCAAGCTGTGTTGCCGCGTAGCGAGCTTTACCGGAGTGCGAATTGTTGATGAGATATGAGCAAACATTATTTGAGGGGAAGGTTTGCCGTTGGCTTCCGGTTTAGGGAACCGCAAAATATCTGCACGAGTCTTGTTCCGAACACAAAGATTGCTTTTTGTATATTGCCGGGATGATTGGTGATCAATTCACTCAATGTCATATTGTGTGAGAAGCCAGGGTAGCCATAAAACAGGTTCGGCACCGACGTCTTCTCTTGATGCATACTCTGCCACGATCGATGCCTGTTCCAAACTACTCAAGAGACCCGGGACGGATGGATGGATTCCGTAATCTCTGTCTGCGTCAACTTCTAAGCGATAAATCCACGAATGAAAAACACCATATTCGTATCCCGGTACTTCGTATCCGAGCGATAGTCCTCCGGAAGCAATTGCTCGGCGCTCAAGCGCGCACTGCCAGACCCCGTCGTTTCCCATGCCCGGTGTAATTATTTCTGCAGTAAGAAAGTTCTCGAGGAATTTTTTGTGGAGACCCGGACCCGGCAGAGATAAACTTTGCTCACGAGGAACAAACTCTTGAATAACGTTGCGTGCTGTATCTAGCCAGACGAAAGTACCTGGATAACGCACTTCATCTTCTTCGAATGCGCTGCTAATGCAATGTATGAAGCGCATGATATCACTATGAGGGATGCCGAAATAGTTTGCTCTTTCCGCACGTTTGCTGTCGTCAACTTGCACCCATTCCAGAGCCCAATCGTCCGGCAGAATTTGTCCGATGCAGCGGGATGCCGTGATGATGTAATCAGGAAGAAGTTGTGGTCCAACCTCCCCCCAATCCGGTCTGGCAGTCGCAATTGTGGCAAAGTAGCCCCCGCTGATGTAATCATCCACTATGACTTTCATATTCTCCCGCCATCTTCTGCCTGCATGTAATTTGCAAAGCCTTGACCCGGCGGTGGTGTTGCCCCGGGGCGGTGTCGGACTCGACCGGAAGGACTCTGGACATGAATGATTCCGACCCTGCTGCACAAGCTCTCCCGATCTCTTGCCCTGCGGCATGCCTGCAGAAACATATTTGGTGATGACGATGTCCTCGATGGCGGTCATAGCTTTCTTTCATGACCTCAGTTAGACGGTTCATCTGTCGGTGACTGTCTTTTGAAGTTAGTTGGTTCTCAATGACGGATATGTCAATCGTGTGAGCGCGTGTCGCCCATATTGCCCGGACCGGGCATTTCGCCGTCGTGCCATTGAATCGGCAATCTCGTTAGTTGAGAAGTGATCGCGGGCGAGGTGGTGGTGATTGAGGCTGGAGATGTGGCTTTCTCGCCCTCCGCATCACACTAACAAAGGACGATTTTCCGTTGACGGATCCGGTCCGGTAGCCTCGCGTGGTGGGCACCTCTTCAGGGTCTTAAAGAAAATTGCGGCGCACGCAATTTTTCCCTTAGCAACCAACTCTGAAAACGCTCTGAATTTCGTAATTAGTTGCTTGGATGGCTTGTAGAAAATTGCGGCGCGCGCAATTTTCTACAGCGATGCCCTGCACAGATGCACAATCAGATAAGCTTGACGCTATATATTCCTGACCACAGCTCTGCGGACTATGAAAATATGCGCGATATGCATATCTTCCCTTAGCAACCAAATCCCGAAATGCCCTGGTTTTGGGAGTTTCGCTAAGTGGAATTGTAAGATTTTATGCGTGATATGCATAAAATTATATGCGACCCGAACACCGACGCCGGGGGTAAGCCTCGGGACGATTCAACACTCATCCGTTCCCATTAGCCGCGATATCGATCAACGGCTCCAGAACTGCTGGCCTCCACCGGAATGAAAAGTCTGGTACACGCCGTTCAGTTGTTCTCAATTCGTTCCATCGTGCGTTGATCTCGGCTGAAGCACCGGTTTGAAAGAACAGGCGATCAAGATTTCCAAAACTTACGCTCAGTTGTTGCACTTAAGTCGGTTCGTTGGATTACAAAATAATAGTGGCCACCGACTCAAATGCATTATTCGATTGGCTCAAGAAGTACAAGTACTCCTACTGTGGGGCAAATGGAGTGCTTTTCCGTTCCGGTGTCGCAAAAACGACTTCACTTTTCAGAATTGAGAAGGCGATTTCATTTATACTACCCCCGAATCCTTACTGGAATTGCAAGTACGGAGGCCTTTCTCCATCCAGGATCAATGACTTGGCTGGCGGATGTGGTTTCCCCTTGCAACAAACGGCATTTTTGTGTGAAGCTACTCAATATAGGGAGAGAAACGACATGCAAGCACTCACAGAAGACCATGCCTCCGAATCCTTGACCGCTAGGGAAATGAAGGCACTTGAGTCCCATGCGACTGTTGAGACTTATGAGGATGGTGAAGTGGTTTTTTCTGCGGGAACCGCAGAGATTGATCTGTTTGTCGTACAAACCGGAAGGCTTGAGATACTCAACCCCCAAGATGACAACGCCGTCGTGGCTGTGCATGAGCCGGGACAATTCTCGGGAGACATTGACCTGCTGACCAGGCGGCCTGTTATTGTCACCGCCCGCGCAAGTGGAAAAACCAGGGTCTTGCGTGTCCCCGCGGCAAAACTGCACGAGGTAATGCTCAGAGTGCCCACGATGTCGGAAAAAATGCTTACCGCATTTTGTAGCAGACGGAACAGCCTGGGGAAACGTGGCAAACTCGGGCTTAAGGTTGTCGGTCCTCCGCGCTGCAAGGCCACGACTTTGATACGTGAGTTTCTCTACAAGAACTTCGTGCCGTATACGTATCATGAGTCTGATAAATCCGAGGGGCAGAGGCTCCGCACGGAGCTTGGTTCACCAGCGCTGCCGTTTGTTCAGTGCTCAAATGGAACGGTTCTTGTGAAGCCTTCTCTGCGTGATATCGCCAATGGTGCGGGTATTTGGAGGCACTGTCCGAATTACTCAGTCGATTTGGCGATTGTGGGAGCCGGCCCTGCTGGATTGACCGCTGCAGTCTATGCCGCTTCTGAAGGATTCTCCACCCTCGTTTTAGACAAACTTGGTCCGGGCGGGCAAGCCGGCGGCTCTTCGAAGATCGAGAACTTCATCGGCTTTCCTTCCGGTCTTTCCGGGACCGAGTTGGCTACACGCGGGGTTTTGCAGATGCTGAAGTTCGGCGCGCAATTGGTGGCGCCTGTGGAAGTTAGTAGCATTTCTCGAGGCGAAGACGGGCGTTGTGCGCTGCCGTTGGATTGTGGAGCTGTGATTTCAGCGCGGGTGGTACTGATTGCCGCTGGCGTTGTCTGGAAAAAATTGGAAGCATTGAACGCCGATCGCTTTGAACGCGCCGGGGTCTACTATGCATGCACTTCCGTCGAAGCCGTATTGCATAACGAAACTGATGTGGCTGTGGTCGGCGGTGGGAATTCAGCAGGACAAGCTGCGATGTTCTTGAGCCAGTGTTGTCCTGGAAGAAAGGTGCATCTGCTGGTACGAAGCAAGCTCGGACCAAGTATGTCGGAGTATTTGCACAGCCGTATTCTCGCAAATCAAGATATCGTAGTGCATGAATACGCCACTATCCAAAAGGTGAATGGTGAACAGTTTGTAAGAAGTGTTGACGTGCAATCTAACGACGCCGAGATTAGAGAGATTCCAGTTGGTGCCGTTTTTGTATTCATCGGCTCGGAACCGTCTCATTCCTGGTTGCCCGCTACCATTGAGCGTGATGCGAAGGGCTTTCTGAAGGCAGGTATTGATGCGTTGAACTCAGGAAAGTGGCCGCTCACAAACCGCGAGCCCTGCCCTCTGGAAACTACTATGCCTAATGTGCTGGTTGCGGGTGATATCAGATCCGGTAGCACTAAACGAGTAGGTTTCGCTGTTGGTGATGGCTCCCAAGCAGTCAGTTGTGTTCACACCTTGCTGACTCAATAACAAGGCAAATCGTACCTGAGGTAAGGTGTCCTCAGGCGAAGACAACCAGTCCAAACTCCTCTTGCGCTGGACTTCACGCAGCGCCTTATCACTGATGTTACGGAGGCTCGGAACCTTGACTATGAAGTGATCCACCGAAGTGGTGCGATCATGCAGCGGCATTAGTGAATAGATAGGCTCAAAGTACAGCCGATGGAATTCTGGTTCAGCATGAACGAGGGAGATTACATCGCGCCAGAATAAAACGCAGCGGGAGAGCGATGCCGCAGGTGGATTATCTTTTCTTTGTGACCACTTTGCTTTTGGCGATGGCGGTTTGCTGCCGATCTGAGATTGCGTCTTCGTGTGCTGAACCTGCGTAACCTGTTGTCGCCGTTACAACCGACTTAGTGAATCGCGCATCGGGAAAACCGTCATGCGTTTTGTCTTCGAGAAACTTCAGGTGCGATCCGTAGGCCTGCGACACATTCGTCAGCTGCATTGATCGCACCTTAATTCCTTGCGGATTAGTAATGTCTCCTTCTATTCGACCCGGAACACGGAAAAGCCACTCAGGATTAAGTCTTTCCACGCCTGTATCTTGCCCTGCCACAATGAAATGCTCGGCTATCTTTCCATCGCCATCAATGTCGCAGGGCAGATCGTCGACGGAATAAAGAACAAGACCTCGCAAAAATTCCAACAGCGCTAGACGATCATTGTCCGGGAGGTCGCCATATCCTTTTGAGCTCTCCGCCGCTTCGCCTCCGTGTCGTCTTATTACATCGTCGAGATCAAGACTGGCTCCATCATGACCATATGGAGCAGTGCTGCCGACGCCCCAAAGTGGTGCCGTTCTCCATGCTTTAACCATGCTTCCATCGAATTGCATTTGATAAAACGCTGGTCCCAGATCGTGATGGATAAAATCAGAGTAGACGCCATTCACTGTGGCTTCCCCTCTGCGCGGTTCTGCCACAAATCTATTCTTATCCGACAAGGCTAGCGTGGTGCCATTCGTCTTTTGGGGCGACTCATTCGTTAACCACTTCAACTTTCCTTCCATCTTGCCCGTGCTTTCATTGGGTGTCACTGCAATGTCGAAAAATCGGCGATCGCCAAGATATCGACTGGTGTAGTCGGTGGCGGTACGGTGGTCTCCTTCGAGTTTCCAATCTGGTACGTGACACTGAGTGCAGCTCAGGCTGGTGAGCAATTCTCTACCACGCTGTCGCATTTGTGAGCGTTTGGTTTCGGCGGGTACAGGATGATTCAGCTGATAGAACTCGATAAGATCCATGTCTCCTTCGGTGAGTTCTTCTACAACACCGTCACGATCGGGATCGTCCATGCTTATGCCTTGGGCATTCTTCATGAGCCCCCTGTCGCGGGTGGAACCGTTGAAAAATTGGGGAGCCCCGGGCTGCGAGATCAGGGCGAATCCGTCCTGGTTCGGTTCGTCATTGAGCGTTTTATCGAATGCTTGAAGCCCTTGATGATTATCGAATGCCTGGCCGGTGAAGGCGCGAAGGGTCGACGTTATTGGAATTCGCCCGGACAACCCCGCTCGTCCGTGACCCCAGCCGAAGACTTGAACCTCGAAGTTGTACCCCTTTACGCCGTCATCCTTCAAAGAGCGTGCCCAGGGAATTCGCTTACCGTCTTTATCCACATACCAGACAAAGCAAACACTGTTCAAGTCTGGTTTTCCGTCATTATCGGAATCTCCGAATGAACCAAGACTGATCTTTGCATGCTCTCCCGATTGGCTGGACGGCAGATTCTCCACTAGAGCTTGTATGCCGTCGGCCTCGTGAATGTCGATGAAACCATTTCGGTTTACGTCTGCCTTCTCGAGCAATTTCAGCCGAGTCTGCCAACCGATCATTTCCAATAATCCCGCTCCGAAAACATGAGGGGTATTCCTGCCTGTGCCGCTATTCTTAAACATGGTGGCTCCTGCGCCACCATCTCGAAATGGCACATTATGGCAAAGAGCGCATGAAGCAACATGATCTCGCGTCATGATTTTGCTAACTTGATCTTCAAGCACTCGTCCTGCCATTTTTCCGGGCTCGCCGAACACTCCATCTGATTTCGAAAATTCGCGGACGAACAGTTCACGACCGCGCTGATAACCAAGCCAGGGATCAGCTTTAAGCAAATATTCGGTGGCGCCCTCGTCTGTGATCTTGGTGGAGTGCACAGCTCTAACTCGCGGACATTTTATGGATCTTCCGGTGAGGTCCTTGGGAGTTTCAATTGGATCGTCTTCGGAGTTTCCCGGACGTTCGGGCGACCAGTTTATATCACCTCCGAAAGCTGGTGCAGCAATCAGTGCTATGGCGATAATGAGGTGTCGTCTTGCTATTCGTCGCATCGACCGGACTCCTAAATTCAACTGGTGAGTTTATCGTTCAACGGGCCACCGATGTTGTTCATTCACTGGAATGTTTCAGCGCTGCACTTGCGAATTGTCTGTCTACCTTGCGAATGCTCTGAAATTGGGTTCACCCCGAGTGATCCATGCTGGAAGGATTATATAGTATTCTTCAACTTCAGAACCTCTTCACTGCAATGTCGCCTTTCCGCTCCCGTTCTGTTACGAGCAAATTTTAGGCGCCCGCTTCGTTCCCGAGCGTCCGAACGCTGCAAGTCTTCCCCCGGAAGCGAGTAACTTCTCTGCGGGGGCGCCGGTCCCGCCCGCAGTGGTGGATTTTTGAAACTGAGTCCACTAGCGTGCGCAGCGATATAGTACTGAGCGGACGCTGCAAATTTTGTTTGAGTGCCTACTTGGGAAGTGTCGTGCGTGTCCTTTGGCGGTCAGGGCGGCGAGGTTGGCATGATCCTGACATAGGTTTGTGTCTGATTCTTTGGAACCTCAACTAGCAGTAGATCATCGGTCATTTCATCTTTCCGCAAGTTCTTGCGGAATTTTGTCAGCCACTGCCCGTTTTGCAAGTGCCCTTTCAATAGGGTGAGAGTCTTCAATTCATCCTCGGGAGCCTCTCTTCCGGGGTACCAGCTGTAGTGATTCCAAATAAAACCTTTACCCACACTCTTCTCATCATTTTTTACAATGACGCCTTTCGCGGGCTGATACCGATCACCCATGCGGATTAGCTCATCATCCACGTTTTTCGAAATGTTGCCGGAAGACTTCTGGTAAGCCGATCTCAATTCTTCTAAAAGGGTTGGCAGTGTAATTACTTTTGCTCCCGGGGGAAGGTCGCCAGTTCCAGCTTGTCCGAAATTTTTCTTGGGATCCTCCAGCACGGACAGATCGGACAGTGCCAGGTGCTTCGCCCACTCAAGCTTTGTGGTTTCGTATTGCGGATCTTTTTGTCGTTTTGCCTCAAGCCACGAATTTCGCGTTTCCATTTCCTTCTGTTGCTCAGGGTTCATGCCGCATCCGAGCATAAAACTCAAATACATCGGACGGTAAGAGTGCATCCAAGACCAGTCTGCCGGTAGATCCATCTGCTCCGGTGCCTGCACATAGAACAATGCGTCGCTATGATCTTTGACGGATATCTGCGTGATTTTTAGAGGATAAATGCACTGCGGCGAAGAGAACGTGAAACGTGTGGGAGTAACTTCACCTTGATAACGACCGTCACGTCCTGCCTTCATTTGTTTTGGATCAATCTTCATTACGGTGAAGAACCACTTCTTTGAAATATAATGCTGAAGGGTCTTTTCGTCTCCACCGTAGGAGTACTTGTTCTTCTTGAGCCAATCGAACAATGCATTTGAGTCGGTGGCCACTATTATTTTGTAATCCAACGAACCGACTACTCCAGCCTCAAGCACCACCACCTCAGATTTGTCAGAAGATGCGTTTCGGCCTTTGGATTTTCTTCTTATCGACGGACGTCGAGGATCAAGTGGTGAATAGATGGGTTGGGGTAACGGCATCAGGATCGTGTAAATGGCCAGGCTCTTAAAGAAATCGCGCGGCATTTCGTCGAGTTTCGGCCTGGCTGGCGTAGGTACCACCATTCCGAAGTCCGTTGCATTCCCTTCGAACTTCGGTTGGACGGTGAATGCTTCAGCTTTCGATGCCGGGTTCCACGAAATAAACGCAAGTTGTCCTGGTTGATTTATGTCTTTGTCTTTGGCTGCGAAATAACAGCATGCAGCATTGCTGCCCGAAAATAGAGATGGCATGAATGTAACCACTGCCATGCATAGCGCTAATGAAATTAGTCTGGTTCTGTACAACGTCCTATCCTCTGAACCCGCATTTTCTGTTTATTGGTGGTACGTAGCTTCGGTTCTGTAACGATGAGAAGGATTTTGGCGCAGGGTTCTTTCGATTTTTCGATTGGTCGTCTGTCCCGTCCACCCCACCCTCTCTTCGCGATTCGCTTTCCGTAGGAATTCTGTAAGCCGAAATCGCCCTCTGAGTGATTATCGTTCTGGCCGGTTACTGCAATCCTGCTGCAAGCATACAGCCCATCAAGCCACCTGACGTCCAGCGTATAAAAGATGCATGTGCTCGCTAGCTTTGATACTCCGACAAGAGGTTGCGGACGATTACCTGCATTTTTACCAATAAGTTGCAACCGAACACCGTGCTTTGAAAGAATGTGCGGAGGTAGGGTGCAGGCTGGGGCGCCCGGCCCGTAGAGACTGTAGCGGGATTACATCCCCATTGCTGCTCTTGTCAGTTGGCTACGGAGGTGATGTGGGCATGATCCTTGTATAAGTCTGCTCTTGTTCTTCTGGTATGGTGGCCAGAACAAGGTCTTGGGTCATTTCGTCCTTCAGCATGACTTTGCGAAATTTTGTGAGCCATTGCCCCTTCTGGAGGTGTCCCTTCAGTAGCGTTAGCTTGGCCACTTCGTCCAGCGGCGCTTCACGAGCGGGGTACCATGAGTAGCGTGTGCTGATAAATCGTCCCGATGTGTTTTCCGGATTTCTAACTATGATTCCCTTGGAAGGTTGATATTGATCTTCCATTGCGGCAAGCTGTTGGTCACGAACTTTCGCGTTGGCTTGGCTTGAATCGCTATGGTTGGCTTTGTCATACTCGGCCTTCATCAGGTCCATGAATGTGGCAAGCGGAACAACCTCGGCGCCCGGAGGCAAATTACCGGTTCCGGTTTGTCCGTAATTTTTTTGAGGATTTTCCAGAACGCTCAATTCTGCGTCGCCAAGTCGTTTTGCCCATTCAAGTTTGGTCGTTTCATAGCGCGCTGAGGCCTGTCGCTTTTCTGTTACCCACTGTGTTCGTTCCTGCAGCTCCTTCAGCTGATCGTTATTTGCGCCGCACCCTAACATATAGGTGAGATACATGGGCCGGTAGGAATGCATCCAGGACCAATCTCCCTTAAGATCCATTTGTGCGGGAGACTGCACATAAAACAAAGCGTCGGTTTTGTCTTTGACCGAAAGCTGCGTGATCTTTAGCGGATACACACATTCTTTGGATGAAAAAGTGAACCGCGTGGGAGTAATCTCGCCAAGGTATGTGCCATCGGCAGCTTTCTTCATCTGATTAGAATCAATTTTCATAACGGTGAAAAACCACTGTTTCTTTATATAGAACTGCAGAGTTTCTTCATCACCCCCATATGAGTACTTATTCTCCTTCAACCAGCTAAAGAGATCATCTGCTCGATCCGCAACTATGATCTTATAGTCGAGCGAGCCGACCACGCCTGCTTCCAACACCCTGACTGAGGAACCTCTCTTTGTCATCGATGGAGCCATCGCTCCGTATGCATAGTGATTCATCGATCTTGTTGGTCGTGGCGGGTCCATTGGTGTGTAAATTGGCTGTGGCAATGGCATCAGGATGGTGAACAGCGCAAGGTTCTTAAAAAAATCGCGAGACATCTCATCTAGCTTTGGTTTGGCGGGCGTAGGAATTACCATCCCGAAGTCCACCGCATTACCTTCGAATTTCGGTTGTACTGTGAAGGACTCAGCCTTTGAAGCAGGATTCCATGAGATGAAAGCCTTTTGTCCAGGTTGATTTATATCCTTGTCTTTGGCTGCAAAATAACAGCATGCGGCGTCGCTTGCCGACTGTAGTGCTAGCATAACTGAAGCTACGACTACTGACAGCGTGGCTGCTGAAATTAGTTTCTTCCTTTGCAATTTTGTACCCTCTGGAGTGGTGCGTGTGTGCGATTGCGGCTCGCTGTGGCTTTCGTGGAATAACTACGGAGCAGAGGTTGGCATAATTTTTGTATACGGATGGGCTGCGGCAATGGCATCAAAATTGTGAACAACGCAAGGCTTTGAAAAAACGCGTGGCATCTCGTCGAGCTTCGGGCGTGCGAGAGTTGGAAAATGTGACGATGTGGCGATCCATCCCAAAGCATTTCAAGACTTCCCCGTGACGGAAAACAGCTGCGCGGTTTGGGCATTCGGGGAATGAGCACCGACGATTGCGGTGATTTCCCACAACTGCTGAGCCATGAAAAGATGGATACTCCCATCCTTTCGAGAGTGACCTGATTATGTGCGGCTAATCATACATTGCCGAAGGAAGGGTAGCTAGCCCTCGATGCCTTCGGTTTTAGTCAATTTAATCGAGGGATGCCAACAGATTCGTGCCATCGTTGGATGACCAGCCTGAATCCTCCTTACCCAATCATAGTGACGTATATCGAATTGCCTAAGCTTGTCCGACCAGGAACATCAAAGGAAAAGGATGCTTGACGCCTACAAGCTGGCACTCTCAAGTTCAATTCACCTACGGTAGGATCGCTGACCGCTGATGGCATCACAGCTGCAGGAACGTTAACTCTGAGCGCTAATGGTGGCGGACTCTTGAGGATGCTTTTCAATCGGCTCGTTGAGTCTTCCCGGGCGGCTGAGGTGTGCCAGCGTGTCAACAGCCATAAAGTAATGCACTGCCACGGAGACGCAGCACATCGTCCAGGACCATGGCCCCGGTGGTATCGGGAGACACTTGGTGGAACAGGTTCGTTGGATTGGAGTGCAACGCTGAGGAAGAAATCAATCGAAACGAACGGACCACAGGTCGATGGGCTGCGCTCTGCACATGTTTGTGAATTACTGATAGAAAATTCTTATGATGAGGCTGTTTACGTGGCGGTGGCTTCACATTTCCGGGGTTCGTTCGGTCTGTTTTGTTCGCTCACTCGGCTGGCGATACCGCCGAGAAAAGGCTATAGCGCGCTTGGAATACTATTGAGGTTGGTCGGGGATGATAAGGTTCGATTTTGCAATTCTTGTGAAAAGAATGGTAATTTCAGTTGAATTTC
>JAKFUT010000234.1 GCA_021732565.1 Candidatus Obscuribacterales bacterium
TTACAGTATTGCACCCGTCACTTATTTACAGGCCCGGTTTGCTAACGCCGTTCACGCATTTGAGCAGGCCATCAATCAAGATCGTCCGGCTAGCGAACGGAGGGCAGCACTAACAGAAATTCTACGGGTAGGAATGTTGCGAATCGGCCCGGCTGAGGAAAACATCAGGGCAGATGTTCAGCGC
Organism: Candidatus Obscuribacterales bacterium; assembly: GCA_021732565.1. GTDB lineage: Bacteria > Cyanobacteriota > Vampirovibrionia > Obscuribacterales > Obscuribacteraceae > JAKFUT01. The sequence continues at coordinate 185 of JAKFUT010000234.1, forward strand.
TACATTCACAGAATTCAACGATCCAACGGGCTAATTCAGGAGAATGTCTCAGGCGCCAATGAACTTGAGCGAGCACTCTTTTCCGCGGTGCGTGGTGTTCAAAGTGACGGTGTTCGCGTTCAGGAAGCCTTGCATGGATTCTTGAACGCAACGCCGTCACAGCTGACCGATTGTTTGAGTGAACTGCGGCGTAGTATACAGCCGATGGGAAATCCGCAAATGGATGCGTGGCTCCAATGGGCCGAACAATTAGCGTGCATCGAGGGTCTCCAGCAAGAATTGGCCTCTCCCGAGCCTGACTCCAGAACCCTTTATTCGCTGCTAAAGCAAGCCAATACTAACCCGGGTCTGCGTGATTATATAAACTCACTGCTACCAACTGATGGCAATCTGGAAACTCTTTCGCAAGCTTTCGGGCAATCTCTAAACGGCCAGTCATCAGCGCTCGACGGACTCAGGGAAGCATTACGCCAAGCCTTTGCCAGACCGGAAGTTCAAGCAGTAATCACCCAGCGAGCTCAGATCTCGAGCTGGGAATTTTCGGCAGCGGAGCTAAGCTCGGTTGAGCCGCCCAATCTCCATGATCTGTCCACTCTCTACAGCCCCCTTACTGGCAATATTGGCGTCGGGCTCATATTGAATTCACGCATAGAAACCTGGCGCCGACAAGAACAGCAACGCTGCTTATCCTATGATGAATTGGAGTCATTGGTCCTGCGAAGACCCTCTCAAAGTCAGTTGAATTCAGGCAGTTGGAACCAGGATAGAGACCGAGTCTTGACTCGTCTGTTCCAATTCGTACAAGCCAGGACATCTTGGGACTCGCCCGGTATGCTAGATCGGGCACAACAGTTCTGCGATGTAAGTGCAGTACATTTGGGAGTTTCACTGCAGCAGGAAAGTCGACCGGAAGTGGCGGTTCAACTTCTCCAAAACCTCTGGGAACAAGCCACAACAGGACCAGAATCAAGTTTGGCCGTTCAATACATTCGACATATTCTGGCTCAATCAGGCGAAGGCTCCACTATAGAATCCTTGACCGCCAGACTACTGGGAAATGATCGCGAAGCAGCCTTGCAAGATCTTCAGCAGGCACTGCCCAATGCCGTTGCGGATTTGGATCAGTTGCGAATTCGCAATGCGCTGAGAGCAATCGACAACAACAGCACTCCTTCTCTTGCAAGGTTGCAACGACTACAGATGGCTCTGCGATCGGAACAAAGAGCTGGCAATACACAGACTGCATCCGCGCTAGGTTGGTGCGAAGCGTCAATAGCTCTGAGGCAATTAGACAATCCGCAGCTAGATAATACACAACGTGCACGACTGCTTGACGGGCTATTCCAGAGTGCGTCCCAAGGAAATGCACATTCACGCACGGCGCTTTTTTCCGTGCTTTGCTCAGCTCAACTTCCTTCGTCAGTGAGGCAGAATTGGTTATCCGATCAAACAGGCCGGAACGGCGTGCTCGAGTTGCCGATCCGTCTCCAGCGGCTCAGTTCCGAACAGATGATGTCGTTGCGAACTCAGACAGCAGAGATCCTCGCTCGCTTCGGTCCCACTTTGACCCGATCAGAAGCTGTTTTGCTCAGCGCCTGCGACACCCATTCAGCGATTCCCGGACGTCAAATCAGATCGCTCCTGGAAAACGGGCTTAGGGGCGACAATGCCAACGAAGTGTTATCGGGCATCTGGGACATCCTGAAGGATTTACCGAAGACAGACGGTTCCTTATGGCCACTCTACAGACAAGGGTTGGGTCTGACCGAAACACTGAATCACTTGCCCGCTATTGCTGAGATGGCCCGCAACCGCAATCCACATGCCATCGCCACGCTGATTGAACTATTGAACGATCATCCCAATGCACCGGGACGAGAGTATTGCCGCCAGACTCTGAAAGAACTAGCTGGTGCAGTCGCTACCAGGGAGATTGTTTTATCGAGTCTGATTAGATTAGGACACAATGCATCGCCGGAAGCTTTGCAAATACTTTCCGAGGGGCTCCAGCGCTGGCGAGCAAATCCACTGCAGGTCCAGAAACTGGAAGTCCTGAACATTAGAGCGATGCAACTCTTTCGCTCCATCCTGGACCTGGATCAACCTCAAGCCGAAAAGAATGAGGGTGAGTGGATTAACCAGAGACGAGCGGCTTACCGTGGTTTTCTGGATCAATCCGCTCGATGGACTCTTGGGGTTTCTTTTCAAGACAGCGACTATAGAAGAGCTTTACGGATTTTAGATGTAGATTGCTACAACATGCTGCGCTCGCACCAGGGCAGATTTGGCAAGACCCAAGAACGAGAGTTGTTGCGCGAAGCAACGTGGCGCTTATCTCATTGTGACAGCGATGACGAGAGGATCCTGCTTCTGCAGTTGATGCAACCGCTTATACGCCATGCGCCGCACTTTCCTCAGGAAATCTTGAATGCAATGTCCTCAGTATCGGACAACCTGAATTCGGTAGCAGCACGCAATATTTTATCAGAAACGGGCTTCCTGTCCGGGCTCTCAGACAAATTAGGTGCTTTTGGTTACACGCCGACAAGACCGGCAGAACTTATAAGAGAATTAGCACGAACATATGCCACCATCGTCGGTAGCCTACCGCCGGGAACACAGTTTGGAAATCCCGAACTTCAACGTCGGGCTCTGGAACGTTGGATGCAACTGAGACAGCCGGTGGACAATCTGCCCGATCACGTCGCTCGCGGCATTAGAGAATATCTCGATAGTCCGCAATGTCCGCGCGAATTAGCCTTTCAAGCCCGATATCTCTTTATTGAAAGACCTTCATTCTCGGAAATTCTCAGGAGAGTGCCGGGCTTTAGAGGCATAGACCAGGAGCAAGCTCGTCAGATCGAGATGCTAATGCAAAGCCTGCCAAATGATCTGAGAGAGGCTTTGCTCAACGGCTTAGTCATCATGCAGAATGCCGACCCGCGGTTACGCGCTTTTCTCAGCGCGCCGTATCAAAACAATCAGTTGTCTAATGGAAGATTCCTACCGGCAAACGGAGTAGCAGCAACGCTGACTCCGCAAAGACTGATTGAAATGTTAACTGTCGGAGATCCTCAGCTTGGTGTGATTGCTCTGAGTCAGCAACGATTGGCGGGGCTAAGCCGAGCCATTCAGGGGAGCTTCATGGATCGCCAACACTCTATCGAAACACTCTTTCGAGAACGCGGTGGAGTTCTGCAAATTATTTGCAACCTGCATTCTTACAGACCTCCGGAAGAAAACCTGCAGCCCGGGCAGGGTCGTCCCCTTTGCAAACCCGGCATCCAAAGCAGTACCGATCTGGCAAATATTGTCTCCTCTGAGTGGGGTACATATCAAAGCGTTTCGGAAAGGATTGGACAAGAACAAACTGCTCTCAACAATTCAGTAAATGATTTTGGCTTGATTCAACACGTGCTTGGGTGCAGTCAGCAAATGATGCGATTCCGAAGCGGTAACAATCTGGCCATTGATTGCCACCACCTTCTGGACTTTGCACAAACTGATAGCGAGCAAGCTCGGTCGGAAGCTCAACGGCTGGTGCCAGTGCTGGCGGCTCACGGAATCACAGTTTCTGAACACTTCTTTGCCGACCCGATTACACCTGTGAATGCCCGCCCCGGACGCATGCAACAAAGCATGGGAAGAGACTCGGATCCATTACGACATCTAGTTTTTGGTGTGGTAGCCCCCATATTGAGACCGGGTGCAGTCCAGTCGTTCATCCTCCCTGCCGCTGAGCCTTTTGAGCACACAACATCGGGACTGAGCGTGCTGAACAGCGTTCGAGAGCTACCGCGTGGCACTATGAGTGATCCAGTCCGACTGCAGCTTCGGGATTCATATCGGGAAGCCGCAATACAACGAGGTTTGGCACTGATTACAGCCTCGCCCGATTTTAGAGAATTTTTCTCAGCATTGAATCAGCTAGCCGGTCTACCAGACCTTCAGGCTTTGGTCGGAGCCGCAGCCACAGGCAATCACACGTTTACCGCGATATACACTCACTTAAGACGGTCGCTGGAGGAAGCCAGACGGACATTGAATGAGATTCAACCTCAAACTCTGGCCAACATGGCCCGCTTGGCACAAGAATTACGTGCACTACAACGCGATATAAACGATCCTCGCCTGGCGGGTTTCCTACAGCAACTAGATCGCGGGTTGGATTTGTTGACCCCGAATCGCCAATCCGGAAGCGCTAATTACAACCTGAGGAGCATTATTGAAGCAGTAGTCGATAGACAAGAGACAAGGCCACCCGTTGGTCTGGAGATCCTGCGAAATAATCTGGCTCACATCGCTACAAATTTGGCATTCTCTCTCCCGCTCTATTTGCTCGATCGCATTCCCGGAGGCCGTGTTATTCGTACCTTAGTTCAGCCGGCGGTCAATATTTTCACCACAGATCTGGTAAATGAGACGCTCTTTCACATGCAGCAGCTCGGTTGGATTTCGGGGGGACACTCGCGCGGTGCTGAAATTCTTGCGTACTTTCGAGGGACTCCGGTCATCAACGCAGATGGTACCGTTAGTAAACGACCGGGTCTGCCTACTAGTTTCAGCGAGTTCGTGCCATTCATTCACCATGCAAACTCTTCGCTCACAGCCGAGTACTGCCGGCGCTATAAGGAGGAGCTGATCATGATGGGGGTGATGCACTTTGCCAGTGGCACAGGAACTCGTTTCGGAAACTTTGCCATCAATGGCAGATGGATCGCGAATGCATCACATGGTGCGGGAAAGCCCGGATGGAGCTACTGGGCCAATGGTCTAGGAAACGCAATGATGAATCAAGCCTTTAATGATGCTTGGGCTGTCAGACCACCGCTAGAATTGTCTACTACTCTGCCGCTCGATGGTCACTCTCATCAGTGGAACATAGTGCAACACCTTGCGCCGGTAATCGTGTACGAACTGATCAAAGGCATGTTTCTTGCCAGGCGTTCCGCGCCCGGCCCTGTTGTAGTGATACATGGAGAAGGCTCACCCGGTCCAAAGAGAAATTTTGCCATGCTTGGCGAGGCACAGTTGGCTGAGATTCTCCAGCAGCTCCCTTCCAGCAAGCCTCTCACTCAGAAACCACTAACCATTCCTATCGAAAAGCCCCTGAGCCAAAAGCCTCCAACCAATCCTATCGATAAACCTCTAACTAATCCTATCGACAAGCCCCTTACTCAGAAACCTCTAACCATTCCTATCGATAAGCCCCTGAGTCACAAGCCATTATCAGATCCTCAAATTTCGCCCCCGTCCGATCGTCCGATCGTTCGGCCTGATCGAACAAGAAATGAAACTCCACAGGGCAGGCATTACGCCACCGGCGACTTGGCGCCGGGCGAACTGCAAGCGCGCGCTGAAACGCGTTCAGCACTAGATCGCGCTTGTGCTGCTGATCCTTCTCTGCAAAACTGTCGCGGACCGCTGGATCAGCTGATCGCGATGGGCGATCGGGGCAGAAGTCTGGTCCATGAAATGTTGCGACTAGAACCGGCACAACGCCGAGCCAGTTTGGCGCTGCTGATATCTGAGCCCTCAAATCAACTCTTGAGCTCTGCAGACCGAATACTGTATCAGACAAATATTGCAAGAGTCGAACAGGCTCGAGAAGTTCTCAATCGAGCCCGCACCATGTCCAACAATCCGTTAGAGCCGCAACACGCCACAGCAGTCATGGAATTAGTAACTCGCGGGCAACTCACAGTTCCCCAAGTAGAGAATCTGGTGATGTTATTGCGCCAGATGCCGCAAGCTTCGCGAACGCCTGCAGCCATACGCGAACTTGCCCAATTAGGAAACCACCTCACAACCATGGTCGATCAGATGGCTCGCTCGCCACTGGAGCGACTTTCTGCACATCTTACGTCTGGTGATCTGACCGGCAAACAATTAGAGGCAATGCTTTCCAGTGGATTGAGGATTACTCCTTTATTCGATCAACCGTTGCCGGGCTCGCTGATGAGACAAATCGCATCTGACATCGGCACCAATCGTGGTGCGCTTGCTCTGAGCATCCAGCTCGTTGTGCTGCATAAATCGAATCACTTGAACCCGCAGCAACTAGCGGATTCAATCGGGGCATTGGCCAGAGCCTCCAACATGAGCAGAGTAGAACTGCTCACTAGTTTGGACCTGGCCCGAGTGGTACGGGTGATGGGCGCGCACCAAGTTTCCAGCTATCTAGACGTGGCTGTTCGTGCAGTCGAGTTAAGCGACAGCAGGCAGCGCGCGACCGCTGCCCTGGCGGTGCGCGAGATGAGGGTAACAACTAGTGCTGAATTAGAGCTGCTTTTGAAAATCAGCTCCATCCATCCTAACTTGCATGGAATTGACCAAATCGATTTTTCAAAGTTGAGAAACCTGCCTGATGCCAGCAGGGAGCAATTGCTTGGACTAATGGACCGCAGGTGCGTCGAACCCGACACATTGCGGCGCCTGATGTCACTAAACGATACGCACATTGTTGACTGCATCGAATTGATCAGTCGTACAAACCGCCGTGATCTACCAGCCCGAATTAACCGTTGGCTGGACAATCCATCCACTGCCTCGAGGGAACGAGGGGGGCTTGACCAAGTCTCCCGGCCTGAGCCGCGCCCAGCACAACGCCAGTGCGATGAGGTGTTGACTAAACTGGCTCAGCGCCTCAACATGCCTCAGCAGGAATTGCATGACCTCAGAAATCGTATTCATGCATGCAACAATGACCCGCTTCTTCAGTTACACCGACAAGCGCTAAACGAGCTCGTGAGGCACCTGGAAAACAATGCCGGCAGTCGTGAAAGAGTAGGCTTCATATTCGAATGTATTCAAAACGGCATTGGTGAAACAAACAATATGACCACCATAAACACAGCCATGGACTTATTTGTACGCAGTGGAGATGCTCGAACTAATTGGCAGGCATTTCAGCAATTGATGGAGTATCGCACGGCAACGGGCGCCGTGAACTTCACCCGAATCTTCGCCGGTAACGGTCAGTTGCTTGGAGTGCCAGGTTGGACGCCCGTACAAGAAGGCGGGAATCCGATAATACGCAATGGACAAATTACCATGCAACACCAGGGTCAATTGCGAGTGGCGGCTGACCACTTGCACCATTTCGACAGAACAAACACCTGGTCGATACATGCTAATCATGAAGATGGCAGCGTGACCTTACGTTTGCGCAGACCAATGCGAGCAGCTGTGAGCATAGAAGATGCTTTGATAGCAGGAATTTCACATGCTAACCCTGCGAACAACAATTGCGCCAACTGCGTGGTGGCGTATATTCGAAATTTGATGAGAGCGGGTGGACCGATGAGCGACGGCACGGTGCTTCCTCCTGCCGCTTACTCGGGCAGAGTCAACCTTCCCGTATTGTTGGGACGAATACCCGAAGGAGTAAGGACCGAGTCAACGCCTCATCGCACCTTGGGCGAACTGACCCGGCCAGGACTCTATCTTTGCACTACTCCGGAAGTCGTGGTTCGTGATGGTACAGAATCTCATACGTTTCTGGTTGTTGTAAGAGCGGGACAACCTCCCGTAGTAATCGACGCAGCTCGAGGCATGCGCACCATCGCATTGCCCGGTGAAAGCCTCGCTTCTTGTCATCGACTCAGCAATCCGGCTTTCACACCATATCTGGCATTGGATGCGGTGCCATCTTCGGTGCGTGTTCAACAGCCTTAGCGAGGAGATCCCCGGAGATGAGTCAGGTATTGAAATTTGTTGGGCAAGAAACTAGTATCATCATTCAGCCCCGGGTTTCAGCATTTGAAAGCAGGCCACATCTTATGAACTTCGCAGAAATCAGAAAGGATGTCTTGGTCATACCACACACGGGACCGCCGATTGTTGCGCAAATAGCATGTGTGATTGTCTTGGTCATTATTGGTCCCGCGCTCCTGTCCGGTATTTTGCTGGCTTTGCAAATTCCCCCACGATCAGTTCCGCTGTGGCTTGCTCTGACACTGGGGTTTGGCCTGGGTGGGCTTCTTTCAGTAGCAGTTTTATTTCTTGTGCGCGTTTTCAGATTGGACCGAGAAATAAGAATTGACCGAGATGGACTAACCTACAAGATCTCCGAAAATGAGCAGATTCGTTTTGACTGGGATGAGATCACCATAGCAGGACGAGTTGAATCTCGCCAAAAAGCTACAATCAATTCGTTCATTGAGATACAATCGAAGAGCAAGAAAATCAGAATTGCTTATAATGAGGGTTTTCCCTTTTTTAACAGCAAATTTGCATTTTATTCACCTGCTTATTTTGAAAATGATGAGGGGATTGATCTGCTGACAGTCTTGTTGAACGCCCGTCTGCAAGAGCGTTTTAGCTGGAAAGGTAGAACAGAGAAAGGCTATTCCGGCATGCCACCATATTTGCGACAGACAGCAAAACTCTTCGAACAATGGGGCGAATACAAGGAAGCCGAACGTGTCATGAGAGCAGCTCTGAAGACGGCGCCAATTTGGGACAACCATAACCTTCCAGTCTATCTTGACGAGTATGCAGCCTACCTACGTAAGAATGGGCGAGGCGACATTGCCGACGAAATTGAGGCACGTCTTCCGGAACGCTTGAACAAATTGACCGTGGCAGAGCACAATATCGGCAAGTATCTTAAGGGGCGGTAGTGGTCTGCAAGCACGGGAGCGTCTTGAACGTTTCATTGAATGCAATCCTCCAGACAGACTGGCTCAGTCCATCAGGGCTAGGCTGCCCAGGCTAGGGCTCGTCCCTATGCAGCGTTGGCGCCGGCCGTCCCGCATCTGATTAAGGCATGTTTGAAGAACGCAATTTGATCGGCTTGTTGACACCTAATTACTTGATCACGTATGAAGTGCTTTTCCCTTGCCCTCTCCTTTCTAGAAGGTCTAATTCAGCTAGCTTCGATAAGTCTCGATTAGCAGTATCAGCAGAACAGTCCGCTGAGTTTTTGTACTTCGTGGTGTTCAAGGCTATACCGAAGCCACCATCCAGAAACTTAAGCATGATCTTTTTCTGCCGGTCATTCAATTCGAGTGATTCCATCTTCCTGAGAATTTGTGCCTTTCGGATCACTTCCTGAAGCGCTGTCTTAGCCCATTGGATTGACCGCACCAGGCAGTTGAGAAACCATTCAAGCCAGATCGTTACATCAAGCGTAGATTTCTGAGTTTGCTCGAGCATGATGTAGTAGTCTTTGCGATCGCTCCTGATTTGAGCTGACATGCTATAGAATCGCTGATCTGCGCCATCGGCCCGAGCCATTGCTAAGTCTGCAATAGCTCGAGCTATACGTCCATTTCCATCGTCAAACGGGTGGATGGTCACAAAATATAAATGTGCGATTCCGGCTTTCAAAGTAAGATCAATCTGCTGATCGGCTTCGAACCAATACAAAAATTTTTCCATCTCTTCTTTCAAGCGCAAAGCCTCTGGTGCTACAAAGTGTATGCGCTGTTTGTTGAAAGGGCTGGAAACGATTTTCATGGAACCATGCCGCCAGTCGCCTACCTTGATCTTTCCAAACTCGCTATACCCTGTCGGGAAAAGCCAGGCGTGCCACTTGTATAACCGGTCGGCAGTTAGAGATTCCTGCCAGTTATGCGTTGCGTCAAGCACGACATTTACTATGCCGTCGAAATCGCGAGTCTTTCGTTGGTCTATTTCACGTAACCCGCCGAGATTTAGACCAAGCTTTAGAGCAATGGACGATCTCACTTGACCTGGATCGAGTATCTGTCCCTCAATTTCGCTTGTTTTCACTACCTCTTGCGTCAACATCTGAACCGTTGCTTCGTCTCTAAGATCTTGTCCCACTTCTACGAAGCAGGATCCTTTGAGCTCTTGCAAAAGCTCATCTCTCTCTTCTTTCACCTGTTCAATGAGCGGCTCAAGGCGCCCAGCATCCCAGGTGAAATGAGGCCATTCGTTTAACTCATGTATGTACACGTCTGTTTGCTAGCCTTGCGGCGTATGGCTAATCTTTCGCCGCAAGAAATTTCCTTCTTACTATACAAGGTCCTATTTTACGGCTGATAGTGCTTTTCTGCACGACAAAGCCCAATTTGGTAGGCTTCCCCTGCTATCATAATTATACTGTGTGAGTGGTGGCAAAATGCCTTCAAAAGCAGCGGATGAACGGGAAGATGACAAGAACAAGAACCTAACCTTGCGGTTGCCCGAGGAATATCATCGGCAACTCGTAAGCCAGGCGGTCCGTAGAGGGCTAACGCTAAATGCGCTTCTTGTCGGTCTAGTGCATCGGCATTTGCTTGAGTCCGGCTATGCTCCGGATGTCATCAAGTCGCTCTCTGGACGACTCTTCGAAATAACCATTACACCCTTGTCAGATCGCTATGGCGATTACTTCTGTTGTAGGTTTGATGTCTACGAGAATCATCCCCTGTATAAGAAGCGGCGAGCCCACTACTTAATAGGCGTGTCGTATTCGTTGGCGGGCAAAGAATCTGATCCTTATGGTTTAGTCAAAGATGTTGGGCTTGCCCTGCTCAATTTCTACAATCGCAGAGGGCTGGAACTTGATCAATTAGCATGGCAATCGGGTCCTCATGATCCACCATCGCCGAGTCCATCATTGACGGATAACTGGCGCTACATTGGTTCTTCTACAACCAGGAATGTGGGTGAGTTTCTAATAGCACTCGGTCGTAATCACTGGAAGGATGAATTGCTAGCTTCTACTGGGCAAAGTCAAGATATTCGCTGCAGTCTTAGGACTGACGCAGATTTGTACGGTTAGTCATCGCAAGGATGAACGCTCTGAACATAAAGAGTGTGGGGCGCTAGCATTACACTTCGATGCTAGTTTCGTGCTCAAATCGACCGCTTCGGTAAAAGAAATGAAGGCGACTTTCAAATCATTCCGGCCAATTTACGGTAAAATAATTCGCCAAATTACACCCACCAAACCGTGACATATTGCGCGAGCGAATGGCTAAAAGATTAGCCGGTAGGCTATAGCCACAGTGGCGATAAGGGACCTATGCTGATGAAAACGCTGTCTTGTTTAACGGGCGATTTCTCTGGACGCGAGACGGCGATGGCTAGAGCGTTCAACGACAAACTTAAAGCCTTGGGCTTCACGCAGATCCCCGTGGGGAGCAGACTTGAATTCGTGAAGGATGTGGACGGCGGTAATGCGGCATTCCTCGCTCGCCTAGAAGTCGATACCGCCCACTACCAATGCTCGATTGGGTTGACACGTTGGAAATCGAAGCCTTCAACGGGGGCGCCAAAGGTGGAAGAACCAAGCGCCGGGGAATCCGAGCGGTGGCTTACCACATTCGACAAGGAAGTGACTAAGATGCTTTACGAACTAGTGGCGGCTGTAAAGTCAGTTTGAGAGCTGAGATTTTTAAGCAGTAACAGCTTCAACTATGTGTAGATCGATTCCAGCGGACCATCGCCTTCGTTCGACAGAGCAAAGCTAGAGCTGAGAAGCCCTAACCTGCAAGCAATTCCAGCGATGAATGCTAAGCCGTTTAGGCTCAGCACATCACTGACAGAAGCATTAGCCTTTGGTGGTGTTAGTCGCCTGTCTGTTTATATCGTACAGCCATCCAATTCTTATTTCTTGAACCAGTTGGACACAGTATCAGTTACGTTGTTATAGACTTTTCTTGCTTTGACATCAACGATCGGCGCGACGGGCCCGAAAACAATCACCTCGGCCGTTGTTGTCACCGGTCTTGTTTTAAGTGCATCGGCCACCTCGTCTTTCGTCGATTTAACCTCATCTACCGTCTTGCTAGCTGCTTTTGCACCGACATCTACTGCCTTTTTTATTTCGTCCTTATTCTCTTCGGTCACCTTCCTGGCAACGAAGACTCCTGGAAAACAGAAGTCCAGCAGACTTAAATTTTGGCCTTTCTCTTCGTGCTTATCCATCACAAGAGCGCCTTCAAAGTGATTCTTTTCGCCGGGTTCTGGTAGTTCACTTGTCATTACGTTTTCTCCCATAGAATTGCTTATTGCTCTGAACGTCTATATCCGAAAGCGATCTGGATTTGACATTGTTGCTGAATTAAATGCCACCGCATATAGTGGCGGCCCGAGGCAAATGAAATGATCATCGAAGCATCGCTTGATGATGGCAACACTAGTAGCCCCATATAAATAGTGACAAATCCAGACTAGTTTCTAAAGATCAACATAAAGCGCAATTGTTGCCAGGTTGTTGCCATCAATCATGAGCGAACAAAATGATTAGTGTGGGCTCTTCGCAATGAATTTGAGTTTCTGTACTCCGCGGAATTGAATAGATCCGTCGACTGCCCTGTTTGAGCTTCGCTGGTTCTCAGTTATTCTGATCACGTTGTGATTTAACTGCGCAACAGTAATTACAAAATAGAGGAACCTTTTAGAGCGCGAAAGCCTCTCTAAACATAGGAAATTGCGATTTGTCCTGACATTGTCATGACAAATCTGCTAAAATGGTTCTTATAGCTGCTAGGATGGGACGTTTTATGGCATTAAGAGAAAGAAAATCCGAGAAATTTGATATTCGCTTGAGTGCCTCCGAGCAACAACTCATAAACTCGGCAGCGAGACTAAAGCGTACGACGCCGACCAACTTTATAAGAGCGCAGGCTCTAGCGGCTGCAGAACAGCTGGTGCAGAATGAACAGATGAGGTTTATCTTGACCACAGAGCAGTGGGACCAAATGGATCGCATTTTTGCGGAAGCACCAAATGTGTTGCCCAATTTACTGTCAGTGATCAAAGAAACGGATGACTGGGATGACTAGCGGCCCGCTCGGTAAACCCAGACCACTTCTAAAAACCGATCTCGTGGACCAGTTTGATTGCGGCAAAGTTTCGATGAATGACTGGCTGAAGAAGCATGCCTTTCAAAGCCAGTCCTCGTCTCATACAAAAACGCTAGTGGTTGTTGATGAGCAACAAAGGGTTCTAGCATACTGCGCTTATTCGGTCGGCTCTGTTGAACACGAAGACGCCACACCAGAAAGAGTAAAGAAGGGGTTGGCTAAGTATCCAATTCCGATTTTCCTAATCGCAAGGTTGGCTGTTGATCGCTCGATGCAAGAACGAAGGCTTGGCAAGCGATTCTTGCTCTTTATTTTGAAACGAGCGGCCAAAGCTGCTGAAGATATTCCGCTTATAGCGGTTGTAGTCGATGCAATAGATGATGATGCAAAAGAGTTTTACAGGCGATTTGATTTTACGCCCTGGCCGATCGATGGACTCAGGCTGTGGTTGCTCATGAAAGACCTTCAAGCCACACTAAGGGCGGCTGCACCAGCTGAAGAACCTTTTGCCGAACCAGTAGAAACATAAGAATTATTACGCTGTTGCTGCCGGTCTGGTGCCTGCGATCTCAATTTACTGTTCTGCACCTCTGGCGCTTCCTCTCACACCATCATATCGCTTGCCGGACCGCCTGGTGAAGCATGGCTTGAGTATGGGCGACATTTTCAGCTACAGCCAGTCCAAAACGTGCTCTGCCTGCGGGTTCATGTAAAGCTGAAGTCTCGCACATCCTCACCACCATCAGGCAAGAATATAATTTGCTGATTCATTTGCATACCTTGCCCGGTCAAGACATCGAACAGGCGCCGCTTTGACTTCTTGTCCCAAGACTGTACAAAGCCAAGACATTTTGCCGGGTCCTCATAGCGAATTGACTTTCCAACAATAATCTCAATCAAACTGTTTCTTTTTTGCTGTCCCAGTCGCGGACAAGGTACCATCGATCCCAACAGTGATCGGACCATCCGGGTGTGGCAATTCGGCGACCTCCGAAGTGCTCCGTTTCCTTCAACCAGCACAGACTGTTGCAGCAATGATCCGGCGTTTGATTTATGACCTAACCCAGTCAACTCTTTCAACGTTCGAGGCTATCGGCGAGCCGGCACCGGGTCTAGAGCACACTCCGCCAGCTCGAAAAGCGAGCTGTCTAAATCGAGGTAGTCTTTCTTACGACAGGTCAAAATGACGATTTGCATTTTGCCTTCGTCTGCCGCCCGTTTCAGAACGTCCTTCATAAGATTGAATCGGCGTTCGTCTGAGTAAACCAACGCATCATCGAGAATAACGGTAGCAGGATACCCCTTTTCCTTAAGCAAACCGGCAATCGCCAGGCGTGTCAGAACCGAGATTTGTTCACGTGTACCTATGCTCAAACTATTGTATTTTTCAACAATGGTATTGCGTTGCAATCCCTCGATTTCAAACTGATTTCGATCGAGCGTGACATCGGTACCGGGAAAGACCACATTCAAATATGGTCGTAGTCTCAGTTGCACAGGTTCCATAAATTGATCTTTGGCTTCCTGCTCGCATTGTTTCATCGTATCGTGAAGCAATTTAATCGCACGAGCCTTGCGTTCAATACTATCGAACTGTTGCTTCGCCTTTTCGGTTTTCCCCTCATATTCCTGCAGGCGCTCGCCCGGGCCCTGCTTGCTCAGTGTGTCGATCTCTGCTGCGAGAACATCAATGTTGCGCTCTAAGTTTTCCAGCTGCAGAACAACTACCTTCAGTGCCTTTTGCGCATCTTCGAGATCTTGCTTTATGCGCGCAGGATTCAGCGCATCTAGCTTTGCTTTTACCAATTCAGTCTCTTTCTCCTTTACGGAGCACTTGTGTAATGCATCATCCAGGCGCTGTTTCAGACTTTCATCCGATTCGTGCACAGCGAGTTTTTCTACTCTCGCCTCGATACTTTCCCACTGTTGTTTCAGTGAAGCCAGCCGAGATGACCATTCGCGAAGAGTCAATTCTATTTGATGGGCAGCTTTGGAATACTCCCCACTGTTCTTCTGTTCCGATGCCTCCTGTTTGCGCAAATCTTCAATTGAGCGAGAGACTTTAGCCAGATCCTCTGCAAGATTTGTATCTGATTGCGGGCTGCCTGAATGAGCACTAAGCTCCTGCTCCACTTGTTTTATTTCCGCTTCTAAGGCTTTGATTCCACTGGGAACTAGCAACTTAAGTTCTTTCGCCAGCAGTTCACCCTCTCCTTTAAGTTGCTGTTTTCGTTGCACCTGTTCTTCAGCTTCTTCTATCGTCGACACTTCCGCTGCACGCAAATGCCCTTGCAGCTGTGCTCGCAATTTTTCCGCCTCGATCCGTTTAGCGGCGACATTTTCGCCCCCGGGATGAACATCGATAGCACCCCAATCAGCCAGATCGATAGTAGTAGTTTCCGAGAGCAAGAGCGTTGATCCAACCTCAAGTTCTTCCCCCATCACAGAGGCCGATTTTCCTGCAGCAGGGTGAATCACAATGCGAGTGGAAGCCGCAGTCGCACGAGCATCTGCATCGGCTACAGATCGTTGAAGACTACGAAGCATCGGTAGAGATTTTTCATCTAACTTATTTTTCTTGTATTCCGTAACAGCTTGATCAAGTTTGATCTGCGCCTCTCGCGCCTGAATAAGACGCTTCGACATGTCCGAACGGCGAGTCTCAAGACGCTGATACTTTTCTGCAAGCTGTAACTCTGTACGTACTCTCTCGGATTCTTTAAGATCTTTCTGAATCTGTTCGAGATCACACTGTGCTTTGTCAAATTTCTCACGCGCCACCAACAAGTCAGCCTGCGTTTGCTGTTCTAGCTTTGCAGCCATCTCGCGTTCCCGGACACACTTCTCGGCATCCACTCGTAACTGAGTACGAGTTTCCCACTGTTGTTTAACTGTGTTCATTTCAGCTCGCAATGTTTTCTCCGCCTGCACACAGGCATCGAATTCCGTTTGCGCTATGCTCAATTTTTCAGCTACGGTAGTAGCAGCTTGAACTTTGTCTTTAGCCTGAACAAGGGTATTCTCGCGCTTGAATTTGGCCATTTGATCCCGCTTTTGCGTCAGATCATCGACCTTCCTCTCATACTCCCTGGAAGCAGCTCTGCATGCGTCTAGTTCACGCGAACAATCCTCAAAATTTTCCCGCGCTTTGCGATACTCTTTGGCTGCGTCGCCTCGGGTCGGCGTAAAATGGTCGCTGTAGAGGCGTGTTACAGCAGCCATCAATGCGCGGCCGTTTTTGCCACCTAGCACCGTACCGATATCGGACTCCACCGCTTTGATCAATGTCTGCCGGCCGCTGTCCGACATGGTCAAACCACTGATCGCCGCAGCCTGCTCCAACCAGAGCAGTCCCCAGAATCCACGATCGGGTTCACCAGCCTTTTTGGTTCCGGCTGATGGATACATCAACAGCTCCTGCAATTTTTCTTCAACGGCTGCCCCTTCCACCACCCCTCCGGGAGTCTTCAGCCTGGCTATAAAAGGCTTTGTACAGAATGTCTTAAGCACCGAATAGCTACCGCTATCAAGATCAAACTCAACCATTACTTCAGGACGTACGTTTGACCCGTAAGGCACCAAATTCTCAACTGATTGCCCCGTAGTGGTGTGTTTAAGAAAAAATGCACTGCGCAATGCAGTCAACAACGTCGATTTGCCTTCTTCATTGTCACCGGCAATCACATTAATGCCGGGTTGCATGCCTGAAATAACTACAGGACCCACAAGCTTGCGGAAGTTCTTCACCTCGATTCGCCGAATGATCATGCTTTCTGCTCCAGCTGTTTGTGCTCTATGTACAGCAACTGTAATGCTCTGCGGGCATCATCCGCTCGCTCATCAGCAGGATCGCGTGCGATGATGGCCAATTTATCGATAGCGAGGCGAACGAATCCTGTCTGCTCAATTTCATCAAGATCGCTTTGCGAGGGCTCTGCAATAAGTGCTGAACTGTCGACATCCATGTGTAGCACCGAAGCGTGGAGCCGTTCGATGGACTTATCGATCCGAGCGCGAGTTTCGAGATTCACAGTGCCAGTGAGTACGAGCCGTACCACCAGCCTTTCTAATGAGACCCCGAGGTGATTTAGCTGATTGCCGGCGTCCTCCACATCGTTCTCGTCAAAGATCGTCTTTTCTGCTTGATACCACGTGTAATAAGCTGTCCGAATCTTTTCCACGCGAGGAGCAGCTCCGGGATGATCAATTTCCACCAGCAAGATATTGCCTGAGTCATTGGCTCGAAAACGATCAGGTTCCGGTGTACCGGAATACCACATTTTTTCGCCGATACACATCGAACCGTGCCAATCGCCCAGTGCGAGATAGTCCAATTTTGCGGACTGCACTCGACGATCGCTAATGGTATTGGGAGCCTCTCCCCGCGCCGAAAGTCGATTGTCAACTGAACCGTGCGCTAACCCGATTCTAATTATCTCGGACGCACTCTCGTGTGTATCGAACCATTCGGTCAGATCCCGTGCCTCATGCCGCCGCTGCAACGGTGCCGGCAGCACAACTACGGGGTGATTAGCCAGTTTGTACGGCTCAGCCTCAGTCAACAAAAATATATTGGGAGTGGCAAAGGAATGTTTAATTCTGCTCCACACACTCTCGGTGGTTGCCGGGTCGTGATTGCCAGGCAGTAGAATCCACAGCCCGGCAAATTCAGACATGGCACTGAGTGTCTGAAATATGGTCTTGGGCACTATTGTATTCGTCTCAAATACATCACCCGCTACCAGAACTGCGTCCACCTGTTTCTCTGTAGCAATTAGCGCAATATTTTTGATGGCTTCAACACGTCTGGTACGAAGCAACGCACCGGCATCTCCATCAATATTTCCGAATGCTTTACCAATCTGCCAGTCTGCCGTATGTATAAATCTGAACAAGGCGCTGTTTCCTCCCCGGCAGAAGCCGTAGCCACCTGACAACACTCCCGTTGATAGCAGCACCCCAATATAACAAACGTGACAGCAAAATATCGTCAGCCACGGCAGGTCTGAGTTTGATGACTACAATCAAAGGGAAGGTAAAACTCGCGTGTCAACCACAGGAGTCGTCGAGCATGCCCGACATCGAAGATGGCCAGATAGTAGAGATTAAAGGCTCGGGTCGAGAACCTTACATCCTGAAAAACGTGGGCGGAGTTTACTCCTGTAGTTGCCCCGCCTGGCGGAACCAGTCGATGGGCATTGAGAAACGCACGTGCAAACATATTCGTCAATATCGGGGAGAAGAAGCCGAGGCCGAGCGCCTGGGCGGGGAAATACCACCCAGAGCAGTAAAGACGAAAACTGCGAAAGTAACCGCCGAAGATGGCTCAGTCACAGAGGTTTCGACCAGTACAGAACCAGCAATATTGTTAGCACACCCGTGGAAAAACGACACCGATCTGGCCGGCTGGTGGATGAGCGAGAAACTAGATGGGGTACGAGCATACTGGAACGGCGAACAATTTATCTCCCGTCAGGGAAATGTGTTTCTTGCACCGGACTGGTTCATAGATGACCTGCCGTCGGACATTCCTTTAGATGGCGAATTGTGGTTGGCCAGAAAACAATTTCAAAGAACTGTGAGCATAGTTCGCCGGCAAGATAAAAATGATCTCTGGAAAGAAATTCGTTATGTAGTTTTCGACGCACCCGATGTCGACGATGTTTTCGAAGCCAGAATGGCTTTCGTGCAGGAATATCTTGATGAGCGTCAGCCACGTTATGCTCAGCCACACCTGCATGTACGCTGCCGGGGCACCGACCACCTGCGCGAGGAACTGGCCAGGGTGGAGGCCCTGGGTGGAGAAGGATTGATGCTGCGAAAGCCAGGCTCGCGATACGAGCGCTGCCGTTCGTTCACATTATTAAAGGTGAAGACATTCCATGACGCAGATGCCCGTGTGATAGAACATCTCCCGGGCACCGGTAAACATACGGGACGACTTGGTGCACTAGCAGTGGAGTTGGCGAATGGTACCCGCTTTTCAGTGGGAACAGGTTTTACCGATGCCGAGCGCAACAACCCGCCTCAAATTGGGAGCATCATAACTTTCTCATACCAGGAATTGTCGGATAGAGGCGTGCCTCGCTTCCCTTCCTTCGTGCGCTTGCGTACTGATGTGGACCAGTTATCGGACAACGTACCGTCCACACCCAACGAGGTGCAAGTCGGCAGTGGCACTACTGCCACTGCCAGTCAGACCGCACAAGTGTCGAATGCATCAAAATTAACTACAGCTACCGCTTCTTCCACGCCTCCCCCAACTGCAGCATCGGCTGCAAAACCAGCGCAGCCCGCAACGAAACCATCCGCTGCCAAAGCGGTAGCAAAGGCACCTGTATCACCCGCTTCCGGTCCATGTCTACTTGGACCTCGATACTTTGAATTCGTGGAAGGAACCTCGAGTAAATTCTGGGAAATCAAAGTTATTGATACACAAGTGATTGTTCGATTCGGTCGCATCGGAACTGATGGAATGATAAAGCCCAAATCATTTCCCACCACCGATGCCGCGCTGAAATATGCCGAGGAAATTATCGAAGAGAAAGTTGATAAGGGCTACGAAGAGATCGAGAGTGAGGCCGAAGAGACAGAGAAAGAAGAAGAACTCGCGGAGGACTCAGACGAAGATGACGAGGACGAGAGTGAGGATGAAGATGGAGGACAAGCACCACCTCCGGTGAAATCTTCGCCGACATTAGTTACAAATCAAGTCAAGTCTCAATCTGTTCAATCAGTTGAGGCAACGCCGGTCAAAACTACTATGATGCCGTCACCGACAGTAGAAACTAAAGTTGCCGTAGCAGCGAGCCAGTCGCCTGCACCGCAGAAAACAGCACCAGCCAAGACTGCACCAACACAAAAAGTAGCGTCTCAAACTTGCACATTGGGTCCACGCTATTTCGAATTTGTCGAGGGTACGGCCAGTAAATTCTGGGAAATTAAAGTTGTCGGGAATGAGGTAATTGTACGGTTCGGGAGAATCGGAACAGACGGTCAAATGAAACCGAAAGCTTTCCCATCCGAGACGGCCGCGCTAAAATATGCGGAAGAAATCATTGCGGAAAAGACTGAGAAGGGATATGAGGAAATAGAGCAAGAGCAAGAAGAAGAAGAGGAGGAGGAGGAAGCAGACAACGAACACGAGAACGATGGAGAGGCAAATAGTCTGCCCGCCATTACCAGCTCCGAAAACTCGGATGGTTCCGAGGACGCTTCCGGGGATGATGCCAACGGCGATGAAGATGATTTAGATTTAGAAGAAGAAGAAGAAGAGGTACAGCAACAGCAGACCATAGCGACTCCAACCTTGCGAGTTTTGCCCTCGAAAACAGATACAACGCAACCTGCAGGGTCACAGTCACCTGCACAGCGGCAAAGTCCACCCCTAACACCAGCGGTGCTGGCGCCCCAGCTCAAACCTGCGAAGGAAGCAGTTGAGTTCCTGCTTGGTCCCAAGCTTTTTGAATTTACGGAGGATGACTCAAGTAAATTCTGGGAGATAAGTGTCGAAGGAAAGATAGCAACAGTTCGCTTCGGTCGCATCGGCACCGACGGACAGATAAAGCCAAAGACTTTTTCGTCAGATGAAATTGCAATTGCGTACGCGGAAGAAATGATCGACGAGAAGATCGATCAGGGTTACGTTGAGAAGGTACCGCAGTCTAAACCAATTTCCACCGCGAAAGTTGTACAAGAACCATACCCCCAACCACCCACGGCCGAGCCAGCGGGCAAATCACCAACCGTTGTTTCGCGGTTGAGCATTCCACCGCGCGCAGATTCCAAACAATCACCATCAACTGAACCACAGAAATCAGATCCAGGTACGCCGGCGCAAGCCGGTGACAGTGGTGAAAAATGCACTCTGGGACCGCGCTACTTTCAATTCGAAGAGGGGGCATCGAGTAAATTTTGGGAAGTAAAGGTTGTTGGCAATCAAGTTATCGTGCGTTTTGGCAAGATCTCAACAGCAGGTCAAACCAAACCCAAACCATTTCCTTCAGACAGTGCAGCTCTGACGTATGCACAGAAGTTGATTGAAGAAAAACTGGAAAAGGGTTACGAAGAGATTGAGCAAGACACCGATTCAGATGACGGAGATGGCAACGAAACCGTCAGTGCTCCAGACAAGACTAATGTTGCCACCATCGCACAGATGAAACCAAAACCATCGGTGGCTTCGGTGCCGCAACCGGTGGAGGTCAAGCCAGCTCCCACCGCCAGGACTGCCGTGATGTCCCTCGTAACTACTAAGCCAGCGGTTGATGACAACGATTCCGATGATGATGAAGTTGAAGAAGGGGATGAAGCAGACAACGGTGTCGATCCAAACGCCATCACATTCGGGCCTAAGTATCTTGAACTTACCAGCACTGAGCCTGCCAAGTTCTGGGAAATTAAAGTCATCGGAAAGAATGTATTTGTACGTGCAGGCTCAATGGGCTCCGTCGCTCACTGGCAGAGGAAGCCATTCCCCTCTGAAACTGCCGCACTGTCGTATGCCGGCGCCATGATGACCGCCAAGGATCGGCAAGGATTCGAAGAAGTCGACCGGAGCTGAGCCATATGTCTTGTCAATCTTGTCTTTGAGTCAGATCATGTTCCTCTGCAAAGACACCTCCGGAAAGGGTGTCCACACTTCGATGGACTGAGCTTGCAAATGAAGGAACCAGTCGGCCCCTTTTACACGTCCGAGTGTGAATAGTGCGGCGATAAAGCGAGCAATCCCTTACAATGATACCGAAGTGTATTCCTGTTGAGGAGGCAATTGAGGGCATCCAATGCGAATCAGGCTTCGACCCGAGATACTAACTGTTGGCACCATGTTAGCATTGGTCTTCTTGGTACCAGCCCTGGCTGAAGAGATTTCGGACGGTCCAGGAGCGGCTGAACTGGAAGCGACGTTGAAGGATCGCAACGATCCCAAGTTGAGAATGGATCTTGCTGACATTTACCGAAAAGCGGGAATGACAGACAAAGCCATTCAACAGCTCAAGCTCGTCACAGAAACAAAAGACATTGAAACGGCAATGCTTCAGGAATGTTGGTATCGACTGGGTCGATGCTACGCTGAGAAGCGGGATTTTGTTAATGCAGCATTCGCATACAACGAGTCGCTCAGAATCGACAGGTTTAATCACAAGACTATTCAAGCAAACATTGAATTGTGGCAAGAAGTCGTCAAGGCTGATCCGGCAGCAACAAATCACATTGGGCTCGCGGTAGCATTTCAGTATCAAGGCGATTTCGTTAAAGTTTGCAGGGAGTATAAAGAAGCGCTGAAGGTTTCACCGGTTAACGAGATTGCACGACGGCAAATGGCGAATCTGCCGCAGCTCATGAAGGACTTTCGACGCGATGTGCTCATTAACGAGGGTGCAGATCTGCACGCACTCGGTGCATACGAACAAGCAATTATGTCTTACGAAATGGCAAGCCGTATTGACCCACAGAGTGCCACCGCATTCTTCGATCTGGGTTGTGTGCATATGGCGAAACACGAATACGACAAAGCCAAAGAGTGGTATCAGAAAGCGCTCGCCATTGATCCAAAAGACGAACGCAGTCGCAAAGC
The DNA here is from genome assembly GCA_021732565.1 of Candidatus Obscuribacterales bacterium. Lineage (GTDB taxonomy): Bacteria > Cyanobacteriota > Vampirovibrionia > Obscuribacterales > Obscuribacteraceae > JAKFUT01. Next base: position 22,526 of record JAKFUT010000234.1, read on the forward strand.
ATTGGAAGATATCGCAAATGTGAAATAGGCTGAATTGCGAATTTCGCCAGCGAACAAAATGATTCATGTTTTGGAGGAGCCGCGGGTAAAGTAACGATAACGCATGGCTCAATCATCAATCACCCTAACAGTATGACCCGGCACACTACTCCCCAGTGTTACACTAGCGGTGAGAACCACCTTTCTTGTTGAACAGTATTGAATGAGAAAAATACACCCTATAGTGCGAGCTTCTCTCGTATTGCTGCTCGCAATCATGTCGCTTTCATCATCAGCCAACGGTTTGCATGGAAAAGCAGCATCCTCCACCCACGTGTTGTTGATCGCAAGCGAACGACATTCGACCAACTCAAGAGTTGTTCTTCCCAGATACTCAGAAGAGACCATTCGTTTGGATTTCAACTCTTTCAGAAAAAATCCTATCCTCAAATCTCGTTCCGTGCCGCCGTTACACCCACTGACTAAGCAGCAGTTTCTCGATTCAATAAAAGCTGTTGCCAAACCCAATGGACTGTTATGTTATGTACACGGATCCTTCTTGAGCCCGGAGCAAGCAAAAAGAGATGCGGCTGCACTGGCAGCGACATTCGGATTACCCGTAGTCGTGTTTGATTGGCATGCAGTTAAATTCGATTACCTCCGAAACCAAGTCGAAGTTGAGCGGAGTGAAGATAACTTTGTTGACTTCATGAGCGAGATTGAACGAGCCGCAGGTGCAACCAATGTAACCTTCGTGGCTTTCAGCAAAGGATGTTACTTACTCAACAGAGCATTGTTGCGAAGGACCGAAATTGTTCGAAATCAAGAAAAATTTCATAAGATCATTTTGATTTCGGCGGACATTGACGCTTTGACGTTCGCGGCCCAAGCAAATAAGACCTTGCCTAATGCAAGCGAAACCACAATTCTAGTTAACAGTTGTGATGCAGCTTTGGTCGGAGCGTACAAGGTTAATGGCCGCCAGGAGCGGGCGGGTGCCGCTAAACATACATTGGATACGCTCTGCGAATCAGTCCCTCAAAACACCACTGACATAATTGATATTAGCCGCAGTTGTCGCCTTATTGGCAGAAGGTTTAAACACGAAATCCCCTACGACATTTTGGCTGCGATTAAGGATCCTCATTCTTTGGAGCTTTCGAAATTTCGCTTGGTCCGTGATGACAAGAAGAACAACCTTCAATTCCTGGTACTGAAATAGGCTCTTTTGCTTTTTTGTCGAAGTGCCCTTTGAGTCAGCTGCAAGCTTCGAGAAGTTAATTGCCGGGAAGTGCCATCGCTGTTCAGACAGATCCATATGTGCAACCTATCTACAACATCCGGCGGGTAGTGTCTCCCTCAACAGCAGATGAGAGGGGCTTCAATGCAACAACTTGATGAATTGACTTTGCCAGAAGATATACAAACTGATTTTTCAATTCAAACAGCCTGCTTATGTTTGGCCGAAATAGCCCGAGATTCGACTGCGCAACTTAGAAAATTGATCTCCAACGCAGCTCTCGACCTGACGCCAAAGACCGACGCTCTTGGTGTGGGACTTCCTTTGTTTGCCATCTACGCTCCCAACGAAGCCGTGCTCAAGCAGGCAAAGTTGCAAGGAACGAAAGATACCGCTGTCATCGGAGAAGGTGTGAGTGCGCGCAGATTTGAGATCGACAAAGACCAGCAGGTCGTAGCCGCACATGAAAATGACGGGGTTTACTGCAAGATCAAGGACGGCAAGGCCTACTTTAGTGTCGGGGCGAACAAACCGGAAATTGTCATTCCAAATGCTTCGAGTCTCGTGGTTAATGAGGATGGGACATTTGAAGTCAAATTGCAAAATGGCAAGTGCATTCGCCGCGGCAATGATAAAACGCTAGTCATAGTAACCGCTGAGGGCAAGCCGGAATTGTCATGCCTGGACAATGGAGCAACCATCCAATATGACAAGTCTGGTACTCCGGTGCTTCTGCGCAACTCTAAGGGGGCTCTGTCTCGGCTGGAATGGTCAAACGGCGAACTCATCGGGATCTCGCAAAATGGACAACAGATACTCGGTCAAGACGGTAGGTCTGTTGATGTGGTATTTCCTACAAGCTGCAGATTTGTGAAAGAAGGCAAACAGTGGATAAACGCGGAGAGTGGTGAAGTCTTCGATGGTGACATCAAACTATCTGGTGATCATAAGGATGTAACGTTTGAGCGATCTGGAGGCGAGACACGCGAATTCAAGAGTGGTGGAGAGGAACTCGCAAGAGATGCACACGGACGAATTCGTGAGCTTGCCGACAAGTTCGGTAGAATCACTAAGTATGCAGATTTCGATGATAAAGGCAATCCGGGTTTCATTAAAGAGTCCGACGGCTCCGTGTGGAAGAAGACGAAACATGTAGATGGAGTCAACATTTGGATCTGTCAACAAACTCGGGAAGAGAAGAGAATCAATCTTCTACTGGATCACAAAACGGGTATGCGAACGGAAATATCGGAAAGTGGAACGCAAGTCGATATAAACCCGGATGGACTAACAAAAACAACCTGCGGCAAAGTTGTTTGCCTGGAGGAGATGCTGGTGCCACCGTCTCAATTCAACACTGGCACCAAGTTAGTGCAGGATGGCAACAAAAATCCCACCCGTCTGGTACACGGCGAGAGCGTCCACAAATTCGATGTTGAGGTTAGGAGCGGCTCAACGAAGGGAGCAGTGGTATATGTATCAGCGCCAAATTGCAATCTCCGGTTATGGGATGCGGGACAAACCATTCTTGAAAATTTCAAAGCAAAGGGAAAGGCAGATGCACTGCTTGCCACCGATTCTGGTGCCAAAGCTGTCGAAACATGGAGAATCATACGTTCCAAATCCATCGAAGAGATAAGGGGCAGGTTTGAGATGCTCGGCGACGGGAGTTATCGAATTGCCGGTGAAGGACGGGCGGAGTTTCGGGTCTTTCCCAATGGAGCTATCATAAAACGCGATGTAGAAGGAAGAATTACTGACTGTTCCAATGCTAAGGGTGAATCACATCTCTTTGAATATGACAAGAATGGTGCGATATCCACTTACCACCATCCGGTCTACGGAAAGTTTCAGCGTGCTGAAGACGGATTGTTGAAATCTGCCACAGTTAATGGACAGCCACTGGCTGGCGGAATGCACGCCGAGGTCGATTCGCAAGGAACGGTAACGCTCAATGGTGCAGCGGGATACGAACAACACCTAAGCAATGGCGCCATCAGAGTACATGACGACTATGCCTCTCCACCGCGAGCAGCGCGCACATCCGATGGTGAAATGATCCACTACGACGTAACCGGCAAAATTGACGATAACGGCCTCTTTCCGGTGAAGGTACGCGAAGCGCGGGAGGGCGCCCGAATTCATTACAATGAGAAAGGGTTGATGTACAAGATGGTCTTGCCCAATGGTCGGGCAATTGATGTCACATACGCGCCCGATGGAAGTGTGCAGGCATTTTCCGACGGCAAGAACCTGTTTGTTCTTGACCATCAACAAGATAACTGCCCACTGTGGAAGAATGTAAGAGGTCAGAATTTTCCCTTTCACGGAATCGTCTCGTGGGATGAATCAAGTCGCTCACTGGTAATAACGAACGCTGATGAAGGGACGACTACTAGAATCCGACCTGATGGACTGCGAGAAGTTAGCAGATTATACAAAGACAATAGGGAAGGTTTTCGGATACTCGATCAGCAGAATCGGGTTGTAGAAACAGGCTCACGAGATGGACGCTTCAACGCAAAATTGACATACTCTGGCGATAGCAGTGAGCCCGCTACGCTAAACATGACTCTCGACGGAAAGACATTGAAACTACAGCCACCAGCGTCGTCTCCGTTCGGAATACTTGCACCAGTCTTCACCCCTATGGTTGACGCTGAGGGAAACCCGTACAAGTGCAAATTTGACCATGAGCACAACGAGTTAATTATAGTCGGTGTGAACAAAACGGAGTTTGTTGGCGAAGATGGCGTTCTGACTACAGTGGCTCGAAGCTCAATAGACCACCTGGAAGCAAAACTGCCACACCGCGAGCGCAACCTCGAAGAAGAGTTGAGGCGCATCAGTCGTGGAATCAGCCTGAGAAGTGAATGGAGAGAAGCGATTAGCACCGCTAATCCACATGAATTGAGAGCGCTCAACATAGGAAGAGACCTCAAGGCTGAAATATACGAGCTATTCAGCAAGGAAGAGGCATTGCAACTTGCCCGCCACTTCGAGGCACCGGATGGTGCCCGTCGACAAGCTATGGAGCTCGCCAGCAGGGCGGCCTCACTGAAAGCAAACAGTGAAAATGTATTTCCTTCTGACCAGGAAAAAATTATTGAGGATATCTACCGTCAACTCAAAGTTATGAATCAAACTGATCTGTGGCGGGTCGACTACGAATTCCGCAAGATTTACGGAGCCAACTTAGATTCTACTTTCGTGTCCACAATGAGCAATGGTAAGTCCCTCATACCTGACCATGGTTATCGAGCCCCCGTCGAATTTGCTCTACGCGGGCGAGATAAGCAAACCTCCCACAGCCATCGGCAATCCATGACGTCTGCAGCTGGCACGGAGGACCAGAGTTTCTTCCAGTCTGTAGTAACAGGAATACCAGAATCAGACCGCCACTGGTGGTTGCAAAATGGCGGCGAAAAGATCCTTCGACAACATTTTTTCAGGGACGTATCTAATCCCATGAGATATCTTCGCGTTTTAGTCGATGGAGAACTAGATGTAACGCTGAAGCAGGTTCGTGGTTACGTCGAGTTAGGAGAAGCGAGCACGTTTCAGTTGGTCCGCGACAATACACACTGGCACGGAGATAACGAGTCGGAGATTGCACGCTGCCTGCGAACGATGAGCGACCAACAGCGCGATCTTTATCGGCGTGGTCGTGCTTTGCACAAAGCTGACCGCGAAAAGGAGGCAAACCTAGACACATTTGGCATTCTCAATCGTACAATCGAGAAGCTAAGCCGAAATCCCGCAGACAAGAGAGCTCTCGAATACTACACCAAGCTAAACGAGGCCCTTGATGACGCAGCCGGGAAGTGGTTCTCTGATGACAGTGAAGCGGCTGAACGGCTTCACTGGGAAGACCTGATATTGTTCAAAGGCAAAGAGAGTTTCCTAGCTCAGCTCGCACCGCATGTCGGCTGCGTGATGGATTCGCGACGAAGAGACGTGCTCGCAACCATGCGCAGCATGACAGAAGAGCAGTGGAAGGCATTGAAGTCCGATCCCGAGTCTCAAGAGCGAGTCTACAAGATTCTCAGTCTCCTTCGGAGCTCCTCGTCGGAACCTGCAATCCGTCTGTTCAACCAAATGATGATGACCTCTACCTTCGCAGATGCGACAATCAGCGAGGCTCCAATCTTGACGGTACTCGAAGACGCCCGCAATCTCATCAGCAGGAACAATTACCAGCTCGTGTTCAGAGCAATCGAATTCATGACAGAGCAAGATCGCAAGAACTACAAACAAGATCTCAAGTTCCGTAAAGAGGTAGATGATGCCGTTTGTGGGCTGCTGGCTACAGACGCACAGAAGGCGGCAGCGAGAGATCTGCTCGAACAGATAGCAATGAATCCCGAACAACCACCCCGCCGGTCAGTTTTTCATGACATTGCGGCGGAGCGAAATCCGCATCCGGCTGCCGTGTGCAGGAAGCTAAACAACGCCGTCAAGGACGGACGGTTCAACGTGCTCGATCACAAATTTCTAGAGGTCATGTTGAAGATTTTTAACGATAAGGATGCTGAAACCCTCTTAGCGTATCTGACAGTTGGAGACAGACGAATTCCTCTGGCAACCATTCTGCGCCTTGCAGGAGATAATGCAGAGGAGTTTATGACCTGCCTGGAAACCGCCACGGAAGCCGATCGGCGTGCCGCTCTCTCCCAAATGAATACAGACAGGCTGCCATTCTCAGAGGCGCAAAACATGTTAATCAAAAACATTCTCGAGAATGGAATGAAGCCCGAGTATTTGGTAAGGTCCTATGTGCTGAAGTTTAGCAATATAACTGATGAACAAGTCCTAAAGACGATTGGTGCATTGTCTGATCAGGAGAAGCTTCGGGTGAGAGGCGCATATCCGGAGATTATGAACGAGCTGCGAGCCAGTATGGGAGCCGCGTCATATAGCGAAGCGAAGTACTTGATGTTGCCTGAACCACAAACGCCTCAAGGATGGCATCTGCGCGCTCTTCAGCGCTATCAAGAAACAGCATCTATGAAAGTTGCCGACAATCTTGGATGGGATGGCAGCTTGCAAGGTCTCCATGCCACTATGAATCAATTCGAGCGAGATATGATTGACAACCCCGGCATGACATTGGCGCAGGTGAAAGAACGCTACGAGCGAGTGTGCGAGTCAGCACGTAGCGTCGCCACTTCGCAGGATCAAGCATTCTCGTTGGTCTATGATTCAATTTGCCTGATAGCCTCATTGTATATGTGCAATCTCGGCTGGTTAGCAAAGCTCGCCACTGCCGGAGCTCAGTCTGCCGGCAAGGTAGGTTTGAGACAACATCTAGTGGGCGAGCACCTAAACACCTCGCCAACCACGGATTTTGTCGTTAATTGGACGTCCTATGGCACTAACTTTCTCGGCGGGCAGCATCTGGCTTACTGTACTGGTCTTGCGAGAAAGGCAAGCACCAATGCCGCAAACACTATCGCAAAAGGATTGGGAAAGGAAGAATTAGGAAAACAACTCCAGCCACTTATAGCCCGAGCTCTTCTAGCAGGGCATATCAGGGGTGTCGAAAAGGAGGTTGAACAGGTGGTCAAAGAAGTTTTCAAAGGATTGGGAAAAGCGCAGGTGGCTGCTTTTGAGAAAAAGGCTTTAGCACTCATTAACGACAATGTGCATCGAAAGTTCATTTTTCAACGTATGGTGCTTTCCCCCGCCAGTTGTGCACTCACGGGCGGTGCTACCTCGTTCACGGGCGCCATGACAGGGGCCGACATTGCCAGACAAGGTTTTCTCCGCTCTTTCGAGAAAGCCTGCGAAGCAGGCGCAGAAGGTGCCGCAATTGGTGCCCGAATGCACTATGTGTCCAAACTAGCGCCAAAGCTGGCACCCGTTGTTGAAAAGGTGCGCCACCATTGATAATTCTTATCGGAAAAACATTTGACTGTAATGCCACAAGGCGGACTCGCAAGTTGAGTCAGCGGAAAACTTCTGGCAATAGTTGTAAGACGTGTAGTTGAACACGGGAACGCGGTAGAACACCCTTTCGCGGGGAGGGATGCGAAAGGGTGCTCAACAATGGACGCTGTTCGCTGATCATGTCGGCAGGTGTTTAGAAGGGTGGTGGTCCAGCCGGGTCAGTTTACATACTGAACAATATCTTCCAATCATAGCGAAATGCTTACAATCGATCCAAATGAGTTTGCGAACCTAACAACTTTCAAACAACTACCAAAATGATGATGCGAAGCCATGAGGTAATGGAAAGGACAAACAAGTTCTTCAATTTTGCTGAATTCAACCACTGCGCCGCTAATGGGAGCGCTGATAGTGAATCGCGAACGAGAAACGATGGTGAACGAGAGAATACCAACACGAAGAATCGCTCTTCGGCACAGTTTCTTGCGCTGACAAGTTTGTTAGCACCTCGCAACGGAAGATAATCAAGAAGGAATAAGAAAAGTCAGTTGGAGAAGATTCTATGTCTAACGAATAGAATTTCTCTGCCACCAACCTCCATCCATTTAATGAAAATCCAGGTGACTAGGCGCGTTCCAACACGCCAAAGCACTGTCTACCAGAGACGCACCAATTATGGCTCCTGGTACTCGTCCGACTTTGTACCCCATTTACTGCCTAGAACAGCACCTATGAGCCCTACCGTGCCAAAGATGCTACCAACCAGTTACCAATTTCCTTGAAGTTCAGCTGATGGCTCACTGGGTCGCTGTGAATGAGAATGCAGTTTCGCAGCGACCCAAATTCGGAACTGTGCGTTAGCCACCAGTGGGGCACTGTGGAATTCCACGTTTTGATAGATCAACTGTTCCGATAATGTGTCATGTGACGACTATTTTTGGCGCTGAGGCCCAAGTTGTTAGCTACACACAAGCAGCAAGCAGGACAGAGGGATGAGTGAAAAAGAATTCGAGAAAAAGGATTTACCAAGCGAGGCCTCGGTAGCTGACCGTGATAGTGGGATGGCGAAGGAAGCTGCTGGCCAGCTTGATGACTTCCAGCGCACTACGCGTTCGGACAATGTCAGTAAACCTGGATACCAGCCCGTTCCACTCACGATTGACAAGGGTGGCATCGATAAGGGCGGCATCGACAAAGGTGGCATCGACAAAGGTGGCATC
>JAKFUT010000171.1 GCA_021732565.1 Candidatus Obscuribacterales bacterium
TGACTCTCTCAATATAGCGAATATAACACTGTTCCCCCTTGTGTTCTTCCTGGAGAGCCTGGTACACCTTCGCCAATTCTTGCAAAATGTCCAATGCTATTTCCAGAAATTCCTCAGTCTGTGACTCGTTCGTTAGTCCACTGAGTGCTTCACTGGCATGCCTTTCCGCTTCTCTCAGGTTGCCATTCCGGCGAAGGTCCGCAATGAATTCTCGTTTTATCCCATAAACGGTAGCCAAATCGGAAGCATCAATAGCCTCTCGGACGGCATCTTGCAGGAGGTACTGTTTTCGTTGGGGGTCGATCTCTGTCTGGACGTCACTCAACAGTGACAAGAACCGACACCGCGTTTCCCTGCTTGCCAGCCAGTATGCAAGGAAGCAAACAACAATATCGACGATAAAACTAACAGTCATGATATCGGCGCAAATCGGTGTGCAATAGAAAGCAGTCACACCGGACATCATTAGAGGTAATGTCGACAACACCAACGCAATTGAACCTTTCCGCTCCGGCGCAAAACTGGTTCCCACAAATACCCAGACGAAGCTGATTGAACACTTAGTGATCGCGCAGATGCAGTCATTTTCGGCATGAGGGAAGAAAGATGCCAGAAGAACTTGAATTACTCCCCCGGGTTTCGTTTGCCAACAAGTGATCATGTAATAATGCAGTCTATACAACAGGGAGAGAATCAGTGGCGTCGTTCTTCAGTGCAATGGGTGATTTTTTCAACGAGTTACTTGGCAAGGAGGACACCGGAGTTACGCCATTGCATGCGGCGGCAATGGACGGAAATCAGGCGGAGGCGGAACGGTTGTTAGCTGAGGGTGCTGATGTAAATGCCCGTACGAAACTTGAGTTCGGAGGTATGACTCCGCTGGTTAAGGCAGCGATCAAAGGACATGAAACCATTGTTGATTTCTTGCTCAACAATGGCGCGGACATAGAAGCGGGCGATGGTCGCGGCATGACTCCACTGATGTACGCAATTTCAAATCGGCAAAACGGAATAATTACACTTCTAATTAAGCGAGGCGCTGATGTGAATGCAATTGCCAATGAGTTCAATCCCCTTATGCATGCAGGAGCAGCTGGCGAGGAAGAGATTGTGGAGGCGCTTCTTCAGCATGGTGCACGGCCAGTAACACCGCCATCACCTTCACAAGATACGCTGCTTCACTATCCTAAAGCGGTGCCAATATTCTTGAAACGATCTCTCTGTCTTGGCGATGTGAACAAGCCCAATGCACATGGAGACACGCCATTACTTAAGGCTATAGATAAAGCAAATGTACCGGCTGTGAACGCGTTGCTGAGACACGGCGCCGATATTAGTTTTTCCGGCGCAGCTGGGGATCCACCGTTTAATGTTGCATCATTCAAGTGTGGTGTGGCCATTAACAGCGCGTGGGACACTGCTTCGGATTTACTCGCTTGCGTCGAGGCATTGCTAAAGGCCGGAGCGGATCCGAATAGTCGTGACCATAGTGGAAGTACGCCGATGCATTCAGCGGCCATGCAAGGGGCGTTCCCTCTGATGGAAATGTTGCTTGCAAACGGCGCCGACATAAATGCAAAAGAGGCCGAGGGAAATACACCTCTCAATTTCGCGGGTATCCTCGCAGAATCGGCCACCGAAAGCGATGCGGTTTTACAGAAGAAGATCTCCGAATGGCTGAAACAAAGAGGCGCGTGTTGAGCGAACATTCAGCCAGAATCAAAGTCCTCAATGATGAATTGGAAGCGACGTTTGAGAGGAGTTTGTGGCGAATTTGACTATAATGGTAGGAGCTGTTCAGTAATATCGGCTGATGGCGATGGGGGCACCACTATGAAGATGACGCCCCTCCACATCAAGAGAATAATTATCTATCCCATCCTTGCGACTGTAGCGCATCTTCCATGCCAGTTATGGCACAGGACTCCTTTGATGCAAACGATCTTCCTGGTCACTGCAGCAGCGGGGAGAATTCTTCACGAAAAAGTTCTGATTCTACGCACCAAATGGCTGACACTGGCAGCATCGGACGGCAGAGTGGTGATGCAACAGTGATTCGGGGAGTTAACGCCCGGGGCACGGTGCGTCTCATGGTGGACCACAATTATGAGGCGCTCCAGCAGACTTGGCTCAAGTAGCAGTCATCCTTACCTTCTCTTGCATGTTCATTATAGCTATGCACAAGAAGCGGAAATTGTCTCCAGAGAACCTGATAATGACAGGTCTCCTTTCCCTTGCTCTTTGCGTATTGGCGGCCATAGCGCTTCCTGACGTAGTGACCGTGATCGCCGGTGGATTTGTGGACCTGAGGATTGCACTGCCTATCTACATTATTCTCGTTGGTTTCATAGTATCTGTAGCCACATGGTTGGCTGGGATTTTTCGGAGCAAGGAATGAAACGCGGATAGCGGGTTCAAGATAGAACCAACAGTGTGCAACAGCGATGCGGTTAAGGAATCAATCAATTGGTCTTAAGATAATCTGAGGCTCAAGCCACCGGCAATAATTTGGTGCGACAGCATACAGGATGCAACTTGTAGCATAGACCTCGTCTCAGGTCCCGTGACTGATTCTCCTTTCATGTTTTTTCGACAAAGATCGTAAATGTCACTTGGTTACGACTGGGGCTAACCGAGTTCATACGTGCTCTCACCATTCTTGCGTGTCTAGAGAACAGAAAGTCCGTGTATTCTCAACCGAAGGGGTAATCACGTGATTCGACTCCTGTGCTGACAGACAATCGGGTCGCTTTGTGCGCTGCGCCTAAACAAATAGAGGACACAATCAATGAGTGATAAGCTGTCAATCTTAGAATCCCGTCCGCTGAATCTCGGAGACAGGGATGCTGCTCAGGACGCCGTACATAAACTCCTGGAGGATGCGCGAAAAGCACTGGAAGAGCAGCAAAAACCGAAACAGCCACGGGAGGCGACACCAGATCCTGCACCAGTCAGTGAAGAAGAACGCCTTAAGTACGTGTACGAGGCAAGTAGCCGTGTCCTGTCAAATTTCTCTGCACTCGACACGACCGACAATGGGTTTCTTGGCAAGCATGAGCTGGAATCAGCCAGAGGAAATAGTGATGCCACCGCATTACTGCATCTTTACCCACGCATTACACCACTCCACTTCGACGGCATTCAAACTCGATATAAGTGGATATCGCAGGATCATCTTGGCATAAGTCAAGGCGATCTCACTGAGCTGAAAGCGATAACAAGCAGTAATCCTTCGGATCGTGCCAACTATTTATCGAGTAAAACATGGGCGCACGCAGGTCCGGGCGTTCTTCTCGGTGGTGTGGTAGCTACCGCAGGAACCCTATTTGCCACGAACGGTTTTCGCCGACCCGGTCTCATCGGAATAGGTGTGGGATTGGGGATCGGCGCCCTAAGCTGGTCACTGAGTCGTTGGTCTGCAACTGAAGAATTCGAAGAAAAGCGCAGCAGCTTCAGTAAGGATACTACTCTAGACTACCTTATCAGAAGAAAGCAATGATTCCCCTGATCTGTGAGTATGGGGCTGATCTGTGAGTATGGGGAATCGCCGACTGGAAATGGATTTGCTTTTTTGTCAGCTATCGTTTGAGTTTTGCGCCATTTCTATTAGCTATTGCGATCATCCTACAAGCCAGGTGCCACCACTGTTAGCGAAGGCTATCCAGATCTAACTTGAGCCAGTGAACAGACTCATAGCGCTGACTTAACTCTGGCTGTGTTGCGCGCTCTACTATGTGGTTCAATTCTGGCGAAACGTGCTCGGCTTTTTTCTGTGGAGACGAGCAACTGATCGGCTTTGGCGTCAAACCCGTCAGCAGGAAATACATCGTTGCTCCCAGAGCGTATATGTCGCTCTGTACGCAAACTTCTTCCCGAAACTGTTCCGGTGGCGTGAAGGCTTGCTTTGCACAAGAATCCGTTGTCTGCCGTCCGTCTTGCTTCACGGCCAGGCTGAAGTCAATGACTTTGATCGTACCGTTCGGACCGATGAGGATGTTTTCAGGTGTAATATCGCGATGAACAATTGGTGGATTACAACTGTGCAGATACTCAAGCACCGCGCAAATTGATTGAGCAATTCGCACTACCTCTGCGTCACTCAGCGGTCCTTCGTGCTGAATTTTCTGTCGCAACGATTGTCCCTCAATATATTCCAACGCGACATACAAGCGACCATCTTCGGAGAAGAAGTCTTCCAGTCGAACAATGCCGGGATGATTCAATTGAGATAGCAAGCCAACCTCCGCCTCGAATTCTCGAGCGGATTCAATTAGCGCGCCAGCCGTTGATGTTGCAAGAATGAACTCCTTAAGCACACACTTCTCTCCGGAGGTCTTCGTTGCCAGATAGGTTGTCGCCTGCCCTCCAGATGAAATTCGCTGGTCGATCCTATATTCTCCATCTTTCAACTGCTCCCCAGACGGCAAAACATTGTTTCTCCTCGATCGAGTCCTTGTGGTCAACAGGTCAAACCATAGCTGAGTATAGCGATTCTCCTTCAGCACTGTCGATCCCAAAAGTTGCTGCTCTACACCACCGTGAATCACCACATGTGGTGCCCATTTCTTTACTGAGTAAAACAGCCTGGCACGCTGTGCTCGACTTAGACCCTTGAGATTGATCTTTATACTGCGTCCAAAGTCTCTCGGCACTTCCGAGCTGCTAAAGACGAGGAAGTTTCCCGCATGCGGACGATAGCAGATACCCTCCATGAAGGCTGCGAGTTTGTTGAGCAATTTGTACGTCAGTGATTCTTTCTTGAACGCAGTTTCTGGAAGGGGGGTCAGTTTGGCGAAACCTTCCTCAAACTGGCGCAAACTTTTTACTTCGCTCCATTGAAGCGAGTCTGGCCCCCCACCGATAGCCCACCTGTTCATTGTAAGGACAGACAACAGGCAGCTCTTCATATTGTTTCGTTTGATCCCTGATTCGCTGAATTCAACGTCATGGTCGTCTGTAAGAAAATTTAGCGGAAATGAAAACCATGCTCTGAAAAACAGAATGGAGATCGCCGAAGCAAGACTCACCAGGTAAAAGTGGACGAAAAACACGGAGGCTTTCTTTGGTTCAACACCAGTGTTTCGCAGGAACGGCCAGTAACCGTTATAACCTTGAATAACCGTGGAGTTATCCCCTTGGGGTCCAATTGTACCGTTTGTCCAGCCTTGAAGCTCCGGCTCATTGACGTTTTCGGCCTCGCCCTGTTGTGTCCCCGTGTTCGTCTGGTTGCCGGTAGTGTCCTTGCCGCCAGTTGGCGCTTGTTCCAATTTTCCTTCAGTCTTCTCGCGGGCTAGCACAGTTTCCCGGGGGGAATGAGCTTTTGGATTTTCAACGACTGGGGGCGAGGTCACCTCGTTCTGCTTGGGCTCTGGATAAAGAAAGGATGGTATCTTCATCGTTGATGGAGCGGGAGGAAATGAGTATGACTTCGGCAATGTTATCGCGCTGACTTCAGTGCTGTTCATCATTCGTTCTATTCCGAGATTCTCGTACACGGCAAAGCTAATGAAGGCCGGTATTCCCAGAGCAAAAAACGCAAATAGCACTACTCCAAAGGCACGGGAATGATAGAAGTTTGTCTCTGAATGCCCAACGGTGGATTGGTTATTCTGAGCGAACACAAATGAATCTGAACTGGCATCACCAGTGGACGAGGAATGCGAGAATCCGCGAAGCCAATGCACAGCGATCCAGGCTAAAGCAAATGGTATGCAGCAGAGATACATCATGAAGAGGATGAATGGCAGCCCCTGATCGGCTCCTTGACTGAACTCGCGAACAAAACGTGAATCTCTTACAACATTGGGGAGAGATTCCTTTAATTTATCCTTCCAGCCAGTCGGGAAGTGGTTGTAACTCCACAAACATACCGGCTTGGCGAGGACAATCGTTATCCAGAGCAATACCAATTTCGGACAGGCAGAAATTGCAGCGAGAAGAAAAATTGGCGTACTCAAACTCCAGAACCAACTGGTACGACTCATAAAATTCGTGAGCCAATGGTTGGTGCTGCCGCACTGAGTCGACGACGATTGACAAGGATTTGCTGGCTCGTCCGTGGTCTTTGAGCGGTCCCCGGGCTCCACATCCATCGGTGTTTCCGATGCGACACTCTGCTGCTGCACGACTTGTGAGTCTGAGTGGTCCTCTGTTGATGGATCACCAATGGTTGATGAATTGCAAGAGCTTGAGTGATCCTCTGCTGATGCATTACTAATAGTTGCTAAATCGCAATCTGCTATATCTGACTGGAGAATTGGACTGCCTGGTAACAGGTCGATTACGTCTTTTGACAACGAACTATCAGTGCACTCTTCACTCTCGTAAGGAGCAACCTGCAGGAACGCGGGTAACACCAATGAATCCTGTTCTGAAATCTGTTCTGGTGGAATCGCTTCTACCAGCTTTATTGATTCATTGCGTTCTGCTTCCTCAACACGCGATTTCTTGCGAGAGTTGTCGGCTGTCATGCTGGTGCCTTTTCCCTGTGGCGGGAAATTTTTATGCGGAAGCCCTGATCCATGTCACACAGATTGTTCAAGAGTTCCTCGAAAGACTGTGGACGTTTATTCTCATCGAATTCTGTACAGTGTTGAATCAATCTATCCAACGGCTCGGAGCACTCCACGTTCTTTAATGGAGACGATTGAGAAAGCGCAATGGGATCGCGACCTGTGAGCAGAAAGTAGAGGGTGGCACCGAAACTGTAAATGTCGCTTCGCGGTGTCGCTTCTCCTCTCAACTGTTCGGGCGACACATAGCAATGTTTGCCCAGCATTGTTCCGGTAATTCCGGTCAAAAACTCGCGAGCTGCTCCAAAATCTATTAACCTCACCTGGCCGTCTTCTCCAACAATCACGTTGTCTGGCGTCAGGTCTCTGTGTGTAATAGGAGGTTCTCCACCATGCAAGTAAATCATTATTTTGGCCAGTTGCTTCGCCCATTCGATTGTCAGCGCTTCTGATCTGGGTCCGTGTTCTTTCACTATCTCCCGCATGTCGCTTCCCAGCCGGTGCTCGATTACCAGGAAAGTCGATTTCTCAGACGAGAAGCAACTTATAACTTTAGCAATCCCCGGGTGATCCAGCCTGGATAAAAGCTCGTACTCACGCTGCAGTATCTTTGCCAGCGCTCTAGTTTCATCATTCTCATCTGCCAGATAAAACTGCTTTACTGTCAGCATTCGTCCATCGTCATCGCGAGCCAGATACACGGCGCAAAGCGGTTTGCTCGAGAGCTGTTTGATTATGCGAGTTTTTGTACCAGGTAGAAATTCGCCTGAGCTGAATGGAACAAATATGGTTGATTTGAAATCCTCGTCTTGAATCTTTTCGATGGCAGTGTCGGCGATTCCGTCTGATGCTGCCGCTTCTCCGGCCTCATACACTAGCTCATTGCATATCTCATAGACTTTGGGATCAACAGCGCAGTCGGAAGCATGCTGATCGATCCCATCCAGAAGTACTTTGAGATCGCTAGCAGACAATTGTGAGTTAGTGAAAGTAACACGACCGCCACTGCGAAAGGCGAGGGCAAATTTTGCCTTCAATTTGCTTTTGGTCTGCGCCACTTTGGCCGGCACGACTTTGACAGTCATACTCTTCAGATCGCTCCAGAGTCTGAACTGGCGTCCTAAAAGGGCAAGATAAGGTCCCTGTGAAAACAATATTCCATCACAGTTTACCGTGATTTTTCGAGCCATCACATAGGGCAAAAAGATTGCGCAAGTAACGGCAACGGGTGCGGTTCCATACAACGCAACAATCGAGCCCGTGAAGATCCTGAAAGAAGGCTGAAATAGCCAATCAGGAGCCGCACTGCCGGTACCGATCCCTGCGTCTACGGCTGAAGCCATCATCCAATTCTGAATTGCGTATCCCAGCGGACCGCCGCAAAAGCCAAAAATCCAGAATAATGTTCCGTAGCACAGAAAGAGCCATACGAGGGTTCTTACCGCGTTGTTTATCACGGGACGGGCCTCGCTGAAGGTCAATGAGCGCGAGGGAAGCCGTAAGGCTTCGAGAAATCCCTCTATGATGTTTTGCAGCGACCATGGCGATACCACCCGCCAGCAGAAGGAACTCAAGAATGCATTGAGGCGGAGCACCGACTTCAGCAATAGAACGAACAGCGTAATGGAAAATGTAGCGATGATGAAGATATCGAAGTGTGGCACAAAGGCGAGATTCGAAAACACCCCGTTAAGGTCGACCGCTTGAAGCTGGGGAGCATTTGCGTTGTAAACAACACCATTGGCAGCAGCAGTGGCCGCATTAGGCAATTCATCTACAAGCTCGCCAAATAAAAATGCATCTTTTGCTGAGGCGAGCAGCCAGTTGGAGATCATGTACGCGGGACCGTTTACGTTGAGAGCGACGGCTAAGATTCCTGCGACAAATGCACTGAGAAAGACAAAGTGAGATGCGCCGCACCAACGTTGTCTTTGCCGAACCAAATCGGGATCCTGTTTCGTTGCTTTCAAACGTGATCTCAAATGAATTGCGATGAAGCATGCGGCCGCGTAGAAGAGTACCGGAGTCGTGACAAAGGCTAGTGGTACGAATTGCTGAGCGCCCATGAACAGTGCGCTCGAAAGCGAGGGAAAGTGTTCGTCACTGGACATAACGGCGAACAGGTTGGCAGAAGTTGTTGAGTAAACCAGGAATCGGACTGAATACAACCAGAACAGCAGCAATCCCACTTTTTGAACTTTTTGAGTTTTCACATACGCTTTCATGAACGTTACTTGTTCAACACGAGAAAGAGTAACTATGGTGCGCAGTGCGGGCACAACCACATATAGAATTGCAGCAACTGTGCCGGCTGCCAGCATCCAGCCGGCAGCGAAACAATCCGCGAAGATAAAGGCCACAATGGAAATAGCTTCCGCGTGACGCTTGAGTGATTTGCGGCACTGGAGAGCGAAGTCTGCCATATTAAATTCTTTCTGGTAACTAACTAAAGTATATCTGCGCTAACGAGGCTGTCAATAGGCGTTACCACTGTAGCAGGATTAGACAGCGTCAGTGTGGCTAGTTCCGGTTTCTCAAGCGCGCATCAAAAGCGAAGGGCTCTTCAACACGGAGCGGAGAAACTTTAACTCACGTGGATGCTCGTCCTGCGATAGGTTCGCTACTTCGTCGCCTTTAACCAGTGTCGCGGTGACCGTGGCTCGATCGTTGCCGACAACGGGGCATTTTTGTGGCTCACAAATCCCGTTGCAGATTAATTTTGCGCAGTCGCAGCAGACGGAATGTGTTTTAGAATCAACGGGATACATAGGAGCAGGATGGCGCTCATGGTTAGCAAGATCTGAATAAATGAAAGACTGCCTGCCGCCGTTAATGCAAGGGTGTCCGCCGACATCATGCCCAGCGAATAGGTAATGTTGTATACAGCGTAAACAGCTGCATAGCAGTTTAGACCGCGTCGGTCCACAGCATTGCCGAGCTCGGCTGATGTTGGATTCAGCACAAAAGCGTACGAGACATTGACCAAACATAGACAAAGACCGGTGATGTATAAATTGTTCGATAAAGCCAATAAGGGTAGTGTCGCAGCCATCGCTGCAATTCCGGCGCAGATCGTTGACCTGATCGAGAAGCGCGCCGACACCCGGCTCACTATAGGAGCAGCCAATCCGTAGGTAATGGTTGAAACTGTAAAAAGCAGCCCAATGTGGCCGGGTGTCGCGCCTGTGGTTCGTAGATGGTTCGGGAGAAGCGGCTCAAGGATACCCCATCCCGCTGCGGCAATTGCCACGGCCAGCCCCGCTACCAGAACTGATTTATCGAACAGCAAAGCTCTCAAGTCCGGACTCTTTTCAGTCGACCCTTTTTCCGGGGGCAAGAGCGTAATTCGCAGCGTTGCATCGATTGCCAGCAGAATTCCGGTTATTGCAAATGGCAGATTGTATCCACCTAGATCATACAGCCAGCCTCCGGCCACAGGTCCAACAACGGATCCGGCAGTACTGCCCACCATGGCCAGTCCCATCATTTGCACACGCTTGTCTATGTAATGCTCTGCAATTAGCGCAAGCCCCGCGGTCCACGTTGCGGCCGCTGCCGCTCCCTGTGCAAGTCTGGCCAGAATGGCCAAGTAAAAATGCCCGCCAAAGCAAAATAGAAAGGATGCCACCGCACTTAGAGCAACGCCGATGATCATCGGGCGGCGGCAACCGAGGCGATCACCAAGATAGCCGAAGAGAGGTGTAGCAACGAGAACGCCCACTGCATAGGTTCCAAACAAGATACCAGACTGAAACTCGGTGGTCGCCTTTGCCGGTGAATAGGGACCTAATGGAACCAATATTCCGTAGATGAAATAGTCCATGAAGAGAGCGTAGGTTACGATTCCGAACACCTTCCATGAATTGAGCCATTTGTGGTACGAAGCATACATATGGGGTTGCCGTAGCACTGATCGAGAAATGCATACCTGCGCCGAGGAGCTACCGGTCGCGATGTTCTACTGAGCCTCGTTCAATTGGACAAAATATGGTATATAACCGTTGACCAATGTGCCGGATACGTCAGGACCAATACTTGCTAAGACTAGGACTCAGTAGTTGGCGATGAACTCCGCCAAGACTCTCCCTGGTCTGTCCAGAACCGCGGTGGTGGATCAACAAAACGCGTGGGTTTGACGTCGGGTTTGATGCTCTTATCTTTGGATAACGTGACAGAAGGACGCTCAGCTAGTAGCCCGTCGCGTTCTTTTGGCTTGCGAAAATTATATTTGAGTGACACAGTTGAGGGTAAAGGCTTTCGCTGCGTTGCGTTTTGGGGCGGGTTTCTTTTGACAAACAAACTCGTTTGTGACTTCGCGCCAGCAGGTGCGGCAACGAGAAGGATTACAAATAATGTGGATATGTAGCGCATGACAGAAATCCTAGCACTTTGGCGCGGTTTGATTAATTATCAAGTGCTAATGGCGGTGGCGATTTATTCTTCGTTACTCCGCCTCGCACCGGTGGTCATCGGGTACCGCAAGGGTTTCCAACCTGAACAATCCAGTCTTTGCTCAACTTAACAGCAGTCAAGGGAGCGAGCTACGGACCTGCGAGGGAGTAGGTTCAGCGAGTACTCGCAGTTGAAAGCACGTGTTGGCGATTCGCCGTTTCTTCTGTCACTTGGACTCTTTTCATTTGGAAGCAGTATGTAACCATTGGCTCAAGAAGTGACCGAAAACAGATGTTACAGTAGTTCTGGTTGGGGAGAATTGAAGTGACTGGAGACTTTTCTGAACCGGAGCTTGTCATCGTCGATAATTTCTTGGCGTGTCCGATGGAATTGATGACGGAACTTCGGGACGGCGTGACTTGGGATACCCGGTTACGGGCTCGATTGACAGCCAGTTTCGGCGTTTCGTACGATTATTCAGGAATGACGTATCCAGAAACAGCGATGCAACCAGGTTTGATCCCGATATGTGACGAGTTGTCCAGGCGATTCGGCCATCTACCGACAAATTGCCTCGTGAATTATTATTTGGACGGCGACTCATCACTGGGATTTCATTGCGATATAACCGAAGAATTGCTTCCTGGTAGCTGGATCTCAGTGGTTTCCCTCGGTGATACGCGATCAATAGTGTTTCGAAGAAAAGACAAGAAAGAACGTGAGATCAAGTTTCCGCTGGCGAGTGGTTCTTTGCTTCATATGAGCCAGGGCACTCAAGACGAATGGCTCCATGCAATTCCGAAGGAGCCGGGAGCCGGAGCCAGAATGAGTTTGACGTTTCGTTGTATAGTTCGCAACTGATGGCAACAGCGCTATCAGGCAGCAGAGGATTGCGCTGAGGATGAGAAAAATTTGCAAGGGCTGCACCTGGCAGACGCCCAACTCTTGGTAGATTCGAGCAAGTTGTCGATTTCGGGAGCGAGGGCGGAGGGAAATGGCTAATCGCGCTGCATAGCTCGCCTGAAGCGCCCCCAGCCGTTGTCGGAAGTAACTAATTCCGCTTTGTATTGATCTGCCGTTTCATTCCTCGCTCTGTCTCTTGCCTTTTGAAGAACACCTTCATAAAACGTGCAGCGTGAGAGTTCTTCCGTCGCCTTTTGAAACCGAGACAGGTTCTTAGCGAAATCTTGCGCTGGACCAGATTCCAAGCTCTTGAATGATTTTTCAACCTTTTGATACTTCTGTTTTACCTGTTCTAGCATCTTCAATTCGGTCTTATCTTTGGAGGCGGATTCGATCTCGGAGCCGACGTCTTTCAACTTTTTCTTGATTACTGCATACTGCTCTTGTGTGTTGCCTTCTGTAACTTCATTGCCCAACTTGTGCAATTGAAAGACCGTTGTTTTGGTCTTCGCCGCGAAGTCTGGATCGCGCAGATGCCGGCCGGGAAGAAAAACGGAAAGCCCGCCCTGCTTCTCGTAGAGCCCGTAACCGAAGTATGAGCGAACTAGTTTGCTGTGGTTTGCCAATACTTCATTTGCTGATTTCTTGATTTGGCCGGAGGGATCGTTGAGCTCCTTCTTCTCTATGGCAGACACGACCCGCTGAGTAAATTCTTTGATATCGAATTTTCGTCCGTGGGATTCTTCTGCTAGAAAAACACCGAAAATAGAGATTTGACGACGCTTTCCACCATAGGTGTAAGTCTTGTCGATAATGTCTTCAACTGCCTTGGCATTTTTGGGATCTTTCACCGCTGCGGTCATTGCGTCGCCGAATGAATTCAAGCTAGTATTGAACGCTTGAGCAAACTTAACGTCGTAGTGTGAAAGTGTTTCGACTGGCACCGGTTTCTTCCATAGCCATCCGCCGTCTCGAGGCTTCTGTTGTTTACAGGCTGAAACTATGTCTTCAGCAAATTCCGCCGGGGAAAGTTTGGTATTAGCAATTAGCCGCTCCAGCGGTTTGCGCAAATTTTGTCCAATTATGTTCTCAGTCTCCGGAGATGCCACCACATGGTCGGCAAGCCCGTTCAACCGCTGAATTACCCCATTCTGCCCCATCAGGCAGCAATCGAAATCGATAAGATCAATTTTCTTTCTTCCGCTATCTCTTAGCCCACGCTTAATTGACTTGGTCAGGTCATCAATTTTTAGCTCCCCGATGTTTCCGCCGGTGGAGAACAGATCCATTCGTGCGTCACCTTGTAGTCCCTGATTGCCATCGCCATGAGAGTCTAGAATAAGACCAAGTTTTTCCGGCGCGAAACGTTTGCAGGTGAGCGCGAGCAAGCCTTCCAGGTCCTGTCCGTAACCCTGAGAATAATCTGATTCCAGTTTCGTCACTTTGCCGTTTTGAATAACGTATCGATCAATTGTATAGTCGTAGTCCCAGGAAGCGAATTCCGGATCAAGCGGATCTCCTTCTATGGGTACCTGAGCCTGAACCACGAATGTGATTGATTTTCCTTCAGTCTGCTTCGCCAGCTCATTTAGTTCTTTGAGCCGATTGGTAACGCCGTTTCCTGCATAAAAATTTGTGGTCAGATCAACCACAATGGTCCATTCGGTTTTCTCGGGACCTTTAGCCGCCGCAGACTTTACTGCGTCAGACAACTTCAGTGCTGCTTTCTCGGCAAGCTGCGAAATTTTTTCAGGTATTCGCGGTAACCAGGATAGAGCTTCTTCTTGAAGCTTGCTTAACGCTTCGTGTGCGTCTTTTTGCACAGACGGAAAAAATATTTCCGATTCCACAGCAGCGAGTCCAGTGCTCGGCGAAGTGGCGCCCCTCTCCTGGTATTCCGTCATTTCGAGCATGTGCACCTACACCCTGACTGCCACCGCGACATACTGATTGTTGGATAAGTTGCAGTTATTGTCAGCGGATTGTGTCGAGATGAGAATACGGGTGTTCCCACCCCGGGCGGGGGTTGGCGATTTCGAGAGCCAACTCGAGGGGAATTCTCCCCACTGATACAACTGATTCATGATGGAGTCGAAGATATATGAGCCGCCTCTAATCTCAGAAGCGACAGTTATGTCGAGATTCGTATGACGTGTTGAACTGGAAGCGGAACCTGGATTACAAACTGTTTGTTGCTGAATTGAGGATGCCGCGTCCGGTTGAGCCAAATCCGCCGGAGCCGCGCTCGACGGTTTCGGATACATCGTCGATTTCAATCACTTCTACTTGAGGAACCGGTGTGATTAGAAGTTGTGCGATGCGCTCGCCGGGCTCGAAGGTGTAGGGCACATCACCATGATTAATCAGCAGTACTTTCACTTCGCCGCGATAGTCACTATCGATGGTGCCTACACAGTTAGTCAGAGAAATGCCCGCCTTTGCAGCCAACCCTGATCGCGGGCGAACCTGTCCTTCATAACCGGGGGGGATTTCGCAAATTATTCCCGTTGGCATGGCGAATCGTCTGCCCGGTTCCAGAGTATAGTTGCCGTCAAGAGCAGCAGTCAGGTCTAAACCAGCCGAGCCTGGAGTGGCGTAGCGCGGAAGTTCCCGGCAATGCGGCAATCGCTTCACTCTTAGAGTTACTTTATCCAATGGGGTTCTCCAAAGTTCTGTGCATCTCAATAGGTCTAATTTGAGGACGGAAACACGATTCTGTCCGTCTCCTGAATCAAGTGCGCGACCAGCTATATCTCACATATGTCACGTCAAGGTAAACGCTTGTTGGCCTGTGAGTAGGGTGATGCCAGCTACCCGGGCCATCGAGGCAATTATAGCGAACGTCAGGACCGGATTAAGTAGCGTTGCTTAATGCTCCGCTTACCCAAATTCCTATGCTACGACCTCACGGGCATGATGCGCCAAGCTCTCGCGTCGGTGGCCTCTGGAGATCGCACTTTACTGCTTCGTGCGTTGGAAGTTCCCACCATGGTTCTTCATGGAAGCTGACGTCATGTGCGACAGTTTTCTAACATTGCACTTCATGGTTCGCACAGCGCCGACGCGGCCAGTTTTCTTGCGTAATCCCGAATGTCCAGCGGGCAGTACTCGGGGTATTTAATAACGCAACCGATCGGGTCCTGACTTCTGTCGAATATGGACAGATCCTTAAGATCGCATTGCATCGCGGGGGGGAACATGCCTGCTCTGCTACCCTCGGACTTAGAATATACGATTGGACAGACTGCGTACTCGTTCGTGTGGATGGTGAGGGAGAATCATGAGCCAGCTCAAATTCGAGGATATCAAGAAACTGTACGACTCCGGCTCCGTAAGGCTGGAGAAGGCTCGAAAAGTCTACAATAGTCCACTGACACTGGCAGAAAAGATTTTGCTCGCCCACCTCGACAACTGGAACGGTGAGCCGCCGGTACGCGGTGAGAGCGTGGTTAGTTTGAAGCCGGACCGTGTGGCGATGCAAGATGCTACGGCTCAAATGGCATTGTTGCAGTTTATTCAGGGCGGGTTCAGGACAGTAGCTGTACCCAGTACCGTCCACTGTGATCACTTGATTCAAGCGCGACGTGGAGCAGGCGAAGACATGAAGGTCGCCCTTGAAGAGAATCGCGAAGTGTATGAATTTCTGCGAACAGCCAGTTCTAAACATGGAATTGGCTTCTGGAAACCAGGTGCCGGCATTATTCACCAGGTTGTTCTCGAGAACTATGCGTGCCCTGGCACCTTGATGATCGGAACCGATTCGCACACACCAAATGCGGGAGGGCTTGGAATGCTGGCCATCGGAGTCGGTGGTGCCGATGCCGTAGATGTTATGGCTGGTGAACCGTGGCTTCTAAAATGGCCCAGGATAATCGGTGTTAAGCTCACCGGGTCGTTAAAGGGATGGACCGCACCTAAAGACGTGATTCTCAAATTGGCCGGTATCCTTACCGTAGCTGGCGGCACAGGCGCTATTATTGAGTATTTTGGCGCAGGAACTAAGTCAATTAGTTGCACCGGCAAAGCCACCATAACCAATATGGGTGCGGAACTTGGTGCCACCACCTCTGTTTTTCCTTTTGATGAGCGGATGGTTACTTACCTTCAGGCAACGGACCGAGGTGATTTCGGGCAGCTAGCCAGAGAATACGCCGATCATCTCACCGCAGATCCCGAAGTAGAGCTTGATCCCGGCAAATACTATGATCAGGTTGTCCATATCGATCTGGATCAGCTTGAACCGCATGTGGTGGGGCCGCACAGCCCCGATCTGGCTCGGCCTATTTCGCAGATGGCTTCAGACGCGAAAGAGCACGGCTATCCCGAAGACCTCAGATATGCACTGATTGGTAGTTGCACCAATTCCTCCTATGAGGATATGACTCGAGCTGCTGACGTGGCAGGCCAGGCGGCTGCTCATGGAATGCAAATTGCCTCGCCGCTCATGGTCTCTCCCGGTTCGGATCAAATTTATGAAACCATTAAACGCGACGGCCAGTTAGAGACGCTCGAGAAGACTGGTGCCATCGTATTGGCCAATGCTTGCGGTCCATGCATCGGTCAGTGGAAGAGAGATGATATTAAAAAGGGTGAGAAGAATTCCATTATTTCGTCTTTCAATCGCAACTTCAGCGCAAGAAACGACGGCAACCCGGAAACATTATCATTCATCACCAGCCCCGAGATAGTAGTTGCATTTGCGCTTAGCGGCAAACTCACTTTCAATCCGTTAACCGATAAACTGCGCAAGGCTGATGGCAGCGAGTTTATGTTGACACCGCCTGCGGTAGCACCAGAGATTCCCGCGAATGGTTTTGTGACCAAGTTCGAAGGATACATTCCGCCAGCACCCGCTAGCGATTTTGATAAGGTTCAAATTGAAGTTGATCCCGTCAGCGAACGGCTGGCACTTCTTGAACCGTTTAGCCCCTGGGATGGAAAAGACCTGGAGTCATTGCCGATTCTGGTTAAAGCCTATGGAAAATGCACCACCGATCATATCTCTCCTGCCGGTCCGTGGTTGCGTTATCGGGGGCACATCGATCGCATCAGCGATAACATGTTCACCGGAGCAGTCAATGCATTCACCTCCAAGCCAGGGGAAGGACTAGACGTGCTAACGCAGCAGTACGGAGCGTATCCACAGGTAGCGCGCAACTATAAGAAAAACGGTCGCGGCTGGGCTGTCATTGGCGACCAGAATTATGGCGAGGGCTCCAGTCGCGAACACGCGGCAATGTCTCCTCGCTACCTGGGTTGCCGGGTGGTAATAGTGCGTAGCTTTGCTCGTATCCACGAAACGAACCTGAAAAAGCAAGGCATACTGCCGCTTACGTTTGGCACTCCCGCTGATTACGACAAAGTTCAGGAGAAAGACCGTATTAGCATTCACGGTCTGAACAAACTTGCGCCGGGTCAGCCGGTTCAGGCAACGCTTGAGCACGAAGATGGCACTCGCGACACAATTTCGTTGAAGCATTCCCTAACCCAGGAGCAAATCGAGTGGTTCAAGGCCGGTTCTGCTCTCAATCTGATTCGCCAGCGCAGAGAAAGCGTGCTCTCAAAATAAGAGCCGCCCTGATTCTCGGGGCAGTCGGATTGCTCATTAATTCCGCTATACCGGCTGCCGCACTGGCAGCCGGACCGGATGCTAGTGCCGGTTCCGCAACCAAAGGTGGTGCCGCCGGTGTAGCCTCAAAGAATCGTGTTCTTAATGACGCGCCGGAGTTCAACGGGGCCAAAGGATGGCTCAATGTCAGCAATCCGCTAAGCATCAAGGATCTGCGAGGAAAGGTAGTGCTGCTCGACTTTTGGACTTACTGCTGCATAAACTGCATGCATGTGATTCCAAAATTGAAAGAGCTCGAGGCGAAATACCCGAATGACCTGGTAATAATAGGCGTTCATTCGGGCAAGTTCAACAACGAGAAAGACCTCGATAATATTCGCAGTGCGGTTGCCAGAAACCATATCGAGCACCCGGTGATCAATGATCCTGATTATGCAATCTGGAATGCATTCGGGGCTACCGCCTGGCCATCCTATGTGCTAATTGACCCGGTCGGGAAAATTCAGGTGGCTTTTCGCGGCGAGAACGGCGTCGTAGAAGCAGATCCTTATATAGCAAACCTGATCGCCACTGCTCGGACCAACAAAACGTTGAAGCCGGGTCCGCTAAAGTTGTCGCTTGAATCAGCTAAGATGAGCGCACGATCGGTTTTGTCATTTCCGGGCAAAATTATCGCTGATGAAAAAACGAAGCATTTATTCATCGCTGACTCGGGTCACAATCGTGTCGTCGTCTGCGATGCTGACGGAAGTATTCTTCAAGTGATCGGTGCTGGTAGTGCCGGGTTTAAAGACGGGACATTTTCCACCGCGCTGTTCAAAGCGCCACAGGGGCTAGCGCTACATGGAGATGAACTTTTTATAGCGGATACTGAGAATCACAGTATCAGGTCCGCTAATCTGAAGAGCAAGATAGTGAGCACCGTAGCTGGTACCGGACAAGAAGGAACCTCACGTCATGCCGGTGCACCGGCTACCACCGCGCTCAATTCCCCGTGGGATTTATGCTGGTATAAAGATCGACTTTATATAGCCATGGCGGGGTTTAACCAGATCTGGACCTATGAACCGGCTAGTAAGAAACTTGAGCTGCTCGCCGGCTCGGGGCGAGAAGCAATTGTCGATGGTGAACGATATCGGGCCATGCTTGCTCAACCCAGTGGACTATCAACCGACGGTAAAGACCTCTTTGTGGCTGACAGCGAGGTTAGTGCCATTCGCAGTGTAGATCTTACTTCCGCCAAAGTGACCACGCTTATCGGGAAAGGGTTATTCGTTTTTGGCGATGTGGACGGGAAACTTCAGGATGCTCGGTTGCAGCACCCTCTGGCAGTTTTGTGGCATGCCGGCAAGTTATACGTTGCCGATAGCTACAATCACAAAATTAAGGTTATCGACCTTGCGGGTAAAACCATAAAGACTTTCGCCGGTAGCGGTACCGCAGGATTAGTGGAAGGCAAAAGTGCTCGCTTCTCCGAACCATCCGGCCTTGCGATCCTCGACCAGACCATATATGTGGCTGATACTAATAACGGGGCCATTCGCACGATTAATCTGAGCACGAAAGTCGTTTCTACTTTGAAAATTAAAGGGAACAAATGAGCAGATCCGCGGAAGAGGAAGCCGGTGCAATCAGATCTCCTTTGTACTAGACTTGATGGCCGTCTCAAGCTTTTGCAATTCGGGCTCGACGCGCTCCATCCCTGTTTGCAGAGTGCTTCGCATTTCCTTGATTCGTTGCAGTAATGTTTGCGCTTGTTCGCGGTTTCCTTGTCGCGCATACAGCGTGCCAAGCCGAGCGTACAGGACGCTCTGTGTCCCGTCTTCATCTCTTGTCTCTTCAATTCGTGCTCGCTCGAGAAAACTCTGACACAACTTAAATTCATTGTTGCTTACCAGCTCGGTTGAGATACTGTCTAAAGCAACGCCACGAACGGATTTACTAAGAACAATTGAAGGATCTGCGAGCAAATTAGCTGCTTCCTGTAATGATGGCTTCCATCCATGACCGGTTACGATTTTTAGCGGGAGAAGCAATGAAAGATCTTCGGCGACTAAATTTGCATTTGGAATCTGCCGCTTTCGATCGAGCAAGAGCTGTTTTTCCGCTAGCTGTATCGCTTCACCACTGCTACCTTGGTTCGATAGTTGGGAAATCTTTGCGTTTAGAGCGTAGTGGTAAGGAAGACTCGATAAGCTGAACCTTTTCTTCATGGAGTTTTCGTTAGTCGTCATTAAGTCGAGGGCTTCGCGGTCTCTATTAAGTGTATGGAGCGACGATGCTAGCGCAATAAGGCTGTTACCATAATGTGGATCCGTAAAGTCATTGTTCTGTGCCACTTTAAGCAGCATTGTGCGTAATACTGCAACCGTCTCCTCTTCATATTTATGGCTTGACGCGGGAAATTGAGTTTTCAGACTTCGAAGACATGTGGCAAGACTACCGTAGAGTTTATAGACCTCACGATGAGGTTCTTTCGAGCTGATTTTTGTAATCGCCTGACGATAAGCTTCTCGCGCTCCCTCGTAGTTGTGCTCTCGTGTCAGCCTCTCCGCGAGGCTCCTCAGTCCATTCAATCCTTGGGCGCTCAGTTCTTTTCCTGAACGGGGCGAGTTCGATAAGGTTGTTGTATCTTTGTTGAATCGCGTGATGAATACAAAGGCAACTATTGTCGCCATCAAAATGAGGACAGGTAGAACCTGCCACCCCGGCCTCTTATCCGGTAGATCTCGGGGAGCACTAATCTCACATTCGTCGCTTTCGTGTAGTACTTCCAACAGCTCTGCCTGAACAACCGCAGCTGAACTGTATCTGTTGGTTGGATCCTTTTGAAGACATTTAGACAGGAATGACGCCATAGCCGATGACATTCTATAAGAGCGGGACAGTTTCGTATTTGCGGGCAAAGCTTCATTGATGTGCTTCAACATAATTTCTGGAGCCGACGCGGCTTGAAACGGTGGCGCACCGGTTGCACATTCAAATATTATGCATCCAAGGGAATATAAATCCGATCGGTTGTCGATAGGCTTTCCCTGGCATTGTTCGGGGCTCATATACGCCGGTGTACCTCTCAGCAAAGCCGTAGTGGTGCCCGCACTATTGGTCGAGCTATCGGCAGCCACCACCTTTGCGATGCCAAAGTCGATTAACTTTGGTGATTCATTCAGATTATCGGCGCCAAACAGCATAATGTTAGATGGCGTTAGATCTCGATGTATGATTCCCGTATCGTGCACCGCTTGTAGTGCTCCGAGCAAGGGAATAAAGATTCGCTCAATTTCGCTTCTTTGCAAAGGCGGCCCGGTTTTCAATCGTTGGGCCAGTGAACGCCCCTCAATAAATTCCATCACGATGAATGGAGTGCCATTTGTGCTTGTGCCGAATTGCCAGACTCGAGCCACGTTGGCATGCTCCAAACGGCTCAGAAGACGGGCCTCTCGTTGCAGTCTCTGCACATCTTCCTGTATTTGGTAGTCGGTGAGAATTTTTACTGCGACAATTCTGTCAGAATTGGTCTGACGAGCCTTGAAAACCGTGGATTTTGAGCCACTGCCCAATACCGACTCGATCTCAAGACCGTCAATTCGCGGGGGATCGCGACTCTCGGATAACATTCAGTTTCGCGCTCAGTCGCTGATCACAACTTCTACATCTACGGTCGGCAGCCCACCGAGAAATGTGCGAAGCGCGCTTATAAATTTGTCTCCGGCAACTTCCGGTATATCCGTGTGATCTGCTTCAGGAAAAACTATCAGGGTCTTGGGACCGCGCGCACGTGCGTACATTTCTTCGGCATGGTGGAAGGGAACCGTAGTGTCCTTAACTCCGTGCACTATCAGTAGTGGCGCATGTTCCGACCGCAGAATCCTCAAATTGTCTAATAAGGGGTGAGGGAAAAGAATGGCCGGATACAGGTGCATCAAGGGTACGTGTTCTCGTCCGATTCTCGTCAGTGAGGCGAAACCCGACTGCAAAATAATTCCCGCGGACTTTCGGCGAATGGAAAGCTGGCAGGTTATGGCAGCGCCCAGTGATTCTCCGTAGAGGACGATTTCATCGGAAGCCAGCCCGCAGTCTTTGGCCAGGTAATCATAGGCGGCGCAAGCATCGTCTATGACGCCCTGAACATCTGGATTTCCGTGGCTGCGTCCGTATCCTCGATAATCATAAATGAAGACGTTCTCACCACTGGCAAGCACCGAAGCCACAAGAGATCGACGATCGGAAAGGTTTCCGGTATTTCCATGGCTGAATAAAATAGTGCGGCGGGCACCTGTTTGCTCAAAATACCAGCCATGCAATCTTGTCCCATCGAGCGACTCAAAAAAAACGTCGCGGTAGACCAGACCGGCAATGTGACCACTTTGATAGTCACCTTCCGGGTAAGGATATGGATGGAACAGCATGTTGCCATATAGGTTCTTGGCTACTCTCGGTGAGAACCCGACATACAACGCCGCTAAGACTGACGCGGAACCCAGCGCAACTTTCGGGAGATCTCTAAACTTCATCGGTATCCATCCTGCATGATGTGGGGTTCAGGGCTATCGTCGTAATCGGCACGAGGTGCCACAATAGCATGATACCCCTGTAGACGTACGTTATGCACGCAGGATTCCAACCACTACGCCCATCCGTATTGGTCGGGAAGCCAAATCTACCGTCTATGACTCGATTCGGGACTATTTTCATTCCCTCTTCACTGTCTTTTCGTTTGCGGAGGGCGGCATTCATGTCGTCAGTAATCGTTGTGCAAATAACGGCAAAGCTCTACGGCAAAACTGACGCTTTCACACTTAGCCTCGCCCGTAAAGGTGCTTCCCCTTAGGGTCGCGGGCATCTTGCCCGTCAGAAGCGGCGCGTTGCGCGAATAACGGCGATGCTTATTTCCCCCCGCGGCAAGGAGGTTTGCACCGCACGCCTGAAAGGCGGTTTTCCCCGGGGCGCGGGCATCTTGCCCGCCAGAAGTGGAATGTTGCGCGAACAACGGCGATGCTATGGCTGCAAGACACGGGCGGCTCCTGGACTTCCCTCCTGATTCCGCCGGTATCTGCAGCCGACCATATTAGGTCAGTCTCGGATAGTGATGCTACTAATCTGTTATGCTGTCGAGGCTTTTGTGAGAGGAAAGATGACCTCAATTGTAGTTGGGTCCGCGGTTGCCAAGGTGTCCTTGCTGGTATTTGCTATCCTAGTGGCTGGCGGTGGGGTAATGGGGTTCGTTAAAGCGCAGAGTAAACCCTCACTGATTGCTGGAGTGACCAGTGGCATTATTTTGGGAGTTTGCTATTTCGTTAGCAACGACCATCCGCAGACAGGGCTAACGGCGGGGCTTGTGGTTGCCATTTTGCTCGCTGGCGTGTTTGGCATGAGATTTGCCAAGTCGAAAAGCTTCATGCCTGCTGGTCTCATGATTGTACTTTCCATAGTGGAGAGCATATTGCTGTTAGCAGGATTGGATTGGTCGAGTGGTATTCACTTCGACTAGACTTCGACCAATTGTTATCAGGCATTGTTGCACCTCACGGCTGTGACTGCACAACACTTATTCCAAATTCTTTGGTTGAATATTAAGTTTGGCGGGCGTGAGGGTATATAACTAAGGCAGTGTCGCAGGTTTGCTGCAAGATCGGTGGAAAGAGACATTCTTTTGGCACCCCGGGGTTCGGTCCTAGCCTCGTCGCGAATCCGCTTACTGCAGACTCCTCTTCGTTTTGCTCGCTCTGATACCATCCTTGATCTTTTTGAACCGCCCTTCCTCCTCATCTTTATCTTATGACAGCACCGAAAATCGATCGCTCCTTCAGTCTCCCCCTGCTTGCGTATTGGCTTGTTGCCTCAGCGGCAGTGTTGGGCTTGGTGTGTGTACTTGGGCATCTCTTTCCGATGTCTTTGTCGATGTTTCTTGTAGCATCAGGGCTACTGTTGTTTGTTCAAGCGTTGTTGCTCTATTTCCTTGTGATCTCACCGCTGGCTCGAGCGCGCCGAATCGTCAATGCGTCTCGTAATCTCCGGGGGGATTCGATTCAAGTCCGACCCGAAGCTTTAACAACTAGTGAAGTGGCTGGTCTGTGCGATGAAGTAACCGTGATGATGGAATCTTTGAAGACCGCTCATAGTAAGGATTTGGAGTCTACCCGCACAGATCTCATGGATGCTGTATCCAAAGACTTGCAAGATAAATTCGTGAATAAACTATCGCGGCAGTTGTCAACCTGCTCGTCATCATCCGCGGTGGGTCAAAAGATAATCAATAGTCTTGAGAACGAATTTGATAATCTGATCGCCAGTTGTTTTGCAGTTCGCGTGCAACCTCCGTTGCTGCTGGACATTTGCGCCCATAGCGGTTTGACTGAATCGGGCTTGTCTAATGTTCCGGGGAACAACTCGGAATGGGCCGTGAAGTTGAAGAATCTGCAAGAAATACGAGGCGCTGAGTTCAAGGAAGTCGAACGCTTGGGATTGGCGGGCCTCGCCCCGAAAGATTCCGACACTCGTTTCTATCAATATTTCGTTGCTCAGTCGGGTGAATCGGCATTCTTTCTTTGCTGTTTTATTCAATCACGTGATACCATCCGACGGCCTAAATTTGAGCGCTCCGCACCGCGACTGGTAGAAACCTGTCAGGGAATGGTTCAGCTGATATTGCGTTTTGAAAAAGAGTTCATGGAAGCACGTAAAGATTCGCTTACGAAATTTTCCAATGCAAAATGTTTGCAGGAGTTTTTCACCGAATTCAAGTCTGTTGAACAAAGTTCCGATGTCCGACGCACGATGAGCATGGTGCTCTTCGACTGCGATAACTTTATGACTATTAATAGCACGCAGGGCAAGACCACTACAGACTCTGTGATATCCACCATGGCTTCTATAGTTTCTAAAGTTGTGCCCGGCAGCAGGAATGGGAAGAAAAAGCTGTTCGGCGATTGTATCTATCGTGTTGGTGCTTGTAAGTTTCTGCTGGTACTCGAGGATACACCGCTGGTCAAAGCGATGGATATAGCCGAACGTGGCCGCGCCGCAGTTGAAGGTTACAACGCGTGGCCGGGAGGATTGCCATCACTTTCAATTAGTGTTGCAGCCGCATCTTATCCTGATTCGACACAGCGAATCGAAGATTTGATGGGAGAAGTTGAGCTGTGCATAGAATTCATACATTCTCAAAATGAATCTAACAGAGTGATTTCGCCCTCAGCGGTTCCGGCGAGTTTTAAGCAGAAGAAGCAGCGGAAGGTTCTAGAAGCTGACTCTGAATTTTTCGAACCATTAGAAATGTTCAATTCTGTATCTTTAGCGGGTAAAACCGGATTGCTCACTGTGAGCGAACAGGGCGGACGTCAGGGCTGGATTTATTTCAACGAGGGTGTGCCGGAGAAGGCAGGATGCGGCAGATTGCTTGGTGAGCACGCCATAGTCGAGATAATGTCGGCATTTGACAGTAGCACATTCCGTTTTCAAGGCTACTCTGAATTATCGACGGAACAGCTCGACCGGATATCGGGAACAGGATTGGAACATTGCACCGGTACTGACATAGCGGCGATTCAACAGAAGGTTGCAGAAGCAAGTAGTCATTTGCGTCAGTCGAAGATGGCCATCACATCACCAGATCTGTACTTATTGCCAACTTCGGAATCCCAGAGCGATGATCTCTGGCAGAAATTGCAAAAGTCGGTTTCTGCCGATGAAATCGACACAATGAAAAAGATACTTAAATTGACCTCTGGAAGCATGACCTTTAAAGACGTGCTGGGGCGGTTGCATGACACCCCCACTTACCTTCTCTGGCGAGCCGCGGCCTTGCTGGTTAACAACAAAATGATGAAGTTCACTAAACTAAAGGTATCTTCGGGCATTCAGAAGTTGCGCTGAACGATGCATGCCTTCGAACCGGCGTTGGTATTCCGGCCTTTGCCACCTTTGCAGGTTTGTGACGGATCGAAGTGCGCTCGCTTCAATTAATCGATACTTATGCTTCAGCTTGAGCGGAGACTGAGCCAACCTTCGTTCGCTCGACAACCGTGGCGCTTATAAATGCCGTAAGAATAGCCATTTCGCGGTTGCAACAGCGCTATAATCTTTAGGACATTGCCGAGGGCGGATAGTAGCGACGGACAAGGGTTGGCAGCCTTTCTAAAACGCCGCACAACTTAAATGGATTTCAACATGAACGAAACCAATACATCTTCGAGAAAAACAACCGGAGCAACACACAGAACCGACGACTGGCAGACATACCCCACCAAAATATTGGTAGTGCTGACGCTGTTCGCCATTTATGGCACCTACCGTGCTTTTGAGAACAATTGGTACGAAGTTGGTAATTTGCTCTCACCCTTTTATTCTCCGAAACTGGAATTCTCCTGGTGGAAGTTTTCGCCAGCCTTATTGATTCTACCTATACCGGGGTTATTTCGAGCCACTTGTTATTACTACCGCAAGGCTTACTACAGAGCATTCTTCGGTACTCCCAAAGCGTGCGCCGTGACTGGTACCGCTAATCCTCGCTATACCGGAGAATCATCGGGAATCTGGACACTACAGAATATCCACAGATATGCGTTCTATATGGCTACCCTGGTTCTTGGCGTGCTGTGGTGGGATGCTTTTCAGACCCTCTTTGCGGCAGGTCATTTCTTCAATTTTTCCTATTTCCAGATATCAGTCGGTACGATCGTCTTCTTTGTAAATGTTGTATTGCTTTCCGGCTACTCGTTTGGTTGCCATGCTTGCCGGCACCTGGCAGGCGGATGTCTTGACAGCTTTTCTTCTTCGGGCGCATCGAAAACGTCTCTCTCTATATGGGAGCGCATTACTAAACTCAACGAGAAACATGAGATGTGGGCCTGGATCAGTCTGTTCTCGGTAATGGGCGCCGACGTGTATACCACGGTAGTTGCAAGGCACGGGATCCCTGCCGATCCGGTGCTTTTCTCGATGGACATGATTACCAACCTGGTCGCGAAATAAAGGATCTACAAATATGTCTAATTACGAAACTAGAGAGCATGACGTACTAGTTGTAGGCGCGGGCGGGGCTGGATTGAGAGCAGCTATCGAAGCCGCGTCGAAAGGCTTACGTGTGGCGCTGGTGTGTAAGTCTTTGTTAGGCAAAGCGCACACCGTTATGGCGGAAGGCGGTATTGCCGCCGCCATGGCCACGGTTGATTCGCGCGACGGATGGCAAACGCACTTTCGTGACACCATGATTGGTGGCAAATACCTGAATAACTGGCGGATGGCTCAACTTCATGCACAGGAAGCGCCCGAATGCGTTACTGAGCTTGAGCGATGGGGGGCAGTATTTGATAGAACTCACGACGGTAAAATTCTGCAGCGCGCGTTTGGCGGGCACACCTATAAGCGTCTTTGCCACGTTGGCGATCGTACGGGACTCGAACTGATCCGTACACTTCAAGATAAAGGTGTGCACTCCGGTATCGATGTTTACATGGAATGTACCATCAGTAAGCTGTTGAAAGATGAAGATCGAATCGCCGGTGCCTTCGGTTATTTCCGGGAGGATGGTCGATACATTCTTTTCCGCGCCAAAGCTGTGGTGCTGGCCACGGGCGGCGTCGGGAAGGCATTCCTGGTAACCTCCAATTCATGGGAATATACGGCGGACGGCCATGCTCTGGCATATGATGCCGGCGCCGATCTCATCGACATGGAATTTGTGCAATTTCATCCCACCGGCATGGTGGCACCCACCGGTGTGCGGGGAATTCTGGTAACTGAGGCCGTTCGTGGTGAAGGCGGAATTCTGCGAAACTCTCTTGGTGAGCGTTTCATGTGGAAATATCTGCCCGAGGCACTTAAGAATGACTACGCTGCCGATGAAGCTGAAGCAAAATTATGGGTGGAAGACACTTTATCGGGCAAGTTGAGAACTGATCATCGCCGACCACCGGAGCTGTCTACCCGCGATAACGTTGCGCGGGCAATCTACCAGGAGGTAAAGGCGGGACGCGGATCGCCCAGCGGCGGCGTCTTCCTGGACATAAGTTATCAGCCGGCGGATCGGGTAAAGAAGAAACTCCCGAGTATGTATCACCAGTTCAAGGACCTTGCCGATGTAGATATCACCAAAGTGCCCATGGAAGTGGGCCCGACTATGCATTACATCATGGGTGGAATACGGGTTGATGCTGATACTGCGGAGTCTCGCGTACCTGGTTTGTTTGCTGCGGGCGAATGTAGTGGTGGCATGCACGGTGCCAATCGGCTCGGAGGCAACTCGCTTTCGGACTTGATCGTTTTCGGGCGACGTGCAGGCAGAGGGGCTGCGACATATGCAAGCAACTTAGGCACTTTGCCGCGAATTTCAGACGCTGAAGTGAATGATGCCATTGATGAACTTGAGGCACCGCTCAAGCGGAGTGAGGGACCCAATCCATATCACGTTCAAAAGAAAATGTATGAAATCACGGGAGAATGCTTCAGCATATTCCGTGAGGAGGGAGATCTCACAAAGGGTCTTCGTCTGATGGAAGAGCTGAAAGAAGAAATTAAGCGAGTGCGGGGACCAGGCGGTAAGGCTTACAACCCTGGCTGGCACTTGTGTCGTGATTTGAGGAACCTGGCAATTGCGGCAGAAGCAATCGGTCGCAGCGCGCTTTCTCGGCGAGAAAGCAGAGGCGCCCACAGCCGGCTGGATTACACGGAGACCGACGAAAAACTGGGGCATGAAAACACCTCGATATTTAGGGGTCCCGATGGCTCCATGCATTTGGAGAAAACCCCGCTTCCTGAGATGCCTGCCGAACTAAAAGAAATTTTGAAGAAGAAGGAGGTAGCACATGCTTGAGGCACGAATGAAGGTGTGGCGCGGCGACAAGAATGGCGGCGCGTTCAAAGAATACAAAGTGCCAGTGGAAACAGGCATGGTGGTACTGGATGCGATGCACTACATTCAG
Source organism: Candidatus Obscuribacterales bacterium (assembly GCA_021732565.1). Classification (GTDB taxonomy): domain Bacteria; phylum Cyanobacteriota; class Vampirovibrionia; order Obscuribacterales; family Obscuribacteraceae; genus JAKFUT01. The sequence goes on from JAKFUT010000171.1 coordinate 28,299, forward strand.
CGAGAAATCGAACCGGATCTTGCGGTACGGTGGAACTGTAAGGCCGCAAAATGTGGTTCTTGCAGCGCGGAAGTTAACGGCCGCCCCTCTTTGATGTGTAAAACCCGCATGGAAGGTTTTGCCCAACAGGGGCAGGAGATCATGGTTGAACCGATTCAGGCGTTTCCCATCATCAAGGATCTTGTAACCGACGTCTCGTGGAATTATGAGGTGAACAAACGAATTCAGCCGTTTACACCTAAGCCCGATGCCGACTGGATTATTTATCAGGAAGACATTGAACGGGTGCAGGAATTTCGCAAGTGCATTGAGTGTTTCTTGTGCCAGGATGTCTGTCATGTGATTCGCGACAGCAATCGCAAAGATGCATTTATCGGACCGCGATTTATGGTGCGAGTCGCCAGTCTGGAGATGCACCCGCTAGACACAGGCGATCGGCTCAAATTCTTGAAAGAGCGAGGCGGTGCCGGTTATTGCAACATCACCAAGTGCTGCACGGAAGTGTGTCCTGAAGACATTCACATCACGGACAATGCCATCATTCCATTGAAGGAAAGAATTGTCGACGAATACTATGATCCGATTGCCCGCTTTTTCAAGCATGTCTTCGTGAAGAAGTAGTCGGGGCACACGTTGCTTCATTCGGCTGGCAAGTTAAAATCCGGTCCGTTGCTGGTATGTTCCAGCGAAGCAAGCTCGCTGCAATATATGGAGTATTGCGGTCTAAAAATCCAAAGCGAAAAAATTTGACAATGTTAGGGTGAGACAGTGTCGATAATATCTTCCCTTCACGTTCAAATCGAGCGATAGCTCTTGCGTCATTGAAATCGAAGTGTATGAGTTTGACCGTTTACGGCAAGCGATATTTACTCCCGGGGGTGCGTGTTGTACTGGCTTCTTACTGGTCACGAACCTGAACCGATTAGCCAATCGCAGCCGCGGGAGAGAAGGCAACTGATATCTAATTGCATGAACGAGATTGTTGCACGTGCGACAGCCGTCAATGAACGCGATCGCTTCGGCAACACCGACGAGATTCTAGCGGTACTGGGAGATACTCGAGAAACGCAACTGGCGTCGTGTTAGCTGGAATTACGGATGGGCTTCGGAGAAGTCGAGTTATGAAGGCAATTTTTCGATCTGTTCCTTGAATCGAGAGATGGCCTCGCGCAGGGTTCTTTGTCTGGCAGCATCAGGCAATGGACCTTCGCTCTCGAGCAAATGAATAAACTCCAGCCTGGCTTGTCTTTGCTTTATGAATCCAATACCGCTTTGCACAATTTCGGTGGCCCGGGAGGTTGGATTGTTTTGGAGCTCTGCCATCAGGAACGATCTGAGAATTTCGTTGTACTTTTGGCTAGTGCACTCAGCTGACAATTCTTTCAATTCATTGATGGCTCTTGCAGGCTGATTCATTCTATCCCACAAGTTGATGAGTGCTGTAGAACAGGCGTGAGCCCAGTCCAGGTCTCTGTTCTTTTTCGCCTCATCGCGAACCTCCAGAAACATATTGACCGCTTCTGCCGCTTTTCCATCAGTGTCTAGAGTCAGGGCGAGATTGTAACGCCACTGTTGTATTTCTGCTGGTTGTTTCCACTTGCGACTAAGTTCTGTTGCCAGAGAAACTTCCTGATCTCCAGTGCGATGATCTCCTAGAGAATACAGAGCACGCGCTTTCTGCAGTCGGAGGAGAGGCAGCTTTGAAGAGCTTGTTCCATCATCCTGGATCACTTTGTCTGTGAAAAATGCTGCATCTTTGTAACGTCTGAGAAAGAAGGATGTCGCTGCCAGGCTAAGGTATAGCTGCCGTGCCTGTGGACTGTTCGTAATTCCAGAGCAACGGGTTAGAGCCTCGATGGCGATTCTATTTGAATCAGTCGCTCGCCATTGCGTATCCGCGATTACCACTCGACCCAGATAAGCATTGTAAACGTATCCGCTCTCTTCCCTGTGCGCGTTGACGGCACTATCGATTATCTCCTTGTACCGGCGATCTGCTTCACTATATTCGAGTTTTGCAGCTTCCACGTATTGTGCGGAATAGAGGTCTTCCGCCAGATACTGGTGGGCCGTGGCGGTCGTCAGTGAGTCTTCTTTGTCATGTTGGTGTAGCCACGAGCGATAGAAACTTATCCGGTCTTCCACTGCAGACGCACGCGATCTTGTCTCTCGCAAGAGTTCTCCTCGCGAGGGAAGGTGTCTGGGAGTCAACCCATTAGACCTGGACGAAGTTGGAATTGCCGAGCGCGAGTTTGATTGAATGAATGTGGCGATTGAAGCTGCCATCAAGATTAGACCTGTAACTACAGCGGTCAGAGGAATAAGTGAACTCTTTTTCGGTTCAAGAATCATTTCAGGCGGAGGTATTTCGTTCCCTCGGTCGTTCTGCAAAAGTATCAGTGAATCTTTCAACTCTTGAGCTGATTGATATCTATGCTGCGGATCCTTGGCAAGAGCTTTCAATAGAATGTTGTTTAATCCTTCAGGCACTGGTTTTGCGTTCGGAAGGGTTGTGATGGATTGTGGTTCATTCTTT